>NZ_CP035687.1:716100-1074151 GCF_009665255.1 Vibrio metoecus
AACCATGCGCATCTTTGGGATTATCTGGTCGAAGAAGTGTTTGATCTGCTCGACGATGAAACCCGCTATTTCTTGATGCAGTGTTCGGTACTCGATCATTTTGACGATGCATTAGTCAGCAGCTTAACGGGGCGTGACGATGCCTTGGCGATGATCGAGTCTCTCAATCGATTTGGGCTGTTTATTTCGCCACTGGAAGGAGAAACCAACTGGTATCGCTTCCACAATCTGTTTGCTGAATTTTTAGCACACCAACGCCAAGCACGCATTCCGCAACAAGAGCAAGATTTGCAACGTGCTGCCGCCAAAGCCTGGTTAGAAGCGGCAACACCTCACCAAGCCTTGCGTCATGCGCGTTTGGCGCAAGATAGCGAGTTGCTGGCGAGCATTTTGAGCCAGTTTGGTTGGAAGATGTTTAACCAAGGTGAGCTTGAGGTGTTGGAATCGGCAATCAATCTGCTTACACCCGCTCAACTGTATCGCGAGCCTAAATTGTGCATGCTGCAAGCTTGGCTAGCGCAGAGTCAGCATCGCTATAACGATGTGGGCGCATTACTCGCCAAAGCAGCGAAAGAGATGCAGGCACTGAATGTCGAGCTCTCCACCAAAGAGCAAGGCGAATTTAACGCGCTGCGTGCCCAAGTCGCAATTAACCAAAACGAGCCAGAAAAAGCACTGGAACTCGCCGAGCTTGCTTTAAGCCAGTTGGATCACACCACGTATCGCAGCCGTATTGTCGCCACTTCTGTGGTTGGCGAAGTAAATCACGTATTAGGTCATCTCAGCCGCGCACTCTCCATGATGCAGCAAACGGAAAAACTGGCGCGTCAATATCAGGTATATCACCAAGCGCTGTGGGCGTTGCTGCAACAAAGCGAAATTCTACTGGCGCAGGGCTATGTGCAAGCGGCTTACGAAGTGCAGGATAACGCGTTTAAGTTGATTGAAGAGCAGCAACTGCACCAAGTACCGCTGCATGAATTTTTGCTGCGGATTCGCGCGCAAATTTTATGGTGCTGGAACCGCTTAGATGAAGCCGAACAAGCCGCTTATAAGGGGCTGAGCGTGCTAGAAAACCATTCGCAAAGTAAGCACCTGCACTGTTATTCGATGCTGGCTAGAATTGCGATTGGCCGAGGTGAGCTGGATAAAGGCGGACGCTTTATTGAACAGATACAGCATCTACTTAAACAATCGACTTACCATGTGGATTGGACGGCGAATGCTTCGCTATCTTTGCTGCTGTACTGGCAAGTCAAAGAAAACAGCACCGAGATCCGTCAGTGGCTACAGTCCAGCACTCGACCAGATAAAGCGTGCAACCACTTCTCCCAATTGCAGTGGCGTAATATCGCACGCGCGCAGATCCAACTCGGTGAACTCAGCGAAGCGCGCCATACCTTGGACTTTATTCAAGAGCAGGCGCAAAAATATCAACTCGTCACCGACACCAATCGCAATTTGATTGTGGAAGCGCTGCTGGCCATTACTGAAGGAGATGATCTGCAAGCCTGCGATAAGCTCAAACAAGCTCTTCGCCTCACCAACCAAACCGGCATGATTGGTAATTTCCTGATCGATGGTAGCAAAATTGGTCATCTACTGGAAAAACTGGTTCACAAAGGTGAGCTAGGGGATTTGGAACGTCATCGCGCCAATCTTCTGCTCAAAGAAATCTCGACGACTCAACGTAGCCGCTCTATCCACTTTGATGAAGAGTTTGTGGAAAAACTAGTGAATCACCCGAACATTCCAGAGCTAGTGCGCACTAGCCCACTCACGCAACGAGAATGGCAAGTGCTTGGGCTTATCTACTCAGGTTTCAGTAATGAACAAATTGCTCATGAGTTGGATGTGGCAGGCACCACCATCAAAACCCACATTCGGAATCTGTATCAGAAGCTCAATATCGCCAACCGTAAAGAAGCGGTGCAAACCGCCGAGCAGTTATTGCAATTAATGGGCTATTAAAGTTTGCCTATCCCAAATGTAAAAGAGCCAGCAAATGCTGGCTCTTTCTATTTCAATTCTTTGCCATATTTAGAATGGCTTAGGCGCAAAACCCGTCATCACTTCAACGCGTAATGCTTTGCCGATTTTGGTGGTTGGATGAACAAGTACCAAACCTTTCACTGATTTTTTCAGCTTGCCGAGATCCGCTTGCTCAAGCTTGGTGATTTCACGTGAGAAAGGCATATCGGCAATCGTTTTACGCATTTTATTCAGATCGTAATCTTGCTTGCTTTTCACGCTATTCAAACGCTTAGTCAGCGTTTCTAATTCGTCGGTAAACTTGCTGACCATCTCTGAATCGGCGCGACTTTTTGCGGCATCCAACTTACGACGGCAAGTATCGATGCGATTGTTGAGTTGTTGAATATCGGATTTAAGGTTCATGATTGTCGCTCTATCGAACAGAAAGGGCGCAGAGTATAGCATGGCAAATGGGTGAATACCCAAACAACTTCCAATTGTTGACCACACAAGCCCAGCTTTTGAACTAGGCTTAATAAGAAAGCGCCCATCGCACTACATTGTGAGTCACTACTATGAGCCTAACTATTCGACAACGCCTATACATCCTTTCCTTGGTGCCTTTGCTCACCATAGCGTTAAGTATGATGTACTTTAGCTTCAGCGAAACTCGCCAACTCAGCCAAGAACAAATGCACAATACCCGTGAAGCCATGATGGAAATGAAGCAGGCCGAGCTGAAATCCTATCTACAAATCGCGGATACGGCACTCACGCCACTCAAGGCACGCCAAGCCTCATTAGAAGAAGTTCTCACCGTACTACGTGAGATCCAGTTTGGGCAAAGCGGTTATATCTTTGGCTACGATTCAAAAGGCACTCGCCTATTGCTGGGAAAATCCAGTAATGGGTTGGGCGATAACTTTATGAATATGCAAGATACACAGGGAAACTATCTGATACGGGACTTGATTAAAAACGCTAAGTTAGATCAGTTCACCACTTACTATTTCCCCAAACCGGGTGAACAAACACCGTTACCTAAGTTGAGTTATTCGGTCTACATTCCGCAGTGGGATCTCACCATCGGTACTGGTTTTTATACCGATGACGTGGATGCCGAAATAGCCGCCATGGAAGCACGCGCAGAAGAGCAACTACAACAAGGTCTCTACACGATCACCAGTATTACGTTCGTGATTGTTGTTCTGGTGAGTGTGATGGCCATTTTGATCAACCGTAGCATCATGCATCCGCTTGAACTGTTTGATCGTTCTATCAACTCATTTGCCAGCGGCGATGCCGATCTCACAGCACGAATGGAGCGTTTCAATGTTCCCGAATTTTCGAAATTAAGTCAAAACTTCAACCGTTTTGTTGAGAGCCTGCAAAATATCATTAAACGAGTCAATCAGGTTGGGCAGCAAGTGGTTGAAGAGACTAACGCCATGAGTCAACGCGCTGAGCAAGTGGATCATTTGGCCTCCAACCAGCGGGAAGAAACAGAACAAGTCGCAACGGCGATGACTGAAATGACCACTACAGCACAAGAAATTTCCAACAACGCCAATAATGCCGCCCAATCCGCGCGCGATGCGGAAGACAACGCGACTGATGTACATAAAATCGTTAATGCCGCGGCGCGTTCCGTCCAGTCATTAGCTGAGGAAGTCGCGGATGCAAGCAACGTCATTGGAAAACTGGAAGGCGATGTGAATAACATCACCTCCTCTCTCGCCGTCATTCAAGATATCGCAGAACAGACTAACCTACTTGCGCTCAACGCTGCGATTGAGGCTGCTCGCGCAGGAGAACAAGGTCGCGGCTTTGCTGTGGTCGCCGACGAAGTCCGTAAACTTGCCAGCCGAACCCAAGAGAGTACGCAAGAAATTCATACCATGATCCAGCAGTTAAAGTCCGGTTCAGATGCCGCAGTCAAAGCGATGGAATCAAGCCAACAACGCAGTATTTCTACAGTACGTGAAGCAAATGCCGCCGCGGATGCTCTGCAAAAAATCCAAACCGCGATCGGAACAATTATGGATATGAACGCCTTAATTGCGACCGCAACCGAGGAGCAAAGCATTGTAGGGCAAGAAATTTCACAACGCATTGTCGTGATTTCAGACCAAAGTAGTGAATCTGCAGCTCTGGCAAACCAAAATCGCCAAGGTAGCCAAACCTTGAATGGGCGAGCTCATGAACTGTATGAGTTGGTGGCGCGCTTTAAAGTGTGAGTTGTTTACAGTGTAAATTGACTAAGATAGACATAACTAACGAAAGAAAGCGCCTTGCATTAGGCGCTTTTTAATAAAAGAACTACTTACTGCCAGCATCTTTAATCGCTTTAATCAGCACCGAAGTATCCATTCGCCCTAGCCCTTGTTGTGAAAGGCGTTGATAAGCCGCAATCGTGCTTTCTGTCATCGGAAGCTTCAAGCCTAAGTGCGCGGCTTCATCAAGGCAGAAGCCTAAATCTTTGATCATCCAATCAATCGAAAAACCAAAATCGAACTTCTCTTGGCTCATGGTGAGCGCACGGTTTTCCATCTGCCAAGATCCTGCCGCACCATTTTTCAAACACGACACCAGATTTGGAATATCCAACCCTGCTTGCTCTGCCAACATCAGTCCTTCAGACAGGCCATTTAGCACACCAGCGATACAGATCTGATTGACCATTTTAGCGCGCTGCCCCTGCCCTGCTTTCCCCATCAGTACAGAAGAACGTCCGTAAGCGGCAAAAATCGGTTGCATCTCTGTAAAGAGAGCTTCGTCACCACCACACATAATGGTTAAAACACCATTCTCGGCACCAGCTTGTCCACCAGAAACTGGCGCATCCATAAAACGTAAACCCGCTTGTTGCGCAGCCGCTGAAAGCTCTTCGGCAAGCAGTGCGGAGGTCGTAGTGTGGTCGATCAATACCGCGCCCGGTTTCATCGCGGGTATAGCTCCTGTGGCTGCCGTGGTCATGTTGCGTACGTCATCATCATTACCGACACAAGTCAGCACCACATCCGCATCCTTAACGCATTCCGCGACGGTTTCAGCATATTGGCCGCCAAACTGTTTCGCCCACGCCGCGGCTTTCGCTTGAGTACGGTTAAACACCGTCACCTCAAAACCGGCTTTCTGGAGATGACCCGCCATGGGGTATCCCATCACACCTAATCCAATAAAGCTGACTTTCATTTGGTTCTCCTTATTATTTTTGTTCTGTTCCTAAAAGAAAAAGCCGAGCTTTCGCTCGGCTTTTAAGATAACGATTATTCGATATCCGCGTTGTGGTAAACCTGCTGTACGTCGTCGCAGTCATCCAACATATCGAGGAACTTCTGGAATTTTTCTGCGTCTTCGCCGCTCACTACTGTGCGGTTTTGTGGAACGAAAGTGATCTCTTCCACATCCAGAGTCAGGTCTGGGAATGCTTCGTTCAAAGCGGTTTTCACTTTGAAGAATTCTGTGTTTGGTGCAAACACAGTGATCACACCATCTTCTAGTTCAATGTCTGTCACTTCTGCGTCAGCCATCATAAGCGCTTCAAGAATCGCTTCTTCATCATCGCCTTGGAATTGGAAAACTGCTTGGTGATCAAACATGTGTGCAACGACACCAGGAGTACCAATTTTTGCGCCCGTTTTCACGAAGCATTGGCGAACATCTTGGTAAGTACGGTTGCCGTTGTCACTCAGACAATCAACGATCACGCTTGCGCCACCAGGGCCAAAACCTTCGTAACGTGCTGGTTGGTAATCTTCACCTGCACCACCGCTGGCTTTATCCAGTGCTTTTTCAATAACGTGCGCTGGTACTTGGTCTTTTTTCGCTTTCGTGATCAAGTGACGAAGCGATAAGTTCATGTCAGGGTCAGTACCGCCGTTTTTCGCACAAACGTAAATCTCTTTACCATATTTTGAGTAAACTTTAATTTTTGCGCCTTGAGTTTTCGCCATAGAGGCTTTGCGCACTTCAAAACTTCTTCCCATTGGGATGTTCTCTCTAATTCAATTTGTTGCGACGGATTTTAGCAGAAGGCTTGCTGTTTGCAATTTGCCACCTACAGAGCATAGACGCTACGCAACGCCCATCACTCTTTTGTACTTATCTACTGACTGTTGAAACCACTGTTTTTCGCTTTCAGAAACAATCTTGGTCAGCTGCTTAGTGATCTCTTCCGGTCCTGATTTTACCTGCTTAAGTCGCCAAACAAGATAAGAAGCTTGTTTATCAAGTTCTACTTTGTTTTTCTCTTCCGCAGTCAGTAATGCAAGGTTGAAAGACATTAGTAAGCCCACAGTCAGTAAAATCGTGGAGCGAAATATAACATAGGAATGTAGAAAATTAAGAGTCAAAATGTTGCTTTGACTGCTCAAAATCAACTAAAGCGATAAAAATAAGTAAGGGTGACCCAAGCCACCCTTAATCGATTGTTTGATGCCAAGAGCTAGTGTAGCAATCCAAGCTCTTTAGCTTCCTCTATTGTCAGACCGCTCTCACGAATCTCACGTAAGGTTTCGATACGGCGTCTTGCTTCCGCTGACTTCACGTTTTTTGTGGGTCGCTGGGATTCAATTTCTTCAATTGAATCCCATTTGTTGGTAATGCTCGTCATATCATCATGGTCAATTGAATTAATGGACATAAATACCTCCGAAAAACCATGCTAGGAACAACTCATCTGTAGCAAAGGGGCCATGCTTTGTTAAGTAGATTTAATCCGTATTGTGACTGTGGCAATACTTCACAAACCTTATCATTAAAACTATAGATATTCTTTTTGCCAACCCCCAAGTTCCTCGTTAAATTAGCCAGCTATTTCGCAAAAGCCCCCACCACTAAATCTTTTCCTGCAACACACATTTGGCAAAGAGATTGATCCTCAACCACACTATTTAAACGTAGAGAAGCGGGTATTCACTGAATGCTTCGTTTCATTTCTTTGATCATTGGATCTGCCTATATGAATGAGTTGCAAGTTTGGTTGAATGATGTTCATCACTGGTATCAAAATCGCCATAACACTTCTGTGACTGAGTTACAGCCATTGATATTCAATGTCCCACCCCAACTTTGGAGTACACCGTTAGATGCAACCCAAAGTAAAGCCATTGCCTGTTGGCTTGATGCATGTCTGCGCCAATTTGAGTTTTATCGTACTATCAATGGTTCTCAGGCTCAGCAGTACCTCAATCTCGCCTATGGCCGATTTCAGCTCTGCGTCGCTCAATCTGGAGGGGATTTGGCATTGAAATCTTGGTGTATGCGCAGGATGCAACAATTGATGGTGCTCAGTCTTGAGCATCTCAATCAACAAGCAGATGGAGAAACACTGTCTCATGATCTGATCGAAGCTCATGTGAAATTCATGGCTTTTCATGCATGGAACGATGATCAAGGTGTAAAACATCGCACACCAGATCAGTAACAAGGATCTATGTTGCCGATAGGCAAATTGCAGGCAAAAAAATAGCGAGTGGTTAAACTCGCTAAAAACATATGAGCCAATCTACAATTCATCAGATAGGACAAAAGGTTGTCTATTCGTGAAGCAGTGTATCTATCGTAAGCACTCAAAATGTCAACGGTTTGTCAGGTTTAAGTCACAAAAGTGACGTGAATCAACTCTCCCCATTCACACTCAAACACCGGCTGCCATTTCATCTAATGCGCGGTATACCATTTCATCAATATGTCCGTCTTGAACCATCTTGCACACTTTACGACGTACAGCTAAACCTGCGATCAGTTTTTCAATCGAAAGGTGCTTACTCTCATTCTGGTTGTTGTAGAGCTCAAGGAGCTTGCTCAAGGTGGTATATTGGATCACATCATTTTCGACTCGTAGCCAATCGAGCTTGTCAATCAACTCCACACACTCTTCTTTGATTGATGAAGGGGCATGTCCAGTCATAGCTGCTAAGGCCGTTATACTGCGTTCTAGAGCCTCTGGAGAGGTATAACGAGATAAGGTAATCGTAATTTCATCCGCATTGATCTCAACCAGATGTTTACGCAGTTTCACACGGCGGCCTAACCGGCCTCTTGGCGAAGGTGCTTTACGCTGAATCGGCTCAAATTCACCATCAATAATACTCGAAAGTTCTGCCAATTTTTGTTTAGAAACCAGTTCATTACGTAGTGGGTTAGGCAAGGTTGGAGCCATATTACGTTTACCGGCGTTGGTGGTTTTGGCACGCGAGTAACGCAGAACTTCCTCCACATCACATTTGATGTCTACTTGATAGTCCACCACTTTGCCTTTGTCTTCGGTGCTTTTCACTGTCAAGTGGTAACCCCAAAGATTGACCACAAACAGATCCTCACTCCCCTTCCCTTCTGAAAGGCGGCGAAGTTCGCGGATCAGATCCATTGAGAAACGTCGCCATTCAATATTTCTGGCCAGTTTCTGGTTCAATTCACTGAGCATCATGACATCAGAATGTCGGCGCGACATGCGGCTGCGGAAATATGAGTAGAGTTGAAACACCAACGTGTGCTGTTTCAAGATCTCCGGTGGAAACAAGAAGAAATAGTCACGTGTGAGCAATTCTTCAAAAAATGAGGGTTCCCACACCAAAATATACAGGTTCGGTTTAATCCGAATTTCACCATCACTTCCCTCGATAGGAGCCTCTTCAGACGCTGTAATGGTACGAGCTAAAAAGCGGAAACGATCGCTTTTAAAACCTTCTGGCATGTTTTCGCTGAGCCAACGCCCAGTCAGTTCGTGCAACTGAAAATCGGTAAATTCAATACGGTCAATACTGTCACGGATTGAGTCACGCGCCGGACCGCTGTCTTTTTTACCGCGCAGCGAAAGAATATCCGTAATGTACAATGGCGTTTTGTTGGGAGCTTGCTTGGCGTTGAAGTGATAATCATCTTGATGGTGATCATGGTACTGAACGGTTAACGTGAACAAGGCAAATAACGTCATCAGATCATCGACAGTCATGATGTTTTTAGACGATCGAGTTTCGATCACTGCGCGAGTACCGGAAATCGATACCATTGATTTTTGATAATTTTTACGGGTGCGGGGTGGCGCTAACGCTTGATCAATGATCCCAGCCCAATTAGTGGGTGATACCACAAACTGATCAGCTTCATCTTTCATTGCTGGAGGAGTATTCAAGCCATGCTCATGCAGCAAACGTTGATTTACTTGTGTTTGCGCTAGCGCTTTTGAACGCTTTTGTTTTTCACTTTGCTTAACAGACTCTGTGACCAAACTGGTTGATCCTAGCACGGAGATCAATTGGTTGGGGTTGATAAAACAATGCAACATGGTTTTACCGGCTAGCCCTTCTTCAAAGCGCACTGGTATTTGTTTAAATAACCCAATGGCAACTGCCGCTCTCAAACGCTGTTGAATTGCAGCACGAGTGAGTTGACCATCTGTGGCATCAATTAGCTCTGTGGTTGAAACTAATCCATCTTTGCTGCGCAAACCGCGTAGTGAGATAAGATTCAACAGTTCAATAATACTTTTGGTCACGCCTTTAAAGTGTTGATACTGTTCAATCCAGTCGATTGCAGCTTCAGAGACCTCAAAAAGATGACCATCTTTGTGAGTTCTTGGCAATTTGATCAAGAGTTTTTCTTCTGAGCTCATGGTTAGATCCGTATCACACTTACCGTAATATCACTATAGTTCCAAGAGAATAAAGAAAAAGAGATCATAAATAAAGAAAAATTTATTGTTTTTAAATAACTGATCTTTCTGATTTAAATGATTAATTATGATTAGAGTGATCTTATGATCTAGTGGCAGATTTAGCTGTAACTTATTGTATATAATAGACTATTTTTTTAAGTCCACAGAAGCATGATCATCGCTTTAATGAAACCATGATCAATGCGAGATCGAAAGCATGATCAGTTTTTACCTAAAGCATGATCAAATGCTACTCGTATCAATGATCAACGCAATTAACTAAGCATGATCAAGGTAGCAGCACAGCTTATCCACAGATCGAATTTAGAATTTAGACTTTTTCCGTCTTTCCTGCTTTGTGGTCATCATTTTAGTCTCGGAAATATGATCAAGAGTAGGTTGAACTTTGCCCAAATTGGCTAAACGCTTTCCGATTCGATGTTCGATTAGCAGTATATCTGAGTTCCTACGCCTTGTACTGTTTGGTGATGTGCTTATGAAAGCATGATCATGGTGTTGGCTTTGTTTGTTGCACCGAGACTTCTCTTATTATGTGCTTAGTACTTTTCATTGATTGAGAGTCAAAGCCTTACTCTGTCTGACATCATCCGTAAACTGAGATGAAATTTACATGCTTCCGCCATTAATACGCTCTTGATCATCGATCCGGAAAAAGATCATGTTGATAGGATCATCTTTCTTCAATTTCGTAGAGATTAACCTGCTTGATCATCTTTCCGGTTTATCTCATTTCTTACGGAAGCATGATCATGTATGTGCTCTTGATCATCGTTTCGACATCATCTCGGTATTGACTCAATGAGAAATGATGTACGCTTTTTTGCTTAATTCATCTCATACTACAAATGTAAATTGCATTAACCGTAAGTTAGTTGATAAGTTCAATCGTTCCGCACCTTACTTTATTTTTGTTGTCTTTACATTGTAAATAAGTGACGTTGTAATATTTAAAATCTCCTGTAGTTTTTGATGCATTGTCTTCTTATTGAGTCATCATGTTGTTGAGTTAGTTTGCCTATTTAATATCAATTCTCTGTTAGAGATCTAATATATGTGATTTTAATATAGAGTTTAATGTTCACCTTTTTGTTGTTTTGTGTAACTTATGCTGTACAATTGGCTTTAAGTCCTAATAACGGAAATTGGCAATGAAAAGAGAACAAACAATAGAGAATCTCTACCAACTTGCACAACTGACTCAGCAGGTGCAGGCGGATCGTATTGAGATTGTATTAGAGGAACGCCGAGATGAGCATTTTCCTCCAATGTCAAAAGCGCTGATGGAAACTCGATCTGGCCTCACTCGCCGTAAGCTCGATGAAGCGATTGCGAAAATGGAAGAAGCTGGCCATCAATTTACAAAAAATAACGCCAACCACTACTCTATCTCTCTTTCTGAAGCCCATATGCTGATGGATGCGGCGGGGGTGGCTAAGTTTCATGAACGTAAAAAGAACAATGAAAATAAGCCTTGGATCATCAATGTGCAGAACCAGAAAGGTGGGACTGGCAAATCGATGACGGCTGTCCATTTGGCGGCTTGCTTGGCACTTAACTTGGATAAACGCTACCGTATCTGTTTGATTGACTTGGATCCCCAAGGTTCTCTACGCTTATTTTTGAATCCGCAAATCAGTTTAGCGGAGCATACCAATATCTATTCTGCTGTTGATATTATGTTGGACAACGTGCCAGATGATGTACAAGTGGATGCTGAATTCCTGCGTAAAAACGTGATGTTACCGACGCAATACCCGAATTTGAAAACCATTTCAGCCTTCCCTGAGGATGCGATGTTTAACGCCGAGGCATGGCAGTATCTATCACAAAACCAATCATTGGATATCGTTCGTTTACTGAAAGAGAAACTTATTGATAAGATTTCAGGTGATTTTGACATCATCATGATTGATACAGGGCCGCACGTTGATCCGCTAGTGTGGAACGCGATGTACGCATCAAATGCCTTACTGATCCCTTGTGCGGCGAAACGACTCGATTGGGCTTCAACGGTGAACTTCTTTCAACATTTGCCAACGGTTTATGAGATGTTCCCCGAAGATTGGAAAGGGTTAGAGTTTGTCCGTTTAATGCCGACGATGTTTGAGGATGACAATAAAAAGCAAGTGTCGGTATTGACTGAAATGAACTACTTGTTGGGCGATCAAGTGATGATGGCGACCATTCCACGTAGCCGAGCTTTTGAAACCTGTGCCGATACGTACAGCACCGTGTTTGATCTCACAGTGAATGACTTTGAAGGCGGTAAAAAAACGCTCGCCACCGCTCAAGATGCCGTTCAAAAAAGCGCACTCGAACTGGAACGTGTGCTTCATTCTCATTGGCCTTCACTTAATCAGGGGTAAGTAACTTATGGCAATTAAAACTTCTGAACTCAACGCAAAACTGTTTGGGAAGGCGGATAAACGCCGTGCAACTACGCCAGCTGAAGCTCAATCAGCAGCGAAAGCACAGGCTCAAATGATTGAACTGGCAGTCGCTGGTGAGGAGATTGTCACTTTCGAGCTGATGCGCATTCCGGCGGATGAAGTTGCACAAAAGACGGTTGTGTTTGCTCAGAATGCTCGTGAACAGGCCTTTTTAACGGAACATGCGCTTTCTGATGTATTAACAACCCTGCGTGAACGGGGACAACAATACCCTGCTGTGGGTCGTAAAACTGCAGAAGGCAAGATTGAAGTGCTTGATGGTAGCCGTCGTCGCATGTCTTGTATCTTGGCGGGTAAAGAATTTCTGGTTTATGTGGCAGAAAATATTAATGCCGAGCATGCCAAGTTCTTATCTGATGTTGCGAACGCGCATAAACCTCTTTCCCTGTATGAAAAAGGTAAAGAGATGCAAGCGAAGCTCGATAGTGGGGAAGCGGAAGATCAAAAAGCGCTGGCCAAAATGTTTCAGTGCAGTGAAGCCTTAGTGAGTGGCGCATTGAAAGCAGCAGCGCTACCGCTGGAGCTTCTACAAGCCTACCCAAGCGTCGTTGAATTAGGACGCCCAACGATTGTGAAGTTGCATAAGCAGTTTAATGAGTTGAATGAGGTTCAGCGCGAGCAATTGTTGGCAAAATGCCATCAAGAGCAAGGATTCGTTTGGCAGCTTTCTCAAGCTCAAGGTGTAGCGCGCATTACCAAAGATGTGACAGAAACCATCGAAAGTTGGATTCAAGATGTACTGCCGCCGAAACGCACTGAAACACCGAAAGTTGAGTTGATTAAAGGGCGTGCAAGTTATGCGCGCAAAGGCAGTAACTTAGTGCTGAATTTGAAGAGAATCGATGATGAATTGATGCAGGATATTCTTGATTTTGTTCAGCGCAAGCTCAATTAGTTGTGTTCTCTAATAACAAAGCCCGCGTTATGCGGGCTTTGGACGTTTTAGGTAGTCAGTATTATTGGTTTCTTAGACGCTGCCAGTATTTCTCGTAGATCGCCAGCGTTTCTGGGCCGACATCGTTAGTAAATTCGCCTTTTTTCATGTCTTCATCGGATGGGAAGATCGTCGGATTATCGCGTAGCTCTGCGGGCAACATTGCACGCCCACCTTTGGTTGCAGAAGCGTAACCTAGGCTTTTTACAATTTCTGCTTGGTTTTCTGGCTGGTACATGAAGTTGATGAACTTATGCGCCAACGGGATATTTTTGCTACCAGACGGAATGGTGAAGTTATCCATCCACAGTACCGCACCTTCTTCAGGCATCACGAATTTTAGCTCAGGCATTTCTACTTGGCCTTGATACGCGTTACCGTTCCATTGCATACCCAGTGTTGCTTCACCGGAAACGTAAGGAACGTGTGGAGCGTCTGAGTTATACAGCAGTACGTTATTTTTTAGTGCTACTAACGATTCGTACGCTTTTTTGATTTCATCTTCATTTTTTGTGTTGATACTAAAACCATTAAGCTTTAGAGCCATGCCGAAAACGTCACGAATATCATCGATCAGCATAACTTGTTGTTCATATTGTTTATCCCACAGGTCTGCCCACTTACTGATGCCGTTAGGTAATGTGGCAGAGTTGTAGTAAAGACCTGTGATCCCCCAAATGTATGGGAGCGAGTATTTGTTTTGAGGATCGTGTGCCAAGCCTAATACGGCAGGCATTGCATCTTTCATGTTCGGGATTTGGTTATGATCGATTTCTGCGAGCAGCCCTTCACGGCCCATTTTTTCGATAAAATAAGCAGACGCAAACACAACATCATAACCAGTGCCTTTCAGAAGTTTGAGTTTGGTGTACATTGACTCATTATTCTCAAAGGTTGAATAGTTAATAGTTACGCCTTCTTGTTGTTCAAAAGCTTTCAGCGATTTCTCTGGTAAATAACCGCCCCACGCATACACGTTAAGTGTAGGTTGTTCAGCATAGACCTGAGATGACGCAACAACTGCAGAAAGTACCAATCCTTTAATGAAAGTTTTCATTGCATTTTGATTCCTTTTTAGCCCAGCCCAATGCTGAGATTCGAGTGCATAATTAGTGAATTTTTTGTTTGGATAAAGCAAATATAATTTGTCGTTAAGAAAAAATATTTTAGCCTTCTATTAACAAATAGCGACATTGCTTGTGATGTGTTTCAAGGCGTTATAGCGATGTGTCCGCATGTGCTAACATAGCGCATCACCTTTGGAAATTCGTTTGTTATGACTCAACCGCTCACAGACTTCGTGCGTCTTCACCAACTTGCTAAACAGCACCATACTCGCTTTGGATGCTGGCTACGGGGTGATCCACAATGGCAGTCTTCTTTACTGAACGCATTGATTTGCCACTTTACCGATCAATCGATATTTATGTTAGGCAATACTGAGTTGGATGGTGTGACTTGTGTCGATTATCGCCAAGGTCAACAGTGGTTGGGGAAAGAGTGCCAATGGCTGATTTGTGATTTAAACCAAGGATGGGATGCCAATAGTTTTAACGCAGCGCTCGGTACGTTAGTTGGCGGCGGATTACTTTTAGTGGTTGGCGAGCCTTCTTCTCTGAACTGGGCTGCTCGTGATTGGTTGGAGTCTGCACTAGGTGAGTTAATTCAAATTGATCCACAGTCGATATGTACTTTGCCAAATTGTGCTGGGATTTCCTCTGTCTCAACGTATGAACAACAGACACAGGCGATTGAGGGGATTATCAAAGTCGCTACGGGGCATCGTAAGCGTCCTTTGGTTCTTACAGCGGATCGTGGCCGTGGCAAAACCAGTGCGCTTGGGATGGCTGCGGCGCAATTGATGCAGTCACGTACAATGAATATTATTGTGACCGCACCTGCATTAGCGTCTGTTGATCCGCTGTTTGTCCATGCTCAGCGTAAACTTCCGGATGCGGGTGTTAAGCGCGGCCATCTACAGTGGGGAGACTCAAGCCTACATTTTATGGCTCCTGATGAGCTGCTTCGCTGCCAGCCCGAGTGCGATTTATTGCTAGTTGATGAAGCGGCAGCACTGCCATTACCTCTATTAAAACGCTTGGTAGAGAAATATCACCGAATGGTTTTTTCATCGACCATTCATGGTTATGAAGGTTGTGGTCGTGGTTTTTCGCTCAAATTTCAGCAGTGGTTACGAGAGCTGCGCCCGCAGATGCGCGCATTGCATCTTGACCAACCGATTCGCTGGGCGGCGGGAGATGCCCTGGAGCAGTGGCAAAATCGTGTGTTTTTACTGCAAAGTGAGTTAACGGCACTACCATCATCAGCACATCAGGCATTAAGGTTCTCCCCTTTAACTCAAGAAATGGCCGTCCATCAACCTGAACGTTTGGCACAAGTGTTCTCATTGTTGGTCAATGCACACTACCAAACTTCTCCCAATGATCTGTTTTCTCTACTGAATGATGACGCGATGACGCTGTTTGGCGCTTATCAAGGGGATGTTTGTATTGGATGTGTGTGGGCGGTGCGTGAAGGGGAGTTAGATGATGCACTGATTGATGCGATACAACGTGGCACTCGTCGCCCTAAAGGGCATTTAGCGCCTGTGACGCTCGCCAATCAACTAGCGATTACTGAAGCGGCGCGTCAGTCTTGTTGGCGAATTTTACGCATCGCCGTTCATCCAGCTTGCCAGCGTGAGGGGATTGGTAGCCAATTACTCCAGCAATTTATTGAGCACTATGAAGCTGACTATTACGCGACTAGCTTCGGGGTGAGTGAAGATTTGCTGCCATTTTGGCTGATGAATGGGTTTGTTCCGGTGAAATTTGGCTCACATCGCGATCAAGCCAGCGGTTGTTATTCCATTTTAATGGTACTGGGAAGTGGGTTGAGTTGGCTGGAGCAAGCTCAACAACAATTTACCGCGCATTGGATTTTTGAACTCAGTGATTCGTTGCAAGCACTAGAACCTGAAATTATTCAGCAGTTGTTACCTCTATGTGCACCAACCCACAAAACACGGCCGTGTGTTGGATTGATTGAGCGTTACGCGCAAGGCGGCTCTAACTATGAAAGTGTTGCCGTTTGGTTATTTGCTTGGTTACTGGAAATATCGGGTTTAAACCTGACTCTTTCGCCTTTGTTGATCAGTAAAGTGTTACAACGCAAAAACTGGGGAGAGTGTGCTGAGCAGTTTCAACTCACGGGTAAACGACAAGTTGAACAAGCCTTACGTGATGATATTTCCGCTTTGCTGAGCAATTTACACTGTAAATAGCCCTCTTCTTAATATGACCAGAGTGATGTTACACACTAGCCTATTTCGGCTATCGGGTGGATGCCGCTCTGGTTTGTCTTTTCTTGAGTTATCACGTTTGAGCATTTTATCTGGCTTGGGTTCTTCGTTTATGTCGCCCCGATGAGGGGCATTCTGCGTGCATCATTTTTGTGTTTCTTAGTTAGTGACTAAGGGATTCTTAAGTTAAGTGGATTACTTTTGACTTAGAGAGTAAGCAAAGGGAAACGCTGATGAAACACTTACCTTGTCTATCGGATCTCACATTAGAAGTGATCAACCCAATGCACCCGCGCTGGAATGAGGCGACAGCATTGGTACGTGAGCGTTACCAACAAGCTTTTGATGCTCACCTTACGGTCTATATGCCCGCCTATTTAGCACTGCTTGAACACAATGAAATGAAATCGGTGTGTGGTTTTCGGATTGCTGAGCAAGAGTCTCTCTTTCTTGAGCAGTATCTCGATCAGCCCGCTGATGAAATTCTGGCCCAACGTTTTGCTTGCTCAATTCCTCGCGGCAAATTAATTGAATTTGGTCATCTTGCTTCATTTGGCCGTGGCTTATCGGCATTTCATTTTTTGTTGATCGCACAGCAATTAGTAGCGATGGGGTTTGAGTGGTGCATTTTTACCGCGACGGATCCGCTGCACGCGTTAATGCGCCGCTTTGGTTTACAACCGACTTTGATTGCCAAAGCCTCTTCTACTCGTATTCCCAATGCATCTCAAGTTTGGGGAACTTACTATCAGCATAGCCCTCGGATTTTAGCTGGGAATTTGGCACAAGGTTGTGAGCGTTTAAATCAATTATCCCTCAATCAAAAACAAGCGTGAGTCATGAATGATGAATCAAATTATCACTGCGTTACAGCAACATGCTCTACATCAACCACAGAAACTGGCGTTTGTTGGCCATGATGCACAGCAAAAACCAGTGAGTTTAAATTATTCACAGTTGCTGGACGAAGTTAAGCAGACCGCGCAGCAGTTACAGCAATGGCAAGTAAAATGTATTGCGCTACGTGCTGAAAATAGCTTGGATTGGGTTGTGATGGATCTGGCGGCAATGTGGTCACATATTGTGATGGTGCCAGTACCCACGTTTTTTACGCCTGAACAAGTGGCACATCTGCTGAAGGCGGCTGAAGTGGATCTTTGTGTTGGCGATTGGCCTGAGTTGGGTGAGCCCATCGCGCCATTAGGTCGATTTTCCGCTTGGCAGTATCAAACCCATACATCAGGTCGTGTTTTGCCAGGTACGCAGAAAATCACGTTTACCTCAGGCTCGACCGGCACTCCTAAAGGCGTCTGCCTGAGCGAGCAAAATTTAGAGCGGGTTTCAGTGGCTATCGCAGAGCAGATGAGCGCACAAGTTGAGCTGCACTTAGTCATGTTGCCGCTATCCACCTTGCTCGAAAATATTACAGGCATCTATGTGCCGCTATTATTAGGGGTGACATCGACGGTATTGTTTGGTGAGCAAGTGGGGTTATCAGGCTCTAGCCAGTTCTCCCCCGTTTGTTTTGCTCACGCTCTCAGTCAACATTCTCCTTCCAGTTTGGTACTCACGCCGGCCTTGTTGATCGCGTTAATCCATGTGGTCAAGCAAGCCCCGATTTTGGCTCAATCGTTACAGTGGGTTGCGGTGGGGGGGCAAGCGTTGCTGCCGAATTGATTCATTCAGCCCGTGCGCTTGGTATTCCTGCTTATGAAGGGTACGGCCTTTCTGAATGTGCTTCGGTGGTCAGTATGAACACCCCACAATATGATCAACCGGGTCGCTGTGGCAAACCGCTCAACCATCTGCAAATCAAACTGGCTGATGATGGAGAATTGTGGGTTCGTGGCAATAGTGCACTTGGGTATATCGGAGAGCCATTTGTCGATGAATGGTTGGCTACGGGCGATCTAGCGACACTCGATGCCGAAGGTTTTTTGAGTATTGTCGGGCGCAAAAAAAATCTCATCATTACACCATTTGGGCGCAATATCGCCCCAGAATGGATTGAATCACATGCTCAAGTTTGGATGCCAGAATGCCGAGTCGTCGTGGTCGGTGATGATGAAGCAGGGCTCACCGCAGTCATTGATAGGCCGTTACCAGAACTTGATCAACGGATTCGAAAACTTAATTGTAGTTTGCCTGACTATGCCCAGATTCAGCATCTACTCTTAGTGAGTCAGCCGAACGTTTGGCAAACCTGGTTAACCGCCAATGGTCGACCGAAGCGTGCTTTGATTGAACAGGCACAACGACAATACCGCATGGGTGCTATTGCTCCAGATTCAGGCTGGCAACGCCTATCGATTCCCCTTTCTTCCTCTTCACTGCTAGGAGAATGATCATGACTTCATTTTTTCAACGTTTACAAATCGAAACGCAAGCTGCGCAACAACATATGTTACAAGCTCCTATCTTTGAAGCCTGTGCACGGGGTGAAATTACATTAGATATGTACTTGCGCTTTTTGACCCAAGCCTATCATCACGTGAAGCATACGGTACCTCTGTTGATGGCGTGTGGCAGCCGCTTGAGTGACCGCTATGAATGGGTTCGAATTGCGATTGCGGATTATATTGATGAAGAGAAAGGCCACCAAGAATGGATACTGAATGACATTCGAGCTTGTGGTGGTGATGCGCAAGCGGTACGGAATAATCAGGGAGAAGGCGGTGTGAGCACGCCAATCGAATTGATGGTGGCTTATTTGTATCACCAGATAGATCGCGCTAATCCACTGGGTTTATTTGGAATGGTCTGGGTGCTGGAAGGCACCAGTGTTGGGGTGGGCGGCAATATCGCACGCTTGGTTAAACAACAGCTTAATTTGCCAGATAAAGCGATGAGCTATCTCACTTCTCATAGTGAACTGGATCAAGACCATATCCGTTTCTTTGAATCCTTGATGGATAAAATCACCAAAGACGAAGACCAGCAAGCGATCATCCATTCAGCGAATCAAGTCTTTTATCTTTATGGACAGATGCTACGTGAATTAGTGCCGCTCACCAATCAGAAGGCGGCTTAGGAGCCTACAATGGATATTAAACACCAATATGTGTTGTTGACGGGGGCGTCTGGCGGAATTGGTGAGCAAATCGCTCATGTCTTGGCTGCACGTGGAGCATGGTTGATTCTTGTTGGGCGTGATAGTCAAAAGCTCGAAACGTTACGCCAATCATTACCCACAGCAGAAAAGCACACTGTTTTGAGTGCTGATTTGAGTAGTGAAGAGGGTGTGGCACAGCTTCAAGCGCTCGCTGAAGAGTTTGGCCTGCGGCATCAGCCGATCAGCGTTGTGATCAACAATGCAGGAACCAATCAATTCTGTTTACTCGCACGGCGCTCAATGGAGTCGGTACAGCGTGAATTAACCTTAAACTTAATGACGCCCATTCAGATTACCCAGATGGCACTGCATTGGGTCACGAAACCGGAACTTATTGTTAATATTGGTTCCAGTTTTGGGGCGATCGGGTACCCAGGTTATTCGACCTATTGCGCGGCGAAAGCGGGATTGCATCGCTTCAGTGAAGCAATGAACCGAGAGCTGGATGGCACTGGTGTCAAGGTGCTCTATCTTGCGCCTCGGGCGACCAATACAGCCCTAAACAGTGAATCGGTCAAGCAGCTGAATCAGGCATTGGGGCATCACAGTGATGAGCCTGAATTTGTGGCAGAGCAAGTGGCAAAGATGATTGAGACCGAGCAAAGTGTGGTGTGGTTGGGTTGGCCTGAAAAATGGTTTGTTCGTCTCAATCAGCTGTTACCGGGCCTGGTCTCGGGAGCCATTAAAAAACAACAACACATTCTATTGTCATTTTTAAATCGTTAAAGCGTGAGAGTTCAAGGAGATCAAAGCATGAACACTGTGTTTAAATGGATAAATATCAGCGCATTATTAGTGGGTTATACGGCGTCGGCGTATGCGATTACCCCTTTAGAACAAGTGCAGGCGGACTGGGCAAAATGCCAATACCAAACGCCGTCTGGCGATGAGCAAGAAAGCTGTTTCGAACGTACGATCGCTCGCACTCGACTTGAGCTAAAGTTGGCGGGAGATAATCCAGAACTCAAAGTATGGTTAGCAATCAATCAATCCTCTTTAGCTGGCGCTAGAGGGGGGTTAGGTGCACTCTCGTTAGTAAAAGAGGCCAAAAGTTTGTTTGAAGACGTCATCGCCAAGTCTCCTAACACGCTCGATGGTTCTGCATTTACTAGCCTTGGAACGTTATACTATAAAGTGCCAGGTTGGCCAGTTGCCTTTGGTGATGATAAAAAAGCCGAGCAATTATTAAAGCAGGCACTCGATATGAATCCGAATGGCATTGATGCCAATTATTTTTACGGTGATTTTTTGGTGCAACAAGGACGTGATGCAGAAGCGAAACACTACTTGTTGCTAGCACAACAAGCACCAGCAAGGCCACAAAGAGAGGTCGCTGATGCTGGTCGTCAACAAGAAATCGCCCATCTGTTGGAGAGTCTCAAATAACGTTATGCGTTTATTATTAGTGGAAGATGACACGCTGCTTGGCGAATCGATGCAAGTCGCTTTAAGCCGACAAGGGTATACGGTTGACTGGTTAGAGCGAGGCAGCGGTGTTGTAACGGCGTTAAAAACCGAGCAGTTTACCGCATTGATTTTAGATTTAACCTTGCCGGATATGGACGGGTTAGAAGTGCTGCGCCAAATCCGGCGAGCGGGTTACACCTTACCCGTAATGATATTGACGGCTCGTGATGACATTAGTGATCGGGTCAAAGGTTTAGATGGTGGGGCAGATGAGTACATCGGTAAGCCGTTTGCTCTCGAAGAGCTGCTCGCACGCTTGCGGCTGATTATTCGGCGAAGCTCGGGGAGTGCGGAGGAACTCATCTCCGTGGGTGATCTCGATCTTTCGCTCTCCAAACAAGAAATCTACTACGCTCAGCAAGCTCTGAAATTAACGCGTAATGAGTACAAAATCCTCGCCAGTTTGATGACTCAAGCTGGAAGAGTGATGAGTAAAGAGCTATTACAGCAAGCATTGCATGGTTGGGATGAAGGCAGCAGTGATAACGCGATAGAAGTACACATTCATAATTTGCGTAAAAAGTTGCCGGATAATCTGATTCGAAACGTACGAGGTGTGGGGTACATGATTGAAAAATAAACGCGTATTTTCAATTAAACGCCGCCTGACTTTGACATCGGTCGTGCTTAGTGGTGGCCTTTTACTTGTCTCGCTCTATTTCAGTTACTCCAACGCAAAACATGAAGTAACAGAAGTGTATGATGCTCGGCTAGGGCAATCTGCCAAATTGTTACTGATGGCGACGTCGGTCTCAGGCCAAAAGATGGCAATGAAAGACCAGCGTGAGCATTTTGATTCATGGATGGAAAACATACAACGCCTATCTAAAGCGAAAGAGGATGTGGCAACCTTATTTGGGCATCCCTACGAGCAATATTTTCTGTTCCAGTTTTATCGTGATGGCAAACTGTTGTTTAGCTCGGATAACAGTCTACCCGGATTTAGTTCCGGAGTTGAGAACATTGGATTTTCGAACATTTCCATTAATGGTGAGTCTTGGCGGTTTTTTCAATTGACTCAGCCGAATGGCACGATGGGCAAAGAATATGTTGTGGTGGCGGAAAGACAAAGGATTCGTCGGGAAATGCTCAACGAAATTGCGCTTTCTACAGCGTTACCTCAGCTGATTCTTTTTCCTTGTTTAATGCTCTTATTAGTCACTCTGATTGATCGAAGTTTTCGGCCCATTCAGTCTCTTAAGTCGGCGATTGCGATTCGTAGTGTACATAAATTAGATCGTATCTATGTTGAAGAGCCAACTCTCGAATTATCCCCTTTGGTTGATACACTCAATCAACTCCTTTCCGAATTAGAGCACGCATGGGAACGTGAAAAGCGTTTTACCCGCATGGCCGCTCATGAGTTAAAAACGCCGTTAACCGTGCTCAGATTAAATGCTGAAAATGCTTTGCGTAGCACCAATCCCGAGCAGTTGAAACACGATTTAGAACGTATTTTCAAAGGGATTGAACGCACGGATAGATTAATTCAACAGTTGCTGATGTTGGCGAAAGTTGAGAGTACCCAAATCTTAGCTAAACAACCGGTTGATTTAGCGGGCGTGATTAAACAAGTGATTGCTGATCTTGCCCCAATCGCGTTTAAGCAGGAGCAACAACTGAGTTTTAGTGGTGAGAGTCCGCGCCTCTGGGGGGATGAACTACTGCTTGGCATTTTATTTAAAAATCTCATCGATAACGCAATTCGCTATTCTGGTTGTGCGAGTCATATTGAAGTGATACTCCGTCATCAAGAGGGAGAAATTGAAGTTTGCGTGCTGGATACAGGTGCGCCAATCGATGATCTGACTCGTGAGAAAATGTTTGATAACTTCTATCGTGCCAATAGCCAAAAAGGGGATGGGGCTGGATTAGGTATGTCCATTTGCCGAGATATTGCCACATTACATGGTGGCGAGGTAATGCTTTTACCGCGCACGAATAAGTACAACAGTTTTGTGGTTCGTTTTCTAAATATTGAATAAAAAACGCCTGATTTGGTGATAAAGCCAAATCAGGCGAGGTATTACAAGCTCTGATTAATTGGAAGAGGCGGCATTCGCTCTACACTGAGAAAACAGGTCTAGAGATGTGTCATAAGCTTCAGTTGAAACATCCATTACGCCGAGCAGTGAGTGGAACAGGTTGCCGTGAGAGTAAGGTAAATGGGTTTTACTACGTAAACAGTCCATATCAATCCCTTTACTCTGGCTAAATCCTTGAGACATCCAAACTAACAAAGGTACTTGCGTTTGGTAATCTGGGGCCAAGTTGTAAGGCATTCCATGTAAGAACATTCCATTTTCACCTAACGACTCACCATGGTCAGAAACATAAATTAAAGCGGTGTTGTAATCCTTTTGTAAGGATTCTAACTTGCTCATTAGCTGTGCCAGAACGTAATCAGTGTAACGAATGGTGTTGTCATAGGTGTTAACGATCTGTTCGACACTACAGTTTTCAATATCTGCACGTGGACAATCAGGTTGGTACACAGCCATTTCTTTTGGGTAACGCTTAAAATAGGTTGGTCCATGACTACCAATGATGTGCATGAAGATCATGCGATTGCCATTTTGGTCAGCGATCTCTTGATCCAAGTTTTCTAACATCGCGATATCGTAACAAGTATCGCCATCACAGAAACCTTCTCGCTTATCTCTTGCGAGCTCTTTTAATGGGATATTTTTGGCTACACCTTTATCGCCACCATCATTTTCTTTCCACAGCAAACTGATCCCAGCACGTTGCAGAATATCCAATACGTTATCTTGGTTATCGGCTTGGTTACGATCAAAGTTATCACGTGTCATGTTGGAGAACATGCAAGGTACGGAGATCGCCGTTGCGGTGCCACAACTGGCGACATCTTTAAAGAAAATTGGTTGGAACGGTTGTGTATAAGCATTGGTATCACGTGGATAGCCGAAGTATTGATAGTTTTGCACTCGTGCTGTTTCCCCAAGAACAAAAAATACTAAGGTCGGCTTTTGACCTGAGCTATCTGTTGCGGTGGTTTTTTGTTGCGCGTCAGTCCCAATCATTTTATAGACCATGGGTTCGGTGAAATAACGCTGTTTGACTAAGCCCACACTGCTGTAGATAAAGTGAGTCGGGATGATCATTTTTTTGAGATAGCTGTTATTACGTCCAACCGAAGAGTAATTTTGGTAATAGAGTGCGGCAATTAATGCTACCGCCAGTAGTGAAACCAGCATTGATAGGCCTTTCTTACCCAAAAAACGCCACACTCCAGTCTCTTTACGAATAGGGGTGAACAGTAACCAAAGCGCAGGTAATACACCTAAAAAGACAAACCAAAGGACAGAGTAAACCGTGAGATAGGAGCTTGCCTCGCTACTGTTGGTTTCGAGCACATTCACCAACATATCTCTATCAACGATGGTGCCATATTGAAAACCTACAAAACTGAGTATCGATGAAATAATCAGTAGCAATGCAAAAAATGGCTTAAACAGATAAGGCCAACTGAAGATCTGAAAAATGAAGTTCAAAGCAAATAGAAAAAAGAGCGGAATGGAAATGACAAATCCCCAGTGTATTTGAGCAGACTCCGTAAAGATTTGCGCTAGCTTTTCGTAAACGGGCAAATTGAGTGGTAGGGCGAAATAGACGGCTAGAATCAGTACTAGCTGATTATAAGAGAAAGTTTTTAAATTCAATGTTCGCATGCTTACCTCAAAATTCCGAACCTATTGATAATGGGTGTTCCAAAAGAGAACTCATTTCACCAGCTCTCGCAAGAAGAGAGAGCTGATGGGTTAACGGAACATATCCATATGCGATTAGAGAAGGATTTTTTCACTATTGTTCCATAACGTGAGAATTCATCTAAATGAATGAGGAAACTAGCAAAGTTTTCTTAATAAAGCCTTAAGGGTATTGGTTCACCATTCCATATTATGATGAGGGTCACAGCCTGGATGACATTCGTTCCCTCTCTAAATTATCGATTATTTACAGTGTAAAACTTTTGACTTAGGGCTCCTTATAGCCCAAGCATCTTTCATGCCGTTACAGATTCATCTTTCTTATCAAGAACAAAGTGAGATTGCGTGGAACCATATTGGTAGTCGAATAACTTTATCTCAATTTTCTTGGCTTTGGTTGTTATCAACAGTGTTGTGTTTATGCGTGTCGTGGGGATTAAGACTTTGGTGATAGAGGTCATACATGCAGTTGATAATTGGCTAATCCCTCCTAAACTCAAATACGAGCAGTAAAAAAATGGTTGATTATTCTACTCATCTTAAAGTCTGGGTTTTCCATGTTGATACTAAATGAAGCACTAGATATCGCGCATGTTCAGGAGTGTAAGCTGCAATTTTTGCCGTGGATTACTCAACACGAACCCATTGTGGTTGATGGTTCAGCCGTGGTGCGCGTGGATGCAGCCGGTATTCAGTTACTGGCATCACTATGGATAACGGCTCAACACAACCAGCTTGAGATTTACTTTGACCAATTATCTGACGTATTAGCAGAAGGGATAGCCCTGTTAGGGATGACAGACCTAATGCAAATGAAGAGTGAATGAGGGAAACGCTATGGCAAGAGTTTTGGCAGTGGATGATTCAATTTCGATTCGACAAATGGTCTCCCATACACTTCAAGATGCAGGGTATGAAGTCGAAACGGCATCGGATGGGCGTGATGCATTGGCCAAGGCGCAAAAGTCACGTTTCGACGTGATTATTTCTGATGTCAATATGCCAATTATGGGCGGTTTTGAGTTTGTGAAAGCAGTTCGGCAACAAAGCCAATATAAATTCACCCCTATTTTGATGTTAACCACCGAAACCAGCCCAGAAAAAAAACAAGAAGGTAAAGCGGTTGGTGCGACTGGATGGCTTGTGAAACCCTTTAACCCGGAAACTTTACTAAAAACTTTGCAGCGCGTTTTATAAAAGCTGAGCTCTCAAATAATCAAAATTATTCAGTTGGCGGGTGAGTTATGGCTTTAGATATGGAACAACTGCGCAAGATTTTTCATGTCGAGTGTCGTGAGAATCTTGAGACTTTGGAAGGGGAGTTGCTACAACTTGATCCCTCCCAAGTCGACATTGAAGTATTGAACACCATTTTTCGCGCCGCTCACTCGATCAAAGGAGGCGCGGGTACTTTCAATTTGCATGAAATCAGCGAGTTCACCCATGCTGTTGAAACGTATCTTGACTTGATCCGCACCCAGAAAAAACAGCTAACACCGCAAGGCATTGATACACTGCTGAAAAGCTGTGATGTGATCCGCAATATGCTAGACAGCCGTGAACAGCAGACGGGTAGTGATACTGTGCTGAAAGATCAGGTGAGTGCGGAGTTACAAACATTACTCGCGGATACCTCAACAGTTGAAATGGCTATACCCTCAGAAAGCGTTTCAGCTTGTGCTGCTGAGGTGCCGCAAATGACGCCAGCAATAGAAGGGTGGTGCATTCGGTTTGTACCTCATCAAACCCTATTTTATAGCGGTAATGACCCGCTACGAATCTTGCGCGAGGTGCGTGAGCTAGGTTCTCAGTACCAAATTGAAATGCATCAGCAAGCGCTGCCAGAATTTGCCGAAATGGATCCAGAACTTTGCTATTTAAGTTGGAGCATTGATCTAACGGGCAATGCTTCAGAAAGCGAGGTTCGTGAACTGTTTGACTGGGTTGCTGATGAGTGTGACTTGGAGATTACTCCAGTGTTGAGCCACGCCACAACTCCGACTGAATGTGATGAAAAAATAGGTGACGAGAAGGAAACCCTTTCTTTGCCTTCTATGCCAATAGCAACACAAGAACACACTCAATCCCCCATCTTGAATGATTCGGCCGAGCCTGAATCGTTGCTTATGTCTCAAACGGCGTCCGCAGAAGTGAATTCTTTACCTAATCCATCGGTGCCAAGTAAGAAAGAGGCCGCTAACAAACCAGCCAAAATGGACACCAGTGTTTCTTCGATTCGGGTAGATATTGAGAAAGTCGATAATCTCATCAACCTGGTCGGTGAACTGGTCATCACACAATCGATGCTCACTGAATTGGGCAATGATTTTTCAATGGATAAACTGGAGAAGTTAAAAGCCGGTTTAGCTCAGCTGCTGCAAAACAGTAAAGATCTTCAAGAAAACGTACTCAATATTCGTATGTTGCCGATGAGTTTTGCGTTTAGCCGCTTTCCCCGTTTAGTTCGGGATTTGTGTGGTCGTTTGGGGAAAAAAGTCGATTTACAAATTCAAGGTGAACAAACAGAGTTGGATAAAACAGTGCTCGAACGCATTGTTGATCCCTTGGTGCATTTGGTGCGCAATGGTATCGATCATGGCGTTGAAATGCCAGATGTACGGGTGGCCAAAGGTAAACCAGAAACGGGTGTGATTACGCTGCAAGCCTTTCATCAAGGTGGTTCGATCATTGTCGAAATCCGTGATGATGGTGCGGGAATTGATTGCGATAAATTGTGGCGTAAAGCGGTGGAAAAAGGGGTGTTAGACCCCCAAACCCAACGTAACGATCTGACCGATAAACAGATCATCAACTTAATTTTCGCCCCAGGATTTTCGACCGCAGAACAAGTTTCCGACATTTCAGGTCGCGGTGTCGGCATGGATGTGGTGAAACGCAACATCGAGGATCTCGGCGGACAGATTGAGGTTGAGTCGGAATTGGGGCGTGGCAGCCGTTTTACGATTAGCCTTCCATTAACGTTAGCCATCTTAGATGGTCAGCTTGTGAAAGTGGCTGACCAAGTTTATGTCATTCCTCTACTGACCATCGTTGAGTCCATTCAAATCAATATTGCCAGTGTTAAACATGCTGCGGGTGGTATTGAGCTGTATCGGCTGCGTGAAGAAAACATTCCTATTCTACGTCTGCAGGATGAACTTGCGATGGGGCGCAGTGGTGGTTTAGAGAAGCGGCTACTCTGTTTTGTCGAATCGGCAGGACATCGAGTGGGGTTGTTGGTGGACGATTTATTGGATCAACAACAAGTGGTGATCAAAAGCCTCGAATCGAACTATGCCAAAGTGGCGGGTATTTCTGGCGCCACCATTCTAGGTGATGGCTCCGTCTCTTTAATTCTTGATATTCCGGGGTTGATTACGCATTTCATGAAGCGCACTACTTCGTCTGTGAATAAAGGCAAAGCGGCGTAAGGAGTCGGCATGAATTCAGCTCATCTTGATACTTCACTCTCGGCATCATCGGTTCCCATTCTTTCTATGGATATGGGGTTAACCGGGGGCGCTGACTTCTTAAGTTTTATTTTGGGTTCGGAGCTTTATGGTGTGGCGCTATCTCATGTTGAAGAAATTCGTGTTTGGGAAGCACCGACGCCGATTCCAAGAGCCCCGCATTTTGTTAAAGGCGTGATTAACTTACGCGGCATGATCGTTCCTATCATCGATTTACGTCTGCGTTTTGGATTAACACAGTTCGATTATTTACCGACCACAGTCGTGTTGATTCTGAGCATACATCAGCAAGATCAAAAACGCCTGATGGGGGTGGTGGTTGACTCCGTCAGTGATGTGATTGGGCAAGGAGAGGCAGTGCTAAACCCCGCTGTGGGGGAAAGTCTCGTGGTGCCTTTTTTAAGTGGCATTTTAAATGTCGGGGATGAAGTAATGTCTCTGCTTGACGGTAATGCATTGCTGGATATGGACAGGATCCTCAGCGAGGGACAGGCATGATGCAGCGAGAGTTTCTGAGCTTCATTTTAGATGATGAAGAATACGGTATTCCGATACTGGAAGTGCGAGAAGTGCGAGGCTGGAGCCCTGTTCGAGTAATTCCCAATGCGCCCCCTTTTGTGATCGGCTTGCTGGATATCCGTGGTGAATACATTCCGATTTTGGATCTCAAACGTCGTTTGGGTTTAGTTCCGGTTGAGATTAACGCGACCACGGTTGTCGTGGTGATTAATGCGGCTAACCAGCAACCGTTAGGCTTAATTGTTGATGCGGTAGCGGAAGTGTATGCGCTATCAGAACAAGAGATAAAACGCGCCCCAAGTATTTCAACGGTGATTGGTAATCAGTATGTCAAAGGGATTGCCGCAATAAAAAATCGACATTTAGTTTTAATTGATATTGATGCGCTGTTCGATGTTGAGGCGCTGAACCTAAGCTCCACTGCCGAAAGCACACAATGAGGGAAAACACATGGCATTTTGGAATCGTAAGCAACAGGTTGTGCCGCAGTTTGTCGAGCCAGCCAAAGAGAGTGTGATCAGCGAGTTTGAAGAACCAGAAACAAACGGCGGATTATCGAATTATCAATTATTGTCTGCACTTAACGCAGCGCAAACTGCATTGATGATGATTGACCGTGATTTTAGAATCACCTACTTCAATCATCAAACGCTCTTGTTGCTGAAACAGCATGAAGCATTATTCCGCTCGGTATGGCCTGATTTTCGAGCTGAAGCCGATTTCCTACAAGGTTATTGTATCGACCATTTCCACATTAACCCTCGTCATCAACGTAGCATGCTCGCGGATCCTAAAAATTTGCCCTATACCACAGTGATCAACATTAAAGGGGTGAAAATTGAGCTGAATGTTGGGGCGATCATCGATGATCGTGGGGGTTACATCGGCAATACTCTTGAATGGCGAGATGTCACGGAAGAGATAAAACGTGAGCAGCAAATTGGCCGCTTAGCTTCAGCTGTGGAAGGGATGACGACGAACCTGATGATGGCAGATAAAGAAGGCATCATCCAATACCTTAACCCTGCGCTGTTACAGCTTCTTAGCCATCGTGAACCTGAACTGGCTAAAGCGTTTCCGGGCTTTAAAGCGGCTGAGTTGGTGGGGAAAAATATTGATATTTTCCATAAAAACCCAGCGCATCAGCGTTCCATCATCAGCAACCCCGATCGCCTACCGTTCAGCTCAATGATTAAAGTCGGCTCGTTAGAATTTAACCTCACTTGTATTGCAATGCGTGATGCCAAAGGGGAATACATAGGCCCTGCGCTGCAGTGGGTAGATATTACCGAGCAGCGTGATGGTCAGCGCCAAGTTGAAACGTTAATCCAAAAAGCGATCAAAGGCGACTTACATGATCGGATGAATACCAGTGCCTATACTGGCTTCATGCGTGAGTTGGGGGATGGCATCAACAATCTGCTCACGACCTTAGTTGAGCCTCTTGGACAGTGTATTTCAGTCATGAGCCGAGTGGCAGAAGGTGATTTAAACACCAATATGTCGGATGAGTATCAGGGTGAGTTCGGTCGATTAGCCAGTGCGGTCAATGCTTCGATCGTCAACATACGCAATATGGTGGACAAAATTACGGTCTCTTCTGCTCGCGTCGCAACGGCATCAACAGAAATTGCTGAAGGAAATAACGACCTGAGTCAACGAGTGGAAGCGCAAGCCTCTAACCTCGAAGAAACTGCTGCCAGTATGGAGGAAATCACCGCAACGGTGCGCCAAAATGCAGATAACGCGAAAGATGCGAATGTGTTGGCGACGGATGCGGCGAAAAAAGCAACTCGTGGCGGGGAAGTGGTCGGAGAGGCTATCAATGCGATGGGAGCGATTAATACGGCGAGCAAGAAAATCGCCGACATTATTAGTGTGATTGATGAAATTGCCTTCCAAACCAATTTGCTTGCGTTGAATGCGGCAGTGGAAGCGGCTCGGGCGGGAGAGCAGGGTCGCGGTTTTGCAGTGGTTGCAGGTGAAGTACGTAATCTTGCTCAACGAAGTGCGGGAGCGGCGAAAGAGATCAAAGGTTTGATCAACGACAGTGTGGACAAAGTGAATGAAGGTTCACGTTTGGTTAACGAGTCCGGTTCCACATTGAAAGAAATTGTGGAAGCGGTCGCGAGAGTTTCAGATTTGATTGCGCAGATTGCCGCCTCCAGTGTGGAGCAATCGACAGGTATTGATGAAATCAATCGTGCGATTGCCGCAATGGATGAAATGACGCAACAAAATGCTTCGTTAGTCGAGGAAACGTCAGCTGCTAGCCAATCCCTCAAAGATGAAGGAAAAGAGCTGCTCAATCTCATGAATTTCTTTGTGACAGAAAACAACATCACGACTTTTGAGCGTAAAACGGCGCATCAGGCTGCGACGCCTTCCAAAGTTAAAGCCGTTGTTGGCATGCATAAAGAGAAAGCGCCTGTGAGTAAAGTGGTACATAAAATGCCACCTCGCGCAGCAGATGAGAGTGATGAATGGGAAGAGTTTTAATCCAAGGATGACGTATGTTGGCGGTCAATGAGCAAGAGTTTGAACTCACTGATAAAGATTTCAAATTCATTCAATGGTTTATGCATAAAACGGTGGGTATTTATCTGCCCGACTCCAAACGCGCCATGGTATATGGTCGTTTGAGTCGGCAGATGCGCCGTAAAGGGCTGCGTCGTTTTAAAGAGTTTCGTGAACTGATTGAAAGTGATGATCAGGAGCGCATTCACTTTATTAATACGCTGACCACCAATAAAACGGAGTTTTTCCGTGAGATTCACCACTTTGAGTTTATTGAAAAAGTTCTAGTGGAAGAGTGGCGCAAAGAGCCTGCGGATCAACTGCGGATTTGGTCCGCAGGGTGTTCAACAGGAGAAGAACCGTACACCTTGGTTTCTGTTCTTGAAAATGCAAGGGTTATGGATTTTTGCCCAGATTTGAAAATTTGGGCAACCGATCTGGATACCGCCGTATTGGAAAAAGCACGTTTAGGGATTTATCCCATTGAGTCACAAACCTCGATTCCGGAGCCTTATCTGCAACGTAGTTTTGTTCGAGGGGTAAAAACGCAACAAGGCAACATGAAAATCAAGCAAGAACTACAACATTATGTTGATTTTCGCCCTTTAAATCTGATTCAGGCTTGGCCATTCAAGCAAAAATTGGATCTGATTATGTGCCGGAATGTGATGATCTATTTTGATCGACCGACCCAAGAACAATTGATCGAGCGCTTTCATCAACAACTTAAACCGGGGGGCGTGTTGATGTTAGGCCATTCGGAGAGTATTGGGCGCTGTGTGTCCCTTTTTCATCATCTCGGGCATACCATTTATGTTAGACAGTAAAAGTACCAGACAGCGCAGAATTGAACGGGAAGAGGCCAATGGCCATTACCATCGTTTCAATCATCCTAGCGATCATCGGTATTGGGTCAAGGTGATGCCGGGCGGAGTATACGCCACTGGCGAACAGGAAATTATTCATACCGGACTCGGTTCCTGCGTTTCGGTATGTGCATGGGATAGTGAGTTAGGCATTGGTGGTATGAACCATTTTTTACTGCCCTTTAACAGCCAGTTTGAGAGCCAACATTGGCATCCTCAAGCGTTGCTATCGGATGCGTCACGCTACGGTTGTTATGCCATGGAACTCCTGATTAACCGTTTGTTATCGATGAATGCTGAGCGAGAAAGATTGCATTTCAAGCTGTTTGGGGGGGCCCATTTACTGGGGTACCAATCTCAGGTTGGAGAAAAAAATGTCGAGTTTGTTCTTGAATACGCCAAACGAGAAAAGCTGCATGTGGTGGCTCAAGACTTAGGGGGATCACAACCTAGGAAACTGCTGTTTGACCCGCAAACCGGCCAGGCATGGATTAAGCGGATCGGGTTTAGTGCCGCACACGCAATCAAACAAGATGAAGAGCATTACCAGCACAAGATTGATAAACAAAGCCCCTACAATGATGTGGAGTTGTTTCAATGAAAAAAATCAAAGTATTGATTGTGGATGACTCTCCTGTATTCCGAGCTCTTTTGACGCAACTGATCGAAAGTGATCCGGCTCTGGAAGTGATTGCGAGTGCGGAAGATCCTTATCAGGCCCGAGAGTTAATTAAGCTGTATAAGCCGGACGTTCTGACCTTGGATGTAGAAATGCCAAAAATGAATGGCGTACAGTTTCTAAAAAACCTTATGCGCCTCCATCCATTACCAGTGGTTATGATCTCAACCTTAACCCAGCATGGAGCAGAGGCGACATTGGCGGCGCTAGAACTTGGAGCGGTTGATTACTTCCCCAAACCCTCCTCTGATAACCCAGCAGAAATGCTTAGCTACAAAGCTTTGGTTAATGAAAAAATTAAGATGGCTGCACACGCTAATGTGGGGGTAGGACAGAGTGCTGCTCCTTCCCCAAGCCTGAATGGAGGGGTTTCAAGTGATTATCAATTGATCGCGATTGGGTCATCGACGGGAGGTACGGAGGCGGTTAAGCAAGTGTTATCCGCTTTGCCAACAGGGTTGCCACCAATTGTCATGACACAGCATATCAGTGCACTGTTTACTCCCTCATTAGCCAAACGGCTCAATGACAGCAGCGCGCTTCAAGTGCATGAACTCACACAGCAAACAACCTCTCTGGAAATGGGATGTGCTTATTTGGCTCCGGGAGATAAGCATATTGTCGTTGTGAAGCGGAGCGGAAAATTGTATGCCGAGCTAGATGATAGGCCCGCTGTTAATCGGCATAAACCTTCGGTCGATGTCATGTTTGATTCCATTGCCCAAACGGTAGGCAGTAAGGCGTTAGGCATTATTTTGACGGGTATGGGGCAAGATGGAGCAAAAGGCATGCTAGCCATGCATCAGCAAGGTGCGGTCACCGTGGCGCAGGATGAGCAATCGAGCGTGGTGTGGGGTATGCCACGAGTGGCAATTGAATTAGGCGCGGCCGATGCAGTGAAACCCTTAGGGTTGATGGCGGCATGGATCATAGAACAATTACAAAAAAAGCCGAAATAACCCCAAGTTAGACGTCGAGAGGTTCAGGATGATTACCCAAAAACACAAAATAACACTGATACTGATTGGGCAAATACTCTTACTGTTAGTTGTTTTCCAGTTTGGGTTGGCTTGGTGGCTTGTATTGCTAGCAGTGCTAAGCGCACTATTACCTTGGTTCGCGTATTTCAGCTACCAGCCACAACCTAAAGATGCTGAGCCCTCAGCTGAAAGTACGTTACCTGCTGAATATAAACAGGTATTAAGTCAGATTGAGCAGATCCTAAAAGAAAATATTCAGCGCATCACTGATCCTTTGGAAAAGCAAAACCAAATAGTGAAAGCCTCGGCTGAAACCATTAACAACAGTTTCTTTGGTTTACAGAGTGTGAGTGAGGAACAATCCACGGTGTCCACTCAGTTGGTCGATAACTTACTCGCCAACCAAGGCAGTGAATTCGACTTAATGGAGGTATTGCCCAAAACGGAAGCGATCATTCAGCAGTTTGTGCAAATACTGGTGGATGTTTCGGAAAAAAGTATTTTGGCAGTACACAGCATTCACGATATGTCATTGAAGCTAGACGTGGTTTTCAAGCTTCTGCAGCAAGTTCGTGGCCTTTCAGAACAGACTAACCTACTGGCTCTGAATGCGGCTATAGAAGCCGCAAGAGCCGGAGAAGCGGGACGCGGTTTTGCCGTGGTGGCGCAAGAAGTGCGTAACCTCTCCATTCAAGCTGCGAATCTGAATACCCAGATCGAAACTGAAATGAAAATTGCGCAAGATACGGTCGAGCTCGCCAACCGTACAGTTGGCGAAATGGCCTCTTTTGATATGACACAAGCCATTGAGTCAAAAGAAAAAGTGGATTATATGCTGCGAGGCGTACAGCAGCTTAATACCGAAATTGAACAAGAAGTCACCAAACTTCAGCAGCTAGGGCAACAGTTAACTCTACAAGTTCGTGAAGGCACGCGTGCCTTACAATTCACGGACATCGTCTCTCAACAAGGCGAGTACGCACTGGGCTCAATCACCTTTCTACAAGAAGCAACCAGTTTGCTTAAAACACTACACAGTAGCTCAGGTAGTCAGCAGCAACTGATAGACAAGATTGCAGCGTTGCAAGACCGTTCACGTAACCGTGGTGCATTGGCGGCGAATCAACACAGCATTGACGAAGGCGAAGTAGAGTTATTCTAGGAGAGATTGCGATGAATGTGCAGACTGACATCGATAGTCACAATAAACACATCACTATTTCGATTGAGGGCGCTTTTTGCTTCAATCTTGTTCATGAGTTTCGAGCCAGTTATACGAAGCGCCATGACCACCGATTTACCATTGACTTACGGAAAGTCGATTACATCGATAGTGCAGGGCTTGGCATGTTGCTCAATATGCAGAAATATTTAGAGCAGTCGGATGGGGCGATTCGAATTACTAACACCTTGCCGCAAGTCCGCAAGATCTTACTGCTGTCGCGTTTCGATAAAAAATTCGATATCGAATAACCAAGTTGTAGGGAGAAGTGTCAGTGAGAGTAATGATTGTTGATGATCATGCTACTAACCGTGAATTGTGCCGTTTTATTTTGGCGCACTTAGCATCCCACATTGATACCTTTGAAAACGGGCAGCAAGCTTTGGATGCGATGCGCAATATGGAAACGCTTCCAGATGTCATTTTGCTTGATGTGATGATGCCGATTAAAGATGGATTTGCGACCGCGAAGGAAATCCGTCAAGCGTTTGTGAAGCACCATATCCCCATCATTTTTCTTACGGTATTGGACGATCGTGATTCATTCGAAAAATGCTTAGCGTTGGGGGATGACTTCATTCTTAAACCGGTTGAGCGCAGTGTGCTGATCGCGAAAGTTCAGGCTCATTACCGGATCGTGAAAATGCATAATGAGGTGATGGATCAGCGTGACGAATTGCGCCATTTCCGTGAGCAGGTGCAGTACGACTACGCGATTTCAGAATCCATTTTTACTAACTTGATGGAAGAGATGTGTCATCAAGTGGAGCAGATTTTCGGTATTCATTATATCTCTACACCATCGACCATTTTTAATGGCGATTTGATCGTGGTCGCGAATCGGCCTCATGGTGGGGTTTACGTCATGATTGCCGATGCGACAGGGCATGGTTTACCGGCTGCAATCTCGACCATTCCTGCCACCCGAACGTTTTTCTCCACGGCACAAAAAGGATTATCGTTGGGGGAAATGGTGATTGAGTTAAACCATTCTCTTGAGCGTTTTTTACCGATTGGAATGATGCTAGCGGCCAGTGTTTTTGAAGTTCGAGCCAATGGCTTTGAGATCTCTTGGTGGGGTGGAGGGCTACCGGAAGCTTATTTGCTTGATCATCAAGGTACTATTGTCAGTCGTTTGGTTTCGAATCATATGCCATTGGGAGTGCTCTCTTCGGATGAGTTTGAAGCGGATGTTCAACATTTCAAATTGGAACCCAACCAAAAATTAGTGTGCTATACCGATGGCATCATTGAAGCCATGAACGAACAAGGTGAGCATTTTGGTGAGGCGCGCCTTGAGCAAGTGTTGACCCAAGCCTATTCTGAGGCGCTAATCCCAACGTTGTACGATGCGGTTAAAAAATTTTCCAACCGTGGCAAGGGCGATGACCTTTCTATCTTGACCATGACTTTCCCTATCACCAACAGTAACCAAAGCGACAAAGCGTTGCCAAAAGTCGTGCTCAGCTGCATTCCATTACAAACGGAGCTGCATTTCCCAGCCGATGTATTGCGAAAAGTATCGCTGATGAATGAAGTTCGCCGCTTTTTAACCGGAATTGTCAGTGGAGGCGAACATCTTGATTTGCTGTGTTCCGTGCTCTCCGAGCTGTTCGCTAATGCGATTGAACATGGGTTATTGGAGCTGGATTCTTCACTCAAAGATACGCCGGATGGTTTCTTTGAATTCTACCAATTGCGTGATAAGCGTTTAAAAAACTTGCCGGAATACCACTGGCTTATCTTGAAAGTGAACTATCAACCTGAAAAACAGCAGATAGAGATCGATTTAGAACACAGCGGTAAAGGATTCGATTGCAATAGCATCAATGTAACGAGCACAGAAAGGGTGTATGGCCGAGGAATATTATTGGCAAAGCAGCTGTGCGAATCATTGGAATACTCCAATCAAGGTCGCCGAGTCACGGCGGTTTATTCTTTTGTGCAGAAAGATCTTTTGCTGTAACCGATGCATTTTCTTGCCGTAGTTTACAGTGTAAAGGCCTTTACACTGTGTAGCTTTTGCTTGTTTGGTGGCGGGATTTTACGCCACAACACTTTCTGTCTAGCTTTCAAATACATCCTTCTGGTTATTTACAGAGTGACATAAGCCTGAATTTACAGGCTATAGAGTTCTGCAATCAGAATTCTTCTTATACACTCAATTCATGGAGATTCTGTACCGTAAAAGATAAAACGTTATGTGGAAAGAGATACTCGAATTCACGCCAGATAGACAGCAAGTGCTTGCCAAATTAGGCGCACAAACCGCAGCCAAAGAGCTGAACCGGACTGAGCTGCCTACGGTGTTGGCGCAAATTGGAGCGGGTAAATTGTTCATATTGGATGAAGCTGTCACTCGTTTTATCAATAGCGTTAAAGAAGGCAAACGTGCCGCGTTTGAAGGCATCGTGATCGCGGAAGTGCGTAACGCGACCGTTTCCGTTGTGTTGGGTGAGAAAGAAATGCTTGCGAGCATGGTTGTCACAGGGGCGTATGGTGGCCGAGGCTTACGTGGGAATGAGCTGGTACACGCTCTAGCGCAAGCGAGCGTGTTGAAAGGCATCAACAAATTGGCGCTGAAAAAAGTGCTGTTGGTGAGTAGCCAATTGAAGCCGGGAGAAGTGTTTACCCAGCCAGTTGCGCGTGGCAAAGAACCCATTCAAGGACGTGATACCCAGTTTGTCCCGTTAGTTGAAGATGTATCAAAACGCGTGCTTCGCCCACAAAAGAAAGCCGGTGAAAACAAACTCGATATGCGTAATTTGGGCGAAACCATCACGGTAGGAGAAAATGATCCCGTGATGCGTCGCTTACCTGCCACGAAAGGTGAAATAGGCTACACCGTTCAGGGGAAGCAGATCCCTCCCAAGCCCGGTAAAGAATCGGTACTTGTAGCCGGTAAAGGTACCCATATTTCTCCTAATGATCCGAATTTATTGCTTGCTAGCCAAGCGGGAATGCCTCTTATCAAAAAGAACACTATCGAAGTAGATAGCGCACTGTGCTTGAATCATGTCAGTGTGGCAACTGGACACATTCGTTTCAAAGGCAATGTGGTGATCGCAGGAGACATTGAACCAGGGATGATTGTTCGTGCGACGGGTTCGATTACCGTTGGGGGATTTATTGAATCGGCCAATGTACAGGCACAAGGGGATATTGAAGTTGGCAAAGGTATTATCGGACATACGGTGGCGGATGATGAAGAACACAGCTGCGTGGTGAAATCAGGAGCCAGTATTCGTGCGACTTATGCACAATATGCAGAGCTACAAGCCGCAGATTCGATTCATCTTGCGGTGCACAGTATGGGTAATATTATTCGCTGTGGGAATGATCTCACGGTGTTAGACAGCAAGCTTACCCAAGGTACCCTTAGTGCTGGAAGCGCGAAAGTTGGAGGAAAAATCCTTTGCTTTAACCTTGGGGTCGAGGGTGATACGGCCACTCACGTTGAAGCGTTTGCTCGTTACCAAAGTTACAAAGAGAGAATTAATAAACATAAGGATCTCTATAAACAGGCGCAAGATACCACAATGGAATTGATCCGCCGTGAGATAGAGTTTAAAAAACGTCCTAAAGCGGAACGTAGTGATGAAGAGGCGCAAGAGATTGACGCTGCCAAAGCTGAAGCTACAACGCAAATGGAGAAGATTAAGCTCGCCTTGGATATGCTCAATGAAGAGTTTGAGCAGCAATTAGCTGAAAATACGGTAGAGGCTAAAAATAAGGTCTTTACCCATGTCACTATCCAGTTTGGTGATGAGCGGGTTTTGACGAAACGAGCCCATGGTCCCTCCACCTTTATGTTTAATCAGCATGAGATTAAATTCTCTTCATTGCTAGAAGCGGTCGATATCGGGCTTTAAATCGAAAGGAAACCGCAGAAAAACAAAGAGGGAGCCCAAGTTTGGTTCCCTCTTTGTTTGATGCTTCAATGCCGGCTGTAGCGCGGATTTTTGACCGAGCGATTATTGCACGGCACGAACATTCCCTTGGCGCAGATCGTTGAGCACTTCGTGTTTGGGTCCATCGGCAATCACACAGCCTTTTTCCATCACAATGACCCGATCGACGACATCCAGCATCGAGGTTTTATGGGTGATCAAAATCAGCGTTTCGCTCGGTTTTAGTTGACTGAGCTGCTGCTTAATATGCATCTCTGAGCGATTATCCATCGCGCTGGTGGGTTCATCCATCAGCAGTACCGGAGGGCGACCAAGTAAAGCTCGTGCAATAGATACGGATTGACGCTGTCCCCCAGAGAGTAGCATACCGCCTTCACCCACTTGGCGCTCTAAGCCGGCGGGATCTTGCTGAGTAAATGCCGTCACCCCTGCTCGGTTGGCCGCATCCATCACTTCACGATCATCGGCCAATGGACGGCCAAGAGTAATGTTGTCGCGAATTGAACCGTAAAACAGCACGCTGTCTTGCGGTACACAACCAATATTACGGCGAATATCGATGTGGTGCAGTTGCGATATGTCGGTATCGTCGATGCGTACATGCCCTTCGGTTGGCTTGTACAGCCCCATTATCAGGCGCTCAAGCGTGGTTTTCCCTGAACCAATTCGGCCAATGATAGCGACTTTTTCACCCGGGTTAATGGTGAGGCTCAAGTCGCGGACGGAAGCCATTGGGGAGTTGGGATAATGGAAGGTCACGCGATCCAGCTCAATTTTACCTTGAATGATTGGACGGTGGATGTAACGTTTGCCTTCTTCTTGTTCATCTGGCATCGCCATCACTTGCTCAATAATGGTCATGGATGATTTGGCTTGATTATAACGAGTAGAAAGCAGGGAAAGTTGTACGAGTGGGCCAATGGCTCGACCGCTGAGCATGGTTGCGGCAATCAGTCCCCCCATAGTTAAATCACCCTTGGAAATCAGGTAAACCCCAACGATGATCATGCCGATATTCGCCGCTTGCTGGATAAACCCCGCGGTATTTTGAATGCTATCGGTGATCCGGCGGCTTTTAATGTTCCAGTTAGCCATGTGGGCTACCGCTTCTTCCCAGCGGTACTGGAATTGACCTTGTGCACCAAACAGCTTCACGGTTTCTAGCCCATACAGGCTTTCAATTAAGTTGGCGTATTTTTGTGAAGCGAGCCGAGATCCCTCTTCAATGGCTTTGCGCAATGGGCCTTGAATTAAGATTGAGTAAACCACCAACACCAGTACGCCAATGATGGGTACCCAAACTAGGTGTCCTGCCATTAACCAAATTAACACTAAAAACAGCAGTGCAAATGGCAAATCAATCAGTGATGAAATGGTCGCCGAAGTAAAAAACTCGCGAATCGATTCAAACTCCTGCAAATGGCGCGCAAAAGCCCCAACCGAAGGTGGCCGAGCCTCCATACGGATGCCCATCACTTTGCTAAACAGTTTGGAGGAGATCAGAATGTCCGATTTTTTCCCTGCTACGTCGATGAAGTAGTTGCGTAGCATTTTGAATACGAAGTCGAATAAAAAGATCACTAAGATGCCGCTAGACAACACCCACAGAGTTTCAAAGGCCAAGTTTGGCACGACTTTGTCGTAGACGATGCGTGAAAACATCGGCGCGGCGATCGCAAATAAGTTAATCAGCAGTGACGCGATCAACACATCACGATAGATATGTTTCGATTTGAAAATCGTGCTCCAAAACCAATGACCATCTCTTGTTTTAAGCACTTCTGGTGAGCGTTCATCAAAGCGAAACTGTTTTTTGACCATAAAGTAGCGGCCAATATACAAGGCTTCTAAATCACCCATCGGATAGGCAACTGGAACCATGCCAGATTCCGCAGTAACAATTTCAGCTTCTTGAGTTTCTTGGTTAATACTGTTGAGTACGCAAGCTTCCCCGCCTTTGAGCAGCAATACCACAGGGAAAACCAAATGTGGGATTTTGTCTAAAGGCGCGCGGTTTTCTTTTGCTATCAGCCCAGCTCTTTCCGCAGAGCGAGGGAAGAGGAAGGGCGTCAGCTTACCGTCAGCCAAAGGTAGGCCGTTGATCAGTGCTTCAGGAGAATTCGCTAAACCGTAATAACGGCTTACGTACACCAGCGAATTGAGTAATGTATCTTGCATGCCTGTGGCCTTGGTTACTTATCTACAATGAAGCCTTGGAAGACTTCAATAAAATGTTCTGAAAGAAAATCGAGCTGAGTTTGTGTTTCAACCCGAGAGGCAATCGTTGTGATCCCCAAGTTATGCGCAGTGCGCGAAATGGACGTAAGGGTGAATTGTTGGCGTTCGTCATCCAAGTTATGGGTGAAGAGGTAATCCAACTTCACGTATTTAGGACGAAACTCGTTGATGTAATCGAGAGATTGGAAGTTACGCCCATAGTTATCGACCCCAAAATCCGCCCCTGCATTGCGTACGGCATTACAAAATAGTGCGGTGTAGTGGGGTTCATTCACAAAACAGCCTTCGGGGATTTCAAAATGCAGTAAGTTTGCGATGGAAAGGTGCTTGCTTAAAGTTTGACTAATCCAACGGATAAAGCTCGGTTGAGAAATACTGCCTTGAGCAATGTTGATCGCGAGAGGCTCGGTCTGTTCGCCTTTTTCCAGTCGTTGAATGACTTGTTCAATCACATATTGGTCGAAAACATGGCTGGCGTTGAGTTGTTCTAAAGCGAAAAGGAACTGGTTAGCCGTGTAGCGAACACCGTCTTTTTCAAAGGCAGAGAACACCTCGCGGTGGAAGGTTTGCCCCCAACTGCTGTTTGCGGCTTGGAAGCGGAAACTGAACCAGTCGTTGTGGATGGCTTCTTCCACCAAGGTTTTCCATTGTTGTTTACCTAAAATTACCTTATCGGTATCACTGCTGATAAAGCCATAATTGAGTTCTGGATTTGACTTAGCCTTGGCAAGGGCATTATCTAGCAACGAGAGCAATTGGGTTGTCGACGATTGACGTTTATTGCTGACTACTCCAAGCGAAAGATTAGCTTTCGCCATTCCAGTCGGATCGGGGTTAATGTCTTCGACACAAGTCACAATACTATCGGCAACAATTTTCAGCTCACTTTCATCCATATTCGGCATGATGATACCGAACTCATAAGTGGAGATACGCGCAATCGAAATGTCTTTAGTGGTAATCGAATTTTTCAGGCGATCCGCTAACTCACGAACCATGCCATCGCCGGATTCATACCCCTTATCTTCATAGAGCTCTTTGATGAACTCGGCTTGTAAAATGGCCACACCGCCAATACCGCTTTCTGAAAGCCAACCATTCAACTGGCTCATGTAATAGGCTCGGTTACCCAGATGAGAAACAGGGTCAAGGTAGGCGCGTTCACGCAGTTGTTGGGCTTCTTTGGCTTGAGCTTTAAACGCTTTTTCAACTTGTTCAGACATCTTATTGATGCCATCTACTACATAGATCAAGTCTTGGGTATTTGGACGTGGTAAAGGCTCACCAAACTGGTTGTTAGCAACTTGCTCCATTTTGTTGACAATTAATTGCAGTGGCTTGAGTGAACGCTTCAAGATAAACGCTACTGCTAGCATGCCGATCACTAAAATTGCGATAAAGGCAGTGCTGAGGCGGATAAGTGCCTCCCACAGTTGAGCGTAGGCAGGCCCTGGGTGACTGACGATTTCAACCTCGGCGAGCTGCATCCAACCACTGGTGACAACGCGGCGGTCGTGGATCGGTTCGAAAAGATTTAATTGAGTAAACCATTTCGGCACAGCATTGGGTTGAATTGGATAAGAGCGGAGGATTTCGGTGCCATCATCGAGGAAAATCAATCGGACGACCGAATAGCTACTGCCGTCAAACAGTGCATTGATCACGGATTCTACCGCAACGTTATCCTTCTTCTCCAAATAAGGAGCCAGCGCCAATCCCACCGTGTTGATGGTGTTATTGACCTCAGAACGTTGTTGTTGCTCGAGACTGTTGCGGGTGGTGTTGAATTCGATAGTAAAAACCGAAACCAACAACAGTATAAACACCGCGATCATCCCTGCGACCAGTTGTTTGTATAGCGTCATAGTGCCTACTCATCATAGCTAACTAGAGGTTTATTCAATTTTAGTGAGCGCTCTCTGGCTCTTAAATCATTCCACAAACTCAGTCGCGAAGAGTCGCCCGCCAGTTGTCCGTTATTGGATTTCATAAGCCACAGATTCTTACCATTGAAGCTGTAGATAGGCAGTAAATCTTTGCGAGTTGAAGCGGGTTTAATTTGTGGATTGAGGTTATCCAAAATCACCGGTTCGGCACTCGGGGTCGAGTAATAGGCTAGAACCATATGAAATTGATTTAATTCAATTGCTTTAACATACACGAGACGGAGTTTCTTATCTGATACACCCAGTTCTAACAGCGAGAAATACTTCGCAATTGTGAAATCTTCACAATCACCCGCATTACTGCCAAGAAACTCCAAAGGCGTCGCCCAGTAATCGTTGACACCCCAAAGGTGAATATCATTCACAAAGTTGAGTTGGTTAAAGAACGCGTTGACTTCTTGCAGTTGCTCTTTCTCTGACACAGATGCCCACTGCGCCATCTTGAGTCGCCAAGTTTCTACGCGTTTGCCTGCTCGCGGGCCATAAGTTGCTTTCACCGCATCCACCCACTGTTGCTCTTTGGTATTGAGCGCCAGCGAGAATGAGGAGACACAAATGGCCAGAGAGAGAACAATCCAACGTTTCATAGGGTGAGTTATTCCCTCAGCGCATTATTTTGCGCACTCAAAATCGGTTTAAGCAGATAATCAAGCACCGTTCTTTTACCGGTAATAATGTCCACCGAGGCTGTCATCCCTGGGATGATCGGTAAGTTTTTATCATGCCCAAGGGTGGTTTCTTTGGTACGAACACGGACAAGATAAAAACTATTGCCTTCTTCATCTTGAGTGGTGTCGGCACTGATGTGTTCAAGAGTACCTTCAAGGCCACCATATCGAGTGAAGTCGTAAGCGGTGAATTTCACAATGGCTGGTAACTCAGGGCGTAAGAACGCGATATCTTGTGGCGCTATCTGTGCCTCGACTAACAAGGTATCTTCAGTAGGAACGATCTCGACGATGTTCATGCCGGGTTGAATGACGCCGCCCACCGTATTCACATAGAGCGTTTTTACTGTACCCGTGACAGGTGACACCACCACGGTACGATTCACTTTGTCTTCCAAGCCGACAGCCGATTCGGTTAGCGCGGAGAGTTTGTCTTGCGCTTGGTTTAGCTTGTCTTGCTGTTCGGTACGAAACTTTTGCGCGGCGTTAATTCGGCTGAGCATTGCCTCACGTACGGCGGCTTTGAGCACCGGAATCTTTAGCTCGGTAGAGGTCAGTTCACGACGCGTATCATTAACTTGGCGTTGCAGTTTGAGAAGCTCAATCTTTGGTACCACACCTTCATTGGCAAGTGGCTCGGTGATTTCCAATTCCTTTTTTGCAAAATCATAACCTTGACGAAGGCTTATCACACGCGCTTCCGCTTCAACCAAATCTTGTTGCTTTTGCTTAATCTGTTGAGAGAGCACGGAAAGCTGGTTGCGCAGATTATCCAGATCTTGCCGGTATTGATTACGCTGACGCTCTACCAATTCCGGTTGAGAATCGCTTAAAACGGGCGGAAAAGCGAGTTTGCTGTAATCAAGTCGGACACTGTTTGACCAGTTTTTCTCTTCGAAGTTTTCATCAATAATCACACTAGAAATCGATGCAGACAGCTGTAATACACTGGCGGTTAAGTTGGCTACTTGCTGTTCGCGCTCACGAAAGTCGGAGCGAAACCGAGTATCGTCAATCAGAATTAACTGTTGACCCTTCTGCACTTGTTCACCTTCTCGCACCAGAATTTGTTTTACCAATCCTCCTTCCAAGTTTTGGATAACCTGGACTTGAGAAGAGGGAACCACTTTGCCTTGGCCAACGGTGACTTTATCGATTTCTGCCCATGAAGCCCAAGTTACGGCAAGAATGAAAAATGCCACCATAACCCAGAGAATGATTCGCGCGCTGTGCGGGGTATTGAGTAGCAAAGCGGCGGTTTTATCATCCACGTAATCCAATTCTTCGGCAGTGAGCTTGTTATAACTGCGGTTGCTCATGAGTAATTCCTGTTTCACACCATCCCTGAACTTTACAGATTACCGCCGTGTTCGCGGTAACGCTAAGTCGTATAGGGATATTTAGTTGGTTGATTTTATTATGTGTGTCAATAATTGTTAAGGATATGCTATCTGCGGCGAAAGGCCTATTCAGCATTTTAATAAATTACTCAATTTTTAAAATTTGTGATCTTATTTTGCCATGCTTGCTTTTTGTTTGCTCGCTTGAGTTATCAGCGGGATAGGCGCACAATCGGGCAAAAATAAGTGAGGAGCAGAAATGGATCTTTCAGATATTCGCCGCGAATACATTCATGGTGGGCTAAGAAGAAAAGATTTACAGGCCAACCCTATCGAACAGTTTAACCTGTGGCTACAACAAGCGATTGACGCCAACTTATCCGACCCTACCGCGATGACGGTAGCCACCGTCGATGCACATGGGCAGCCTTTTCAGCGTATTGTGTTACTGAAGAATGTCGATAATGCGGGCTTTGTGTTTTACACCAACTTGGGCAGCCGTAAAGCGCAGCATATCGAACATAACAACAAAATCAGCCTCCACTTCCCATGGCATCCGTTAGAACGTCAAGTGCATATTACTGGCGTTGCAGAAAAATTGAGTGCGATGGAAAACATGAAATATTTCCTTTCGCGTCCGAAAGAGAGCCAAATTGCCGCGATTGCCAGCCATCAAAGTAGCCGAATTTCGGCGCGTGGTGTATTGGAAGGCAAATATCTTGAGCTAAAACAGAAGTTTGCGAACGGTGAAATTCCAGTACCAAGCTTTTGGGGTGGCTACCGTATTAAACCGGAAAGCATTGAATTTTGGCAAGGTGGGGAACACCGATTGCACGACCGTTTTCTCTACTCGCGTGAGGGAGAATCCTGGTCGGTGGATCGACTCGCACCATAAGATTAGTAGCCAGTGACCACAGTATTGAAGTGACCGCTTATGATGAGGTTGCTTCAATACTTCCTGTTTTTCGGCTCCGTTAGCCCACATGATCACTAAGTACCACCGAAAGCTGTTTTTTGAGCAATGTTTTGGGGATCACCGAACCAAAACCACGGTCTAGTGCCAAATCAATCAACTTGTCTTTGCTCAACGCCCCAAATTTGCTGCGCAGCTTTGCTTCATACCCTTCCACCGTTTTTATCGAAATGCCCATAACCCGTGCTATATGCTGCGGTTTTTTGCCATATAGGAGTAAAAATAGTGCTTCAGATTCACGAGCGGTAAGTTTTAATGCTGCGCGGTCAGCTACCGATTTAAATGTGCTGGAAGTAGAAAGCCCTGTGGCACGACATACCCAATGTCCGACTTCGAGGATCGCGGTGTCCGTTAAATCCTGACCAAAGAAAATCGTACCTTGAATGTTGCCATGCTGATCACGCCAAGGGGTTTTGGTAAAAATGTGCGCATGCCAGTGACCATCGGGATAGGGGTGGATATCGAGCACCTTCACCGAATGGCCCGTTTCAATCACATAGCGATCTTGTTGCTGAAATTCAGCCGCACAGGCGGTGGTTGGGCTTGGCATTTCAAAATCGGTGCGTCCAATACACTCTTCGGCTGTGTTTACTCCAATAAGCTGACCATAGGCTTGATTGGCATAGACGAACACGGAGTTGAGATCTTTGCATCCCCAATATCCGGGCAGTTGTTTAAATAAAGAAATCTGCTCTGATGTCAGATGGTTAGGCACACCATAATCCTCCGCTAGAAAAGCGGCGATATGATACCAAGAGCATGCTGGCTTGTAAGCTAATCTTGCTTAGTTTACGACTGTTTGGACGAAAAAAAGCCAGCCTGAAGACGGGCTGGCATAAATACAAGAAACATATCTTGTCGACGTGTAGAAGAGGTTCCATGAATTCAGCGAGGGTCTGCTAAAAACACAGAGGTATCGTATTGATACCAGACATCAGTCATGCAACTCATGTCTTAAAACCTACTTTACCGAACAGGGTACAAATGAAAAAGGGGGGAAATCCCCCTTTGTCCATGATTTTATTCAATATCATTTCAGCTCACGCAACAGACGGAAGCCAACGTAATTTGCCGCAGTGGTTGGACCCACAAACAGTTCACTGTGCGCTTTGGCCATTTCAGGCGAGAAGCTCCATGCACCACCTTTAGCTAAGCCACGGGAGTCTCCTGTCCATTCCCAAACGTTACCAACCATGTCATAGAAGCCTAGCGAGTTAGGCGCAAATGCTTTTACTGGAGATGTACTTTTGTTTGACCACGAGGTTCCACCCCAGCCAGTGTTAGCTTTGCCAGCCCCAAATTTATTACCCCACCAATAATCGGTTTTGCTGCCTGCACGCGCGGCAATTTCCCATTCATCTTCCGTCGGTAATCGGTAAGTAAAACCAGTTTGTTTAGAGAGCCAGCGAGCATAAGCTTTGGCATCGTTTTGGCTGACACAGACGACAGGAGAATCTTTGCTCTGTTTAAAGCCAGGGTTACGCCAGTAGCTATCCGAGACTGGGGCTACTTCAGATTCATTAACCGTAATGCACAGCTTTTTCAGCTCAGCATCCGTTTGATAATTAGTATGATTGACGAAATTTTCGAATTGACTCACGGTAACGGGAGTGGCGCTGAGTGCGAAAGCATGATCAAGGTTGTACTGTTTTGATGCGTGCTCGCCTAACAGGTACTGCCCAGGGAGAAGAGTGATAACTTCTGGTGCATTCACTTTGCCTTTCACAGAATCAGCAAACTTTTGCCCAGCACGTAGAGGGTTAGTCTTTTCATGTAAATTGACGCGTAGAGTCTGATCTGAGGTGATATTCACTTCTTGTTCGAAGCTATGGAAACCCTCTTTTTCAATTTTAATCAGATGTTTACCAACAGGAAGCATCACTTCTACTGGGGTGCTGCCGTAGTTTACACTGTCAACCGTAACATGATCACCATGCTGGTTAGAGCGTAGTGATAAGTTAATCCACGCCACTTCTTGTTGCTGCTGATCTACTTGACCTTCACCTGGGGCAAAACAGTATTGAGAGTCAATGTTCAGTAATTTACAAGGTGCATTTTCTGCTGGGCGAGCTTCCAGCTGAGCATTCACAATGCTGCGAAAACGCATGCCGTCATAGAAGCCTGAATCCACCACTGCGTGCTTGAGTACATGGATGTTCAGCGACACATTATTCAGTTGAGGCTTGATGGTTTTTGACTCGCTGCTTTCATCGATAAGCCAAAGTTGGAACTGGCTGACGGCTTTTTGCAGTGCAAGATCGGTGGTTTGTTTGCTGCATTGCGCAAAAGTCATATCTGCATTACACACATTGGTAAAGCTGACTTGCTGTTCTCCAGAGCGTTGCAACTCTTCGCGCAGCCTGTCCACCCGTGCGCGCATTTTATCTTGTTGCAGTAAAGCAATGCTCTGTTCGATAGTCTGTTGCTGAACTTGGTATTGTGCCAATACCGTTTGCATTTCTTGCAATTTCTGCTCTGCGTCCAAACGCACAACTTGATTCTGTTTAACTTCGGCCCAAGCGGCTTGATAGGCATTTTGTGATGGCTGGATATCTAAATCCGGCTCATCAATCATTTTCTGATAGTCGCGCTCAAGGTTGGTTTTGGCGGTTTTCAGGGCGGAGTCTAAAGCTTTGGCCTGCTGAGTCAAACGATTCAGCTCGGACTGCTGATTATCGACAGCCGCTTTCTGAAGCTTGGTGGCATCCGTGGCATTTTGCAGCTCGGTATGTTTGCCAAACAGCGCATCATCAATGGCAAGAACAGAAGAAGCTACTTCTTCTGCTAGCACCGGTGCTGCCATTAAGCAAGGTGAAAGTGCTAATAATAGAGCGGGAATCCCTTGTCGCATGGTGGTCTACTTCAAGTTAGGAAATTAAGTCTAAGTTATGAGCATTCTAAACGAAAACGCCATTTTGTCAGAAGTCATCTTTCAATAACTTAGTGACAAAATGGCGTTTTATCGACAGGTTTGTGAATTCCGACAAAAAATCGTTGGATTTTTGTGCCGTTAACTGTCCTTATTTGCTCGCAGTTTTACCCATACCGTGTCGTTACCATTGACAGTAATCACACGATTATAGGTTTCATAGCCTTCTTTAGAGACAGTGACTTGGTGACGTCCGGCTGGTAATACTAATTCAACAGGTGTACTACCATAGTTGATGCCATTGATGGTCACTGAGTCATTGTATTGATCAGAACGCACCGTCACGTTAGCCCATTGCTTGTCCTGTTTTTTGGGTGCAGCTTGTTCTGACTCACCTTTTAAACAGTAGCGGGTTTCTACGTTCAGCAGTTTACACGCTGCGACGGCTTCAGGTTTCGCTTGCAGTTGAGCTTGCATCTGCGTGAAGTATTCATTGTTACCTTCGAAACCAGAGCGGATCATCTGACTTTCTTGAACGTGAATGTTAAGTTCAACCCCTTTTAGGTTTTGCTTAGCAATAACGGATTCGGTTAAGTCGTTGATCAGCTTCTCACGAAATGTTTTAACGGCTTTTTGTTTAGTGAGATATTGCCCTTGATTGGCACATTCACCCAACGTCATTGTCGTTGAACAGGTCGTTTTGAAGCTGGTTTCCATCACATCACTTTCACGTAGCTCTGCGGCCAAGCGCTTCACTCGTGCTTCAATTTTGGCTTCTTCCAAATTGGTCAGCTCAGTGTTTAAGCGGGCTTGTTTCTGCTTGAACTGCGACAAGCGCATTTCAATTTCAGTCACGGCTTGCTCATTTTCAAGCTTTTGTGATTGGTTACCTTTCAGCGCATTCCACGCCTCTTGGTAGCGTTTTTGGAAAGTGACTAGGTCAGTGTCAGGATCTTCAAGAAGACGGGTATACTGTTTGTCCAACTCTGACTTAGCTCGATTACGCTTGGCATCTAGCTCTTCGCCTTCACGTATTAATCGGCTCTGCTCATTTTTCAGTTGTTGCAGTTTACCGCTCTCCACCTCGTAGTCGGTGAGAATCGCGTTGATTTCGTTCTGTTTGTTACTCAGTTTCTCATCGATAGTCACGACGGGGTCAACTTGAGTGACCTCCTCTGCGAATACCGATGCAGATACCCATAAAGGGGATAGCGCAAGCAATAGCGCTGGGATGCGACGTTTAATCATAGGTCCCTGCAAACATTTTCGTTTAGCCACAAAAAGTGGGAAAGACAAACTTTTGACAGCTTTGTAGATAGCTGAATTATTAATGCAAATTTTATTCCGCTTAGCCAGAAATCATCACAAATCTGTGCACTAGGTGACTGATTTTTTGAACTTTAGATCTAAGCATTTTCATTTTGAGCAGATTCGAGAAATATGCAAGCTGAGTTTTCCGATCTACTTTAACGTTTTTTAAATTGAGTACACATTGACCGTAATTTATGTGCACTTGATCATTGTTCCGAGATGAGAATTTACCCCAATTGCAGCCTTACTATGTGTGTAATTGGTTATGCTGAGCAGCTAAATGGGATTGATTTCGTTTTGGGCCAATTTGGTATACCATGGCGGCGCAAACACTACCTTGTGAGGTTGAAATGGCTCAGATGCATGTTCCTAATGTAGCCAATCATTCCCAAATAGCCAAAGTTTTGTCGCCTAAGCCGGCAGAGCTGATCACGTTGCCTTCGCACATGGCTTGCCATGATCATAGTTACACGCAAATTGTGATTGGTTTAAGAGGTCAAGCGGAATTTGAAGTGCGTGGCATTGGTAATATCGTTGGCCCGGGGCAAGGGTGTGTAGTGACATCGGGCTCTGATCATGCGTTTGGTGGTGTTGTTGGGCAATCGGATATTCTGGTGCTCAACATGCCGATTCCGAGCGAGGATGATCCGCTACTGCTGCGTAAACTGAATGAACTCGCGGTCGGTGATGTCTATTTTCAACTCGATGGTCAGATCCAACGTTTGATCCAAATGCTGGTGCAGGAGATGCAAGCCAGTCCTGATGATCTTCTGCTCGGTCGAGCTTGTAACGATACGGTCGTTGCGCTTTTGCAGCGCCACATCAGCGCGCTGGCCAGTGCGCATAAAGAATCACGTTTTGATATGGAAGTGGTGGATCGCTATATCGAGCAGCACTTAGCGCACCGTATTTCCGTTGCACAGTTAGCAGGCAGCGTGTTCTTAAGCGAAAGCCAATTCCACGCGCTGTTTAAAGAGCAGATGGGGCTCACGCCGCATCAATATGTGCTGAATAAACGCGTCGATATGGCCAAAAAGTTGATTGAGCAAGGTCGACTCAATTTGGGGCAGATTGCTGAGCTAACCGGTTTTTCCAATCAAAGCACTTTCGCACATACCTTTTCTCGGCTGCATGGCATTTCGCCTTCACACTATAAGCGGCGCTTTTCTTCTTCGCCCTAATGTTGAGTGATCCTTGAATTCCTCGTTTATTGAGTTCGCTTGCTAAGATTCAATCCTCAAACCTTTTCCCTCTTGGTGACCCTAGTGACTACGCATCAGTCTGCTTATTGATGTAGGGTGGCTCACTTTTTGTCGTTGTTGAGTTGCAATAATTGCAAAATAATTGGCGATAAAACTCGCCTGAATTGGTGTGATCTTGTTTTTGTTTTGTTAAAACTCAGAGTTATTGACAAAATACTAGGACTTTTTGACAAGTTTTCTTCTCACGCTCAAAATACACTGCCAGCCATTGCAGGAAACCTGACTCAATCTGTCAGGTATGAGATGAAGGAAACCACATGTTTACAGCAACCGATGTGTTGAACGCAGCGTTTATCGAGCAGCCGCTAGATAAACTATGGTCGCTGATCTCGCCACTGTATATGGTGGACGAATCCCAATGGCTGACCCAATTATTGCCTCTCGCAACGCCAAGTGACGCTGAAAAAGCAGCAATGGCGGAGAAAACCACGCGCTTAATTGAAGCGATCCGCAGCGATAAAAAAGCGGTGCAGATGATTGATGCACTGCTGCTGGAATACAGCTTGGATACCCAAGAAGGTATTTTGCTGATGTGTTTGGCGGAAGCGTTAATGCGTATTCCCGATGCGGAAACGGCCGATGCGTTTATTAAAGACCGCTTGGGTGTTGCCGATTGGAAATCCCACCTGAAGAATTCAGATTCTGTGTTTGTGAACGCTTCAACTTGGGGCTTGATGCTGACCGGTAAAGTGATTGGCCTAGCTGATGGTGAAACCGCAAGCCCAGTACAGGCGGTGAATCGTTTAGTCAATAAGCTGACTGAACCTGTGATCCGCAAAGCCATGCATCAAGCGATGAAGATCATGGGTCATCAATTCGTGCTTGGACGCACCATTGAAGAAGCGCAGAAAAATGGCCGACCCATGCGCGACAAAGGTTATACCTACTCGTTTGACATGTTGGGCGAAGCGGCGCTGACTTCCGCCGATGCACACAAGTATTTCAAAGATTACCTGATGGCGATTGAAGCGGTAGGCCGCGACAAATATGGTCTGGATACCAGCCCTGCGCCGTCGGTGTCGATCAAGCTTTCGGCTTTGCATCCTCGTTACCAAGTGGCGAATGCCGATCGAGTGATGACCGAGCTGTACAGCACTCTGATCCAACTGCTTGAACGCGCAAAAGAGCTGGATGTGGCCATCACGATTGATGCTGAAGAGGCAGATCGTTTAGAGCTGTCACTGCATCTGTTTGAAAAGCTCTATCGCAGCGACACACTGCGTGGTTGGGGCAAGTTTGGTTTGGTGGTTCAAGCCTACTCCAAACGTGCGTTGCCAGTATTGGTATGGCTGACTGCACTCGCAAAAGAGCAGGGCGATTTAATTCCAGTACGTTTAGTGAAAGGTGCGTATTGGGATAGCGAAATCAAGATGTCGCAGCAACGCGGTTTTACTGGCTATCCGGTTTATACGCGCAAAGAAGCGACCGATGTTTCTTATCTCGCTTGTGCTCGTTTCCTACTGAGCGAATCGGTACGCGGCAATCTGTTTCCGCAATTTGCTAGCCATAACGCGCAAACCGTTACCGCGATTGCGGTGATGGCACAACACAAAGATTTTGAATTCCAGCGCCTGCATGGCATGGGGGATGCACTTTATCACCATGCGAAAGCCGCTTATCAGCAGTCAGTACGGATTTATGCTCCCGTGGGCAGCCATAAAGATCTGCTGCCCTATCTGGTGCGTCGATTACTGGAAAATGGTGCAAACAGCTCATTTGTCCATCGCTTGGTGGACTCGCGCTGTCCTGTGGGTGCGTTGACTCAGCATCCAGTCGATATGCTGCTTGCGTTTGAAACCTTAAATAACCGTAAGATCCCACTGCCAACGGAGATTTTTACCGAGCGCAAAAACTCATTGGGGATCAACATTGATATTGAGAGTGAAGCGAAGCTGTTTGAAGCTAAGATCCACGCTTGGTTAGATAAGAAGTGGCAAGCGGCACCGATCATTGGCGGACACTCTTATTACGAAAGCATGATCAAGACTGATCACAGTGCAGAGCCCGTCACTGCGCCTTACGATCGACGTATTCAAGTCGGTCAGGTGTTTCACGCTAACCTTGATCATGTTTCCGCTGCGATCGAATCCGCTCAACAAGCTTTTGCAACTTGGAATGCGCTCGATGCCAGTGAGCGTGCGAGTAAATTGGATGCGCTGGCGGATCTGCTTGAACTGCATATGCCTGAGTTGGTGGCCTTGTGTCACCAAGAAGCGGGCAAAACCATTCATGACAGCATTGATGAAGTACGTGAAGCGGTCGATTTTTGCCGTTACTACGCCAAACAAGTCGATGTGCTGGGTGAGTTCAGTGTCGAAAGCTTTGATGGATCAACACGTCGTGTCAGCCGCCAAGGTCGCGGAGTGTTTGTGTGTATTAGTCCGTGGAACTTCCCGCTGGCGATTTTCCTTGGCCAAATCAGTGCCGCCTTGGTGGCCGGAAATACCGTGATTGCCAAACCTGCCGAGCAAACCAGTTTGATCGCGTATCGCGCGGTTGAGCTGATGCAAGAAGCGGGTTTCCCTGCTGGAACCATCCAACTTTTGCCGGGACGCGGTGCAGATATCGGCAGCGCACTCACTTCTCATCCGGCCATCGCGGGTGTGGCGTTTACTGGCTCGACCGCCACGGCGCAGCGCATTAACCAAACGTTAGCGCAACGTGAAGCGGCTCCGGTGCCATTTATTGCAGAAACTGGCGGTCAAAACGCCATGATTGTGGACAGCACAGCGTTGCCAGAGCAAGTGGTGCGTGATGTTCTGCGTTCAGCTTTCGCCTCTGCTGGCCAACGCTGTTCAGCACTTCGTGTGCTGTTTGTGCAGCAAGATATTGCCGATCGCGTGATCACTTTAATTCAGGGCGCGATGCAAGAGCTGAAAGTGGGTGTGCCACATCTGCATCAAACCGATGTAGGGCCAGTGATTGATGAGAAAGCCAAACAGAAATTGTTGGCGCACATTGAACACATGAGCCAAACCCAGAAGAAAATCGCTCAGCTTACTTTGGGTGAAGTTTGCCAACATGGCGACTTTGTTGCGCCAACCGCCTTTGAAATTGATGACATTGCCGCGCTGAGTGAAGAGCAGTTTGGCCCGATCTTGCACATTGTTCGGTTTAAAGCGCGCGAACTGGCGCAGATCGTCGACAAAATCAACCAAACTGGTTTTGGTTTAACCATGGGCATTCATAGCCGTAACGAAACCACGTATCGCTGGATTGAAAAGCATGCTCGGGTGGGCAACTGCTACATCAACCGCGATCAAGTCGGGGCTGTGGTGGGTGTACAACCGTTTGGCGGACAAGGCTTGTCTGGTACCGGACCGAAAGCGGGCGGGCCTCACTATCTTTACCGCTTTACTCAAGTGCAATACCAATAACCCACAGCAAGGAGACGTATCATGGTGCATCAAGTAACCCGTTTTTCAGACGCCTTTTCTGCTTGGGAAAATTGGAATCTGACCGACTTTGACTCGAAATGTGAGTGTTTACTCGCGTTGAAATCTTTATTGGAAAACAGCATGCCCGGTGTGGCAAAAGTGATTTCCTACCATCTTCAACAGGCATCGACGTTGTTGGCGCATACGCACCAACTGATTGGGCCTACCGGAGAAACCAATGAGCTTTATACCGCAGGGCGTGGTGTTGCCCTGATCATCCAAGAGGATAACGGTATTCAAGCCAAACAAGCCGTAGTGGCTCAACTGACTGCTGCACTCGTAGCGGGGAACAGTGTCGTTTTTTGCAGTGACGATAAAGAGTTGAGTTCTGCGTTAGTGGCTGCTTACCAGCAGTCATCCCTTCCGGCGAATCTGTTGCAGTTTGCTTCTTTCGATGCGTATCACCAACTGATCGAATCAGATGTGAGATGCGTTGGATATGTCGGAACCCCGTCGGTTGAGGCCACGATCAACCGTCAGCTCGCGAAACGTACAGGCGCGATTGTCAGTCTCGTTTCAGAAACGGATCTGCTTACCTTGCCGGTGGCACATGATCCACATTTATCACTGCGCTTTATTACCGAGCGCACACGCACAATAAATATAACAGCAGTGGGTGGAAACGCGACGCTCTTGGAGCTAGGTGTGGATACTCATTAGTCCTTTCTGCGTTTGCCCCCTTTGGATAAGAGGGGGCATGAAAGGCGATCTTGAAAAAGAGGACAAAACACAATGGAAAATAGCTTCGCTATTACAACCACCTTTATCGTCTACCTCATTTTGATGTTGGCGATTGGGGTTTACGCTTATCAGCGAACGAAAAACTCAGCTGACTACTTTCTGGGTGGCCGTTCATTAGGGCCATGGCCTGCAGCACTCTCTGCTGGCGCATCCGACATGAGTGGCTGGTTACTGCTCGGTCTGCCGGGTTACGCGTATGCCGCCGGTATTGAATCATTCTGGTTGGCTGGCGGCTTGCTCGTCGGTACTTGGGCTAACTGGTTAGTGAACGCTAAGCGTCTGCGTACTTACAGTATCACCACGGATTCTCTGACTTTACCTGAGTTTTTGTCACGCCGTTTTAACGACAACTCAAAACTGATCCAAACCATTTCTGCGTTTTTCATTCTGCTGTTCTTCCTTTTCTATACCAGTTCGGGTTTGGTTGCCGGCGGCAAACTGTTTGAAACCGTATTCGGCTTGGATTACTCCACTGCGGTGATTGTGGGTACGGTTTGTGTGGTGTCGTACACCTTGTTTGGTGGCTTCTTAGCGGTATCTTGGACTGACTTGGTGCAAGGCTTGCTGATGGCAGCGGCGCTGATGATTGTGCCGATTGCTGCGATGGAAGGGGGCTTTACTCAGCTTGATCACGATTTGGCGGCGATTAACCCAGAGTTACTGACTTTGTGGAATGACGCAAAAGGTGAACCTCTGTCCGCGATTGCGATTATCTCGCTAGTGGCTTGGGGTTTGGGCTATTTTGGCCAGCCGCACATTCTGGCGCGTTTCAAAGCCTCACGTTCCAATAAAGATCTGACCACGGCGCGCCGTATTGCCGTGATATGGACTGGCATTTCAATGGCGGGTGCGATTCTGGTGGGGTTAACCGGCCTGATTTTTGTCACGCAATCGGGCACGATTGGTCTGGATGATGGCGAAAAAATCTTCATGCTATTAGTGAACTCGCTGTTCCACCCAGTCATCGCTGGTATTTTGCTGGCCGCAATTTTGGCAGCAATCATGAGTACGGCCGATTCACAGCTGCTGGTGTCTTCATCGGCGCTCGCGGAAGATTTCTACAAGCAAGTGTTCAAAACCGATGCCAGCTCAGAAGAGATTGTCCGCGTTGGCCGTGCCGCAGTTGTGATCATCTCTTTGATTGCGCTGTTCTTAGCCATGACACCGGATAGCTCAGTGCTTGGTTTGGTGTCCTACGCTTGGGCGGGTTTTGGTGCAGCATTTGGTCCTGCGCTGGTATTGAGCCTGTACTGGTCACGTATGAATCGTAATGGTGCCTTGGCAGGTATCATTGTCGGTGGTGTGACTATCGTGGTTTGGAAGCAGCTTTCAGGCGGTTGGTTTGATGTATATGAAATCGTACCGGGAATTATTCTTTCAACCCTGTCGATTGTTGTCATCAGTCTGCTCACTGGTGAGCCAGATGAAAAAGTCAAAGCACAACACCTTACGTTCAAAAAGCATCTGATCGAGCTCGAATAAGACGATCTATGATTGAATAAGCCTCGCATTGCGAGGCTTTCTTTTGGCTTAACCTTGTTATTATTGAGTGATTCTTTAATACTGGTCACGAAATTTGCACAAGAAATTATGTTTCTAAAGTTTATCGCTGCAAAATAGATCAATTCTCAATAGTGATAAATCGACAGGAGTGCACCGTGATGCCAAAGGCTTATTGTCGTGGTTGTGGTAGACAAACCGCACATAAAGTAGTGATGAAACGTGTGCAGACACAACCTGAAGGCTGGCAAGGTTTCCAACAATTTCTCACTATGTTGATGCAAGGACAGCATTATTATCAGATGGAGCAGCAATACTTTTGCCGAGTCTGCAACCTGCAAAATGAACGCGTTAAACAGCACGATATCTTAGCTGAGGTCAGAGCTTCTTAAGCTCACAAGTTTCTTTCTAATCAAACGCCACTTTCCACCCTTATTGCGTGTGGTGAGCTGTGCATTCTCAAGCGCCTTTCTGGCCGCTATCTTCGGTTGCACCATTATGGACAGAAGCTCACACTTTAGTCATTCGTTGTTATCACTCATTACGATTGTGGGAGTTTTCGCAAGGTAATTCCTCGTCATTTCGCTAACTTGCTCCCATATCAGTGCAATTTGATATGAATGGAGTATTGTTCATGAGATTGAGTTTAAAGAGAAAAATGGTTTTCTCTGTGGTGGTGGCGATTGCCGTGACGGCGGCGGCGTTAGTCGCCGCAGGGTATCAGACCTTTAAAAAAGACAGTTGGCGAGCGATTGAAAGTGAAAGTCGCAATACTTTGCAAGCCCATGCAAAAGGGATTGGTGACTGGTTTTTGGGCAAGCAACTCGCGCTTAAAGGGCTACGTGAAGAGATTGAACGTAACCCTCAATTAGAATTAGTGCCACATTTAAGACAAACCCTAGAATCAGGCTCATTTGGATTGAGTTATTACGGCAATGAACAGGGGGAAATGTTCCGCCAAGATCCGTCACTCAATTCCGCAGATTATGATCCACGTGTCCGAGGTTGGTACAAAGAAGCGAAAGCGGCGGGCAAGCCGATTACGACCGAACCTTACGTGAGTGTCACCATGCAAACTTTAGTGGTGACGTTGGCAGAACCGGTACGTTATCAAGGTCAATTAATGGGTGTCGCTGCGTCTAATCTGGCTTTAGATAAACTCATCAAAGACGTATTGGCGATTGCGGTACCGGGAGAAGGGTACGCCATATTGGTTAACCAGAAAGGCACCATTGTGGCTCATCCAACTCAAGATCTGATCTTAAAATCTACGGAAGAGATGTCGGCTCAACTGACTATTTCTAAGCTCAATATCGCTGCCAAAGACCATACACCCTTTCAACTGAACATGGACGGGCGAGATAAGGTCTTGATGGCTGAGGAAGTGGCGAATACCGATTGGTTACTGGTCATGGTGATGGATAAAGGGGTTCTGGAGCAGCCACTGAATGACATGTTGATGGTGCAGATCGGGATTGGACTGGGTATCTTGCTTGTGATGGCACTGCTTACGTCTTGGTTTGTGGCTCGTCAGCTTAATGAGCTCGGTAATATCGCTAATGCTCTGGCAGATATCGCCGAAGGGGATGGCGATTTGACTCGTCGTTTGGATGTTCGTAGCCAAGATGAAGTCGGTTTGCTGGCGGATAAGTTCAACAAGTTCGTCGATCGCTTGCATCAAATGGTAAAAAATGTGCGTGAAGTGTCGGTGGCGCTGACTCAAGGGGCTGACCACGCGGCCGCCTCGGCGACTCAAGCCAGCAAACGCATTCGCACCCAGCAAGATGAAATCACTATGGTCGCGACAGCGGTGACGGAAATGGCGTCGGCGACAGCTGAGATCGCCAGCAATGCCGAAAATACGGCGAAGAACGCCACTCAATCGGTGCAATTGGGCGAAGATGGCTTTGCGCAAATGCAACAAAGTAAACAGTCGATTGACCAGCTTGCCCAAGAGTTAACTGGCGCGGTGCGCATCATCAGCGAGCTTGAAGTGCATGCCAATGAAATTTCCACCATCTTGTCGACCATTCGTGGTATTGCCGAACAGACCAACTTGCTTGCACTGAATGCGGCGATTGAAGCGGCGCGTGCCGGTGAGCAAGGGCGTGGTTTTGCGGTTGTCGCGGATGAGGTCCGTGTGCTGTCGCAGCGCACCCACGCATCGACGGAAGAGATCCAGACTAAGATTGCTGGTTTGCAGAAAGTCACTACCACCGCGGTATCGGTGATGACCGAAAGCCATAAGTTGGTGGAAACCAGTGTCGCGGATGTCAACCAAACCGGAGCAAGCTTGCAAGCGATCAGTGAAGCGATTCAGCAGATCAGCGATATGGCGACGCAAATCGCTTCAGCGGCGGAAGAGCAATCGTTAGTGACGGCGGATATCAATGTGAATACTGAATCCGTGCGTGAAGTGAGCGACCAGTTAGCCGAAGAAGCTCAGCAATCCGTGCAGCAGGCGAAATCACTGCATGCGATGGCACAAGAGCTGAACAAGGAGATTTCACGCTTTAAGCTATAAGCTACAGCGGTGCAAAATCGCGTGATTTGGTTAAAACTGGGCGGACACGTAAGCCGCTTCAGTCGCAAGGAGAAAACCAAGGGCATCGTAAGATGCCCTTTTGCGTGAGGTACATCACGCCTTGCCGCACACTATTTCTGCCGATTGGGGGTTATCAGTATTGTATTCGGGTCTAAACAGTCAAAGGATGTTGCTGTATGAGTCTGGATCGAGTTGACCGCGATATTTTGCGGATCTTACATGCCAAAGGTCGTTTACCGGTCGTTGAGCTGGCCAAGTTGGTGAATCTCACTACATCGCCCTGTTCAGAACGGGTAAAGCGTTTAGAAAAAGAGGGATACATTCGCGGTTACCACGCGGATCTCGATCCGGGAAAGTTAGGCTTGGATGTGCAGGTCTTTATCCATATTCGGCTTGATCAAAGCAGCTTCTCAATTTTTGAACGTTTTGCTCATGCTGTTGCGGATATCCCAGAAATCGAAGCCTGTTACTCGCTCTCTGGTGATTTTGACACCATGATTAAAGTACGCGTCAAAGACATGAAAGCGTATCAAGCCTTTATGTCGGGCAAGCTGGGCTCTTTACCCGGCGTGATTCAAACCCGTAGTGAGTTTGTGATTGAAGAGCACAAAACCAGTTTTGGTATCAACCCTGAGCTGATTTACAGCTTGCCAAGTTAAGATACTCTACGCCCGAGGGGGGCTTATCCCCTTCCTACTTGAAGCTACAGCGGCGTTGGCTACGTTTGTTCACCTCAATCACATAGTGTATCTATGCTCATGGGGATGAACTCACTTTCATCCTACCTGCAACTCCAAGTCGTTTGGGTATATTTTATTTCTGCGGAGTTTACTATGGTTCAACTCTCTGTGGTGTCTCGTGCTGAGTCACCAGAAATCTCGTCAGCAATCGAAGCTTTGCAGGCTGAATTTACGCGCCTAAAAAGGCAGTATGCCAATACGCCTTATCCGAGTTTGACCCACCGTTTGCAACGTTTAACCCAGCTCAAACAGGCTTTATTGCGTGAAATCGAAGCCCTGATTGCCGCAGTCAATCAAGATTATGGTTTCCGTAGTCGTTTTGATAGCGGCCTGTGCGATTTACTGCCAACGTTAAATCATCTCAATTACACGGCTAAGCAACTGAAAAAGTGGATGAAGCCGCAGCGGCGACATGCAGGATGGATGTTGTTACCTTCGCGTGTTGAAGTGCAATTTCAGCCCTTGGGTGTGGTGGGGGTAATGGTGCCTTGGAATTTTCCTATTTTGCTTAGCCTTGCACCATTGATCACCGCTGTTGCTGCGGGAAATCAGGTGATGGTGAAATTGAGTGAGTACACACCTGCCACCAATCAGGTGCTAGCGCGTGTGATTGCCGCGTTAGGCGATATCGCGGTTTGCGTGCAAGGTGATGCGAAGGTTGCTGCGGCTTTTAGTGCCTTGCGATTTGATCATCTGCTGTTTACAGGCTCAACCGCCGTAGGCAAGTTAGTGGCGCAAGCGGCCGCGAAAAATTTAACACCTGTGACGTTAGAGTTAGGGGGCAAATCTCCAGTGATCATCGCTGACGATGCGGATCTCGCGCGCAGTGTAGATAGCATCATGCTGGGTAAAACCACCAATGCTGGGCAGATCTGTGTCGCACCGGATTACGTCATGCTGCCGCAAGCGAAAGTCGCGACCTTCGTTGAGCTTTATTTGCAGCGTTTTGCGCGCCGTTTTATCCGTCATGGTCGTATGGATGTGACACAAATCATTAACCAAGCGCAGTTTGACCGATTACAGCACTGTTTGGACGATGCACAGCAAAAAGGTGCCAAACTCAATACTGTAGTGGGCAAAACAGTAGAACTCGAAGCAAGGCAGATGCTGCCGCATCTGTTAACCGAAGTCAGTGATGACATGCTGGTGATGCAGCAAGAGATCTTTGGCCCGATCCTGCCGGTGATCGGTTATCGCAATATTGAAGAAGCGATTGAGCGAGTCAATCAAGGCCCACGGCCATTGGCGCTGTACGTGATGACCAAAGAGAGCCATCTGGCTAATCATATTTTGCAGCGTACCCACAGTGGTGGTGCGTGTGTGAACGATACCTTAATGCATGTTGCGGCGGATGATGCGCCATTTGGTGGCATTGGTGAATCAGGGCAGGGGCATTACCACGGAATCGAAGGCTTTAAGACTTTTTCGCATAGTAAGACGGTGCTGCGTTCAGCCGCGTGGTTGCCACGTAATGGCTGGCTGCTGACTTATCGTAAATCGATGTTACGCGTCCTCACTCGATTTTTTGGGCGCTAATCTTTCTGATATCGCTCACTATATCAAGCCAGCCAGCGTCTGGCTTGACGCTATCTATTTCCTACTTGAAGCAGCAGCGGTGTTGGCTACGCTTGTGCATTCCAATCATAAGCCTGCGTATGTTGATGGGGATGAACTCACTTGCCGCCTATCTGCAACTCCAAGTCGTTTGGGTATAGCAGGATCTCACGTCAAATTGAAAAACAGCAGTGTTATTGAATGTAATTAAATATGTGGCATTTGTTGTTAATGTTGCATTTTATCCTGTTGGATTACGAGTGTTTAATAGTGCGTTATTCTGTTTATTTTATTCTCCATTGTATTATTTGCTTATAATTTTGCTCAAGTCCTAGGATATATATGGTAATACCTATTCTTGTTGGTAAATAAATCTAAAATATATATCTATGCGTATTAAGGTGTGATGATGGTCAAATTTTAATTTCTCCTTGGGGTATAGAATGCGCCTGCTTTCTAAGCAAAACGACGTAAACTGGTTTCTTGATTATTTGTAACGGAGTTGTATATGAAAAAGAAATCAAAAATCATGGCACACATTCGCAGGACTCGGCACATCATGATGCCGTCTCACCGTGACTACTTTGACTACTCTTTCTTTACCCAATCGACATCTCATCTGTAACGAGAGCTTTAGGCTGCTTGTCAGCTAAAGGTTCGTCCTATACCTGCTTTCCTCATGTTGAGGTATTAAGGCATATTCATTGATTTTTTACGCCCTTTGGCGTGATGTGAAATCATGTTGGTTTTGCCTGCTCCTACCGTAACTGAGTGAATCTCTAGGTATGCCCAAGAAAAAACATCATTATTAAGCAAAAGAATATTCACTGGTTCTTAGGCTGGGGCTCTCCATTATTTCTATCTCAGCCTTTGTGACTGCAATATTTATTTTGCTGAGCGATTTCCTGCACGCTAAAAATAATTTGGCTTGGAATTCGTTTATTAAAAAAATAAGAAAGGCTAAATATGAATTCATTAAAAATTGCTACGAGTTTATCGGTTCGCTCTTGCTTCACAACCCAACGTGAAGTGGTGGATGTACTGAAAACCGACTTCTGTGACATCGGTGCGGCGGTGGTTTCCGTCGAAGACGTACAAAATGGCATCATAGATAAAATGAATGCGACCGGTTTGAAACTACCGATCTTTGTTGCTGTATGCTGCGAAGACCAATTCCCAGATGATTTTTGCGCTGATATCACCGGGGTATTTGAGCTGTGTGATGCCAAAGTCGAGTTCTACGGTAAGCAAGTGGAAACTGCCGTACGTCGTTATCAAGAAAGCCTGTTGCCACCTTTCTTTGGCACATTGAAAAAATACGTGGACATGGGTAACTCGACCTTTGCTTGCCCTGGTCATCAAGGCGGTCAGTTCTTCCGTAAGCATCCAGTTGGTCGCCAGTTCTTTGATTTCTTTGGTGAAACCTTGTTCCGCTCGGATATGTGTAATGCAGACGTACGTTTGGGTGACTTGCTGATCCATGAAGGCGCCCCACATGATGCGCAGGCTTACGCCGCGAAAGTGTACAACGCGGATAAAACCTACTTTGTACTCAACGGCACATCGGCCTCCAACAAAGTGGTGTGTAATGCGCTGCTGACACCGGGAGATCTGGTGCTGTTTGACCGCAACAACCATAAATCCAACCACCACGGTGCGTTAATTCAAGCGGGCGCGACGCCAGTTTACTTAGAAACGGCGCGTAACCCATTTGGTTTTATCGGCGGGATTGATGCGCACTGCTTTAACGAATCTTACCTGCGTGATGCCGTACGTAATGTCGACCCAAGCCGTGCGGAAGCGAAACGCCCATTCCGTCTTGCGATTATTCAGCTCGGTACTTACGACGGCACGATTTACAACGCGCGTCAGGTGGTGGATCGCATCGGTCATCTGTGTGACTACATCCTGTTTGACTCAGCATGGGTAGGCTATGAACAGTTCATCCCCATGATGAAAGATTGCTCACCACTTCTTCTCGATCTGAAGCCTGAAGATCCGGGCATCATCGTGACTCAGTCCGTGCATAAACAGCAGGCGGGTTTCTCACAAACTTCGCAAATCCACAAGAAAGATCACCATATCAAAGGCCAAGAGCGTTACTGCAACCATAAACGCTTTAACAACGCCTTTATGCTGCACGCTTCAACCAGCCCATTCTACCCGCTATTTGCGGCGCTCGATGTGAACGCCAAGATGCACGAAGGGGACAGTGGCCGCTACCTATGGCGTGAAGCGGTAAAAACCGGTATCGAAGCCCGTAAGCTTCTAATGAAAAAATGCAAATACATCAAGCCGTTCATTCCACCAATGATCGAAGGTAAACCTTGGCAGTCTCACCCTACCGAGCAAATAGCCGATGATTTGCGTTTCTTTGAATTTGAACCGGGTCAGAAATGGCATGCGTTTGAAGGTTACGAACATGGTCAGTATTTCGTTGACCCTTGTAAGTTCCTGCTCACCACACCGGGGATTGACCCAGAAACCGGCGAATACGAGCACTTTGGTATTCCGGCCACCATACTGGCCAACTTCCTGCGTGAGAACAACATCATCCCAGAGAAGTGCGATTTGAACTCGATCCTCTTCCTGCTCACCCCTGCCGAAGATATGGCGAAGATGCAGCATTTAGTAGCGCAAATTGCTCGTTTTGAACGCTTGATTGAAGAAGATGCACCACTGAGCGAAGTATTGCCGAACGTGTACCGCGCGAATCGCGAACGCTACAAAGGCTACACCATCCGTCAGTTGTGTCAGGAAATGCACGATCTGTATGTCAGCCATGATGTGAAACAGCTGCAAAAAGAGATGTTCCGCGCGCGTTATTTCCCACGTGCGGTAATGAACCCACAAGAAGCGAACTTGGCCTTTGTACGTGGTCAGGTTGAGCTAGTCCCACTGCGTGAAGTGGAAGGCCATATCGCCGCTGAAGGCGCACTGCCTTACCCTCCAGGTGTGTTGTGTGTGGTTCCGGGAGAAATATGGGGCGGTTCAGTACAGCGTTACTTCCTCGCTCTAGAAGAAGGGATCAACTTGCTGCCGGGTTTTGCGCCTGAATTGCAAGGGGTGTATCTGGAGCCGACAGGCGAGGGACGAGTGCAAGCCATGGGCTATGTACTGAAACGTTAATCGGGGCATCGGGGCAGATGTTTCTGCCCCGATGACAACACGAAAAGACCCATAGAAGGGGAATATCATGAGTAAATCCAATAACAAAATTGGTGTAGTGCAACTCACCATTCTGACTATCGTTAACATGATGGGATCGGGCATCATTATGCTCCCGACTCAGCTTGCCCAAGTCGGCACCATTTCTATCTTATCTTGGTTAGTCACTGCTGCAGGTTCAACTGCCTTGGCGTTTGCCTTTGCAAAATGCGGTATGTTCAGTAAAAAATCCGGCGGTATGGGCGGTTACGCCGAATACGCGTTTGGCCGCAGCGGCAACTTTATGGCCAACTATACCTACGCGGTTTCCTTGTTGATTGCCAACGTGGCGATTGCCATTTCCGCGGTTGGCTATGCTGATGTGCTGTTTGGTTTTCATCTCACTCCGATTGAAACCTGTATCGCGACTATTTTGGTATTGTGGGTCGCCACCGTGGCCAACTTTGGTGGTGCGCGCATTACTGGTCAAGTCTCCAGTGTTACCGTTTGGGGCATCATTATTCCGGTGATTGGGGTATCCATCATCGGTTGGTACTGGTTTGATTTTGACTTGTATCGCTCGGCATGGAACCCACATGGTTTGCCATTCTTCCAAGCGCTCGGCGGCTCAATTGCAATGACGCTCTGGGCATTCTTGGGATTGGAATCGGCTTGTGCTAATGCTGATGCGGTGGAAAACCCAGAGAAAAACGTACCGATTGCGGTCATGGGCGGCACCTTGGGGGCTGCGGTGATTTACATCATCTCAACCAACGTGATTGCTGGGATTGTGCCAAACGCAGATCTGGCTAACTCGAACGCACCGTTTGGTCTGGCTTTTGCGCAGATGTTTAACCCAACCATGGGCGCGATTGTCATGGCGTGTGCGATTGTGTCTTGTACCGGTTCACTGCTTGGCTGGCAATTTACTATTGCGCAAGTGTTTAAAGCCTCGGCCGATGAAGGTTTCTTCCCTAAATTGTTCTCTAAAGTGACCAAAGCCGATGCCCCTGTGCTAGGTATGCTGACCATCGTCTCGATTCAAAGCGTACTGAGTTTGATGACCATCAGTCCCTCACTCAATAAGCAGTTTGAGGCGTTAGTGAATTTGGCGGTCGTGACCAACATCATTCCGTACATCCTCTCTATGGCTGCGCTGGGCGTGATGCAAAAGCAGCTCAATGTACCGGTGAGCCAAGCGAAAGTCGCCAACGTGATGGCCTTTATTGGTGCAATGTATAGCTTCTACGCGCTGTACAGTTCCGGTGAAACCGCGGTCATGCTCGGCTCGATTGCGACTTTCTTTGGTTGGGTGCTGTACGGTGCGATTTCTCGCTCACAGCAAAATACCCCGTTGAAACACGCCTGATCGGGTTAACGCTTAAGGTATAAGATCAACAGCGCAGCGAGTCTGCGCTGTTTTTCTATCCGCGCTGTTTTTTCTCTGATGTTCTTTTTCATCGACTTTTCTTGCTCAAAAGCGGTGATATTCAAAACAAGTTTATCCGTAACTCTTTTCACCGCCCGTTGAACTGACTACACTAAGCGGCGTTTCAGAATCGTCTGAAGCACAACAATATTCTCAGGGCGGGGCGAAATTCCCCACCGGTGGTATGCCGCAAGGCGAGCCCACGAGCGCTCGATTCGTCGAGGTCAGCAGATCTGGTGAGAAGCCAGAGCCGACGGTTACAGTCCGGATGAGAGAGAATGACAAACACACTGAATCCTAAGGTGCGGCGTTGCTACATCTTTCGGTTTTCAGTGCTTTTCGTTTTGGATTTTGATCCCTCATAAGCCCTGATTCTGGTCATTTTTTGGAGTATTACCATGAATCAGTCCTCATTACTTGCCGAATTCGGCGACCCCATTACTCGTGTAGAAAACGCACTGCAAGCCTTACGTGAAGGGCGTGGTGTGCTGCTGCTCGATGATGAAGATCGCGAAAATGAAGGCGATATTATCTACGCGGTAGAATCTCTTACTACGGCGCAAATGGCGCTCATGATCCGTGAATGCAGCGGCATCGTCTGTTTGTGCCTAACGGAAACACAAGCCGATCGCTTAGCCCTACCGCCTATGGTGGTCAATAACAACAGTGCTAACCAAACGGCGTTTACGGTATCCATTGAAGCCAAACACGGCGTAACCACGGGGGTTTCCGCGCAAGATCGCGTGACTACCATCAAAACCGCAGCCAACCCAGAAGCAAAGCCAGAAGATTTGGCGCGTCCCGGCCATGTATTCCCGCTACGTGCTCGTGCGGGTGGAGTACTGACGCGCCGTGGCCATACCGAAGGTACGGTTGATTTGATGCAGATGGCAGGTTTGCAGCCAGCGGGGGTGCTGTGCGAACTGACCAACCCAGATGGCAGCATGGCAAAAACGCCAGAAATCATCGAGTTCGGCAAACTGCACAATATGCCCGTGTTGACCATTGAAGATATGGTGCAATACCGCATTCAGTTTGATCTGAAACTGGCTTAAGCGAAGAAAAAACAGCCCTGACGAACAGATTTATCAGGGCTGTTTTTATTGATGACGGGAGGGATTACCAACCCGCTTCTTGGTGATCAATCTCGTTATGGATGAGGGTGACACACTGTGAAGCAAACAGCATTTTTGGCCCAAGGCTGATTTTTTCTACCCCAAGACGTTTCATCGAGTTACCACTCTTTTTCGGCATCGGGATATGATCGGTCAAAATAAAACACGGGTTCGGGCCAATCTTAATATCACGAATGGAATCGCCTTTTTTATCCATCATGTACAGCGAATGATGCTCTGCCAACTCACCGAGTAGCGCTTCAAAACTGATAGTGCGCACGGTCAATCCCGGCTGAACCACACGAGTTTGTTCTTTGCCCATGCCGACAGATGCATCCAGCGCTTTCACCAACAGGGCAATCAACGCCGCTTCATGGAATCCGCCCACATCACTGATTTCATTCGCTTCGACGGTGATGGTGCGTGAATAATCGCGCGTGCTTTCCAATACCAGATGAATCACCACATCTTCACGATGCGACTGCGCGGTAAACAGGCTATTCATCATGCAGTGTGCCAAAATTTCGGTATGGCATTTGCCACCAATTTCGTCCAGTAGGCGTTGGCTATCGGTCGGTGCGGAGCGAGCTCGAAGGATAAAACTGCGCATGGTATTTCTCATTCGTTGTCATTCAAAGTGCGGTATTGTCGCTAAGCGCGCCGAACTTGACCAGTCTTTTATGCTGCCGTATTGCGAGAGTCATGACTCGCCGATTTATTCGATGACACTCTGCTCAAAATAACGCTTACTGAACTCAATAAACCGCTTTAAGCGTACCGGTTGATATTTGTCTTTATGGTAGATGAGGGAAAACTCAACGCTCGGGATATGCCAATCCTGAAACACTTCGACCAGCTCGCCGCGGGCGACCTCTTGGTGGCAGTAGAAAGTGGGTACGCGAATGATGCCGTTATGCGCCAATGCTGCTCGAACTAACACTCGGCCGTTTTTACACTGTAAATCTCCATCGACTGGCACATCGAGAGTTTGTTTCGTCTCTTTGTGTTGGTAGCTCCAACGTTTTACCGAACCGGTTAAGCAGCGATGCTCGGCGAGCTGCTTGGGATGTTGAGGTTGACCACACTGCGTAAAGTACGTAGGGCTTGCGAGCGTGCTCATGCGGATTTCGGTGAGTTTCCGCGCCACAAAGCTGGCATCTTCTAATTTGCCCATCCGAAATGCCACGTCAAAGCCTTCTTCAATCAAATCAACGCGATGACTACTGAAATCAAGGTGAATCCGCACATCGGGGTTTTCCTGCATAAAAGCACTGCAAATGTCGGCAATCAACTCTTCCCCAATATGCCCGCCCACACTGTTGATGCGTAGCTCACCGCGCGCTTCTTGCACATCATCTACAGCGGCTAACACGGCTTGTTCAATACTGCTCAAGGCTTGTTCGCATTGACGATAGAAGATCTCCCCAGCATCCGTGAGCGAAAGGCTGCGTGTAGTGCGGATGACAAGAGTGACGCCCATGCTGTTTTCCAACTGGCTCAACTGGCGGGAAACATGTGAGCGAGAAACCTCCAGCTCTTCCGCGGCTTTAGTGAAATTGCCGAGTTTCGCAATCAGTACAAAGGCGCGAATGTCGGCCAGATTAAGTTGGTTAAGTTGCATGAGCAATTCCTTACATTTGTCATCATTTGGCAACAGTTTGTGAACCTGTCGACTATATATCAACAATCTGCTTTCGCCTAGACTGCTCGCATTGCAACGAACTCCTGTGTTCAGGAGAATTTTTCTAAGAATCAATAAGGTAATCCCATGAAATCATTAGTCGTTATTACAGGTGCAAGTTCTGGTATTGGTGAAGCTATCGCACGCCGTTTCAGTGAAGCGGGTCATCCACTGCTGTTGGTGGCACGCCGTGTGGAGCGTTTAGAGGCACTGAACCTACCTAATACACTGTGTGAAAAAGTGGATGTGACAGAAGCGGCGACCTTAGTGGTTGCGATTGCGAAAGCAGAAGCGCTGTATGGCCCTGCGGATCTGCTGGTGAACAATGCCGGTGTCATGCTGCTTGGACAGATTGACACGCAAGAGGCGAATGAATGGAAGCGCATGTTTGATGTGAATGTGCTAGGTCTGCTCAATGGTATGCACGCCGTGTTGGCTGATATGAAAGATCGCAACCACGGTACGATCGTGAACATCAGTTCTATTGCGGGTAAGAAAACCTTCCCGAATCATGCTGCTTACTGTGGAACTAAGTTTGCGGTACATGCGATTTCTGAAAACGTGCGTGAGGAAGTGGCCGCTAGCAATGTACGTGTGACCACAATTGCTCCAGGAGCGGTAGAAACAGAGCTGCTTTCACACACCACATCAAGCGAAATTAAAGAGGGCTACGATGCTTGGAAAGTGGATATGGGCGGTGTGTTGGCAGCGGATGATGTGGCGCGTGCGGTGCTGTTTGCTTATCAGCAACCACAAAATGTGTGCATTCGTGAGATTGCGTTGGCACCGACCAAACAACAACCTTAAGTTCAATCAAAGGTTTAGAAAATAGTTATGGCGATGCCTTATCAGCATCGCTTTTTTTATGGTCGGATCCTTTGCGCAACAGTGATCTGCCCACTACACTGAATGGTGTAGTTTCATATCAAAATAACAATGTTCGTTGGCATTTATTACGTCTTTTTTTCGAGACAGAAAGTCTCATGGACCCTATATGAAAATTGCTAATCGAATAGTGTTATCTATGACTCTTGTTGCCACCATTGCTGTAATTTTCGTGGGAGAATGGATCGGCTGGAGTGCATCTAATCTTGCTGAAAAAGCCTTGTATAATCGGGCTACTGAGCAATTGGTCTCTGTTCGCCAAACCAAAAAAAGTGAAATTGAACGCTATCTACAACAGATATCGGGTCAACTGATTACCTTGGCGCATATGGTGTCAACGGTTGATGCTATGAACGGATTGAGTGAAGCGTATCAACAGTATCCGATTGAACAAGTGCCAACCCAATCTTTGGATAAGCTACAAAACTATTATGCTGCGCAGTTTGGTCAAAAATACCAAAAGCTGAATGACGGCCGAGATGCAGCATTTGACCGCCGTTTACAACAGTTATCACCGATCAGCAAAGCGCTACAGTCACGCTATATTGCGGAGAATCCGAATCCACTGGGAGCGAAAGATGCTTGGGTGAGTGATGCCTTAGGCACTTCTTATGACGGTTTACATGGAAAATATCACCCAAGTTTCAAAAAATACCTTGAGCAATTCGGCTTGTATGACGTTTTCTTGATCGATAACGCAGGCGACGTTGTGTATAGCGTGTTCAAAGAGCTTGATTTTGCAACCAATTTGAAAACGGGCCCTTACAGAGATTCTGGGTTAGCGCGTGCTTATGTTAAAGCTGAAACTCTCGCTGACAGCCAATATTATCTAGATGACTTCGCACCTTATTATCCTTCTTATGAAGCGGCAGCCTCTTTTATCGCAACCCCGATTTTCGACAATGGTCAACGGATTGGTGTGCTGGCTTTTCAAATGCCAGTTGATGAAATTAACCACATCATGACCTTTAATAATCAATGGCTTGAAAATGGTTTAGGTCGCACTGGTGAAAGCTATTTGGTTGGCGGCGATGGTTTGATTCGTAGCCAACCCCGTCAATTATTGGAAGATGCGTCAGCGTTTATGAATACACTGAACGCGATGAAACTCAATAAAGACGTCATCAGCCAAATTCGTAGCAAAGGGTTGGCAATTGGTGTTATGCCGATTCGCAGTGAAGGTGTGGATAAAGGGCTTCGGGGGGAAAATGGTGTGGTGCACCATACCAACTCGGTGGGCATCGATATGCTAACCGCATTCAGCCCGATTAATGCACTGGGTCAATCTTGGGTATTGATTACAGAAATGCGGGCTCAAGAGGCGCTGGTTGACATTGTCGCGCTGAACCATGATGTGACAATTAAAGCTGCGTTAGCCATTGTGGTGTCAGCGTTAGTGGCGGCGATCGCGGCTCTAGTTTTAGGGAAAAACATCTCTCGTCCGATTTTACGTTCAATCCGTGATGTGCAAAACATCAGCGAAAATAATGATTTAACCGGAAGGTTGGAAGAGCAAGGCAGCGATGAAATTAGGCAACTTGCGCAAGCGTTCAATCGACTTTTTGAACAGTTGCAAGAGACGATCCGCCAATTTGCTCAGGCGACGGAAAAGCTCAATTCGAACACGCAAGTCATTTCAAACAACATGACGCATGCCCGAAGTGCGGTGGCGGATCAGCATGAGCGCACAGAATCGGTAGTGACGGCAGTGAATGAAATGAGTGCATCCATTGCAGAGGTTTCGCAGTTTGCATTACGTGCTGCAGAGTTTGTACAAGAAGCCAATGATAAAGGCCAAACAGGCGTCTCGGTGGGTGATGAGCTGTCACGCGATATGAGTTCGATCAACCAGCAGATGTCCTCCGCGGTTGAAGCCATTGGTCGTTTGAACCATGAGAGCCAATCGATCGCGTCGGTATTGGATGTGATTCAAGCGATTGCAGAACAAACCAACTTGTTAGCGTTAAATGCGGCGATTGAAGCAGCACGAGCGGGTGAACAAGGCCGTGGTTTTGCGGTGGTGGCAGATGAAGTGCGTAACCTTGCCTCCAAAACGCATACTTCCACAGAAGAAATTCGGCAGAAAATCGAACGCTTACAGCGTGAAACACAGGCGGTGGTGAGCTCGATTCAAAGTGCTAACCAAAATGTTTCTCGCGGCGTGTCATCTTGTAACAGCAATACGGATATGCTCAAACAGATCGTAGGGATGATCAATGAACTCAATGATATGAACATCCAAATTGCAACCGCGACCGATGAACAACGGGAAGTGACTGAAGAGATCAATACCAACATCACATCAATTTCTGATGTGTCATCGAGCGTCTCTCAACAAGTGGGACATGTGGATGAAATTGTTGGTGAGCTTGCACAAGAAGCGCAAAACCTCAGGAAACGGGTAGGACAGTTCCGCTATTAATCCTTAGAAAGCATCCCCGATTGAATCGGGGATTGGCTTTTATGGCCACAGCAAATCTTCTTGCCAACGCTCGGCGAGAAAATCAATAAACTGTCTGACCAAAGGTGTCTGGTAACTGCGCGACAGATACACCGCCCAGATAGAACTGCTTGGCAGATAATAGTCCGGCAGTAACGCTTGCAGTTGTCCAGCTTGCAACAGCGGATTGGCCAAATCACAGGGAAGACGAATGATCCCTTTATGATTTAATGCGGCGCGGCATAAGGTACCCATATCATTGGCGCGAATATTACCATTCACCAAAACGCTAAACTGCTCGTTATTTTTTACGAAATCCCATTTATTGCCACTGATATGCACTAGGCAGTTATGGTGTGCCAAATCTTGTGGCAGTTCGATAGGCGCATGTTGTGCCAGATATTCCTGAGTGGCACACACCACCATGCCGACTTCAAGCAAGCGACGCGCAATCAAATTTTCATCGGGCTGCTGCGTAAAGCGCAGCGCGATATCGACGCGTTCATCGACCAATTGTGAAAAACGATCGGAGGCAAGCACATCAAAATGAACTTGTGGATGCAGGTCGGTAAAGGCGATCACCGCATCCAGCAGCATGTTTTGCGTGAGACCTATCGGTGCAGAAATACGAATGCTGCCGCGTAATGCTCCTGATTGCTCCAGTGCGCGCATTTCCAGCTCCATGGTCTGATGGAGAATTTGCTCACAGCGTTGTAGTGCCTCCTCACCCGCTGCGGTGAGGCTGACTCGGCGTGTCGTGCGATGCAACAAGCGCTGCTTAAGCCAATCCTCAATCTCTTGAACATGGCGCGATACCTGTAAGCGGCTGAGGTTTAGGTTATCCGCTGCTTGGGTAAAACTGGCGGTATTGGCGACTTCAATAAAGCTGCGCATGGCAGTTAGGCGATCCATAAGTGCTCTCATTTGCAAACTAACTAGATACAATGTACATCATTTTTGCGCATTTATCGCTCGCGATGCGACAAACTATACTTATCCTCGTTGAACACACTCATCTAAATAGATTCAAGAGGAAGGTAAAAAATGAAAGTAGCAATTCTAGGTGCATCTGGTTGGATTGGTAGTCATTTAGCGGCTGAAGCGAAAATGCGCGGACATGAAGTGGTTGCTGTCGTTCGTGACCCAGCCAAAGTCACCCTCAAAGGGGTAGCGGTACAGCAACTGGATATCCTAAACCCAGAGAGCTCACTCAAATCTGTGCTGGAAGGCGTGGATGCTGTGATTGCTTCTATCGGCGGTCGTGCTGCAGGCAACCATGAAATGGTCGCGAAAACTGCGCAGCGTCTACTCAATGAGCTGCCACAAGCTGGCGTTGCTCGTTTATTGTGGGTTGGTGGTGCGGGTTCTTTGGAAGTGGCTCCAGGCGTGAAATTAGTCACCGTTCCGGGTTTCCCAGAAGAGTACAAAGGTGAAGCTCTAGCACAAGGCGAAGCGTTGGAAGTTTTCCGCGCAAGCAACAGCGATGTGAACTGGACTTTCGTAAGCCCAGCGGCCGAAATTTTCCCTGGTGATAAACAAGGCCAATACCGGGTGGGTGGCGATCAACTGCTGACCGACAGCGAAGGCAACAGCCGTATTTCGGTGGCAGATTATGCGGTTGCGCTGATTGATGAGCTGGAATACGCAGAGCATCCTCGCCAACGCATTGGTGTGGCGTACTAATCCACACAAGCGGTTTAATCATTGGATAACTCAGGAAGGTGCGCGGCATCTTTCTGAGTTTTGCTATTTCGGCGTTTACCTCTGAGAGGGCGAAGTAAACCGCCGTCGAAACTCACTTGGGGTTAACCCCATGATTTTAGAAAATGTTTTTCGACAAGCTCCCGCATCGTCATAACCGACTTGGTGAGCAATCCATTCAAAAGAGTGGGTGGAGGATTCCAACCAATCACACACTTTTTGGATGCGTAAACGCTGCAAATACTGGATCGGATTGTAGCCTACGGCTTTTATAAACCGTCGCTGTAAAGTGCGTGGTGTGACATGAGCTTGTGCGGCTAACTCACTGATGCTGTGTGATTGGTGATAGTGATCATGCAACCAATGTTGAAGTTGGAGAACCACATCATCACCGTGCAGCATACTCGGTGAAAATTGCTGGTAATAACGTTGCTCACGAGCTCCGGTATCAATCACCAAAAGCTTACCTACCTGACGCATGATGGCAGGAGAGGTAAATTGTGCGACTAACTCCAGCCCCAAATCCACCCAAGACATCATGCCTCCTGCGGTAATGATATCGCCTTGGTTAATCAGAATTTCGTCACTCTTTAACGTTACGTCTGGGAAGCGTTGTGAAAAAATTTGTGCCAATCCCCAATGCGTGGTCACACTTTTTTGGCGCAGTAATCCTGCGGCAGCCAGTAGAAAAACCCCTGCACATGCCGCACTAAGCAGGGCTCCTTTTTGATGTTGCCAAGTCAGCCAATCAAGTAAATTTTCCGAGAATGCTATGCTTTCAATCTGATCACGGCTTGGCGGTAAAACGATGGCGGCATAAGACTGCTCAAGCAAAGCAGAGTGAGCATTTGGCCACTCCACAATCTGGCTTTCAAACTTAAATGTTTGATTAAGCTCTTGGCTGGCGCGGTTCGCCATCCAGAACATTTCATCCAAGCCATGAACCGCGGAGAGTAAACAACCCGGATAAGCCACAATAGCGATTGATATAGAAGTCATCGATGTTTTGTCGTTTTTGAACCGTAAAGTGTCATTTTAGACTCTGCAGCGTAAGAAGAAAAACCGAGAAAATACGCCATAGATTCACTAAGGAGAACACTATGAACTCATCTGCACTGATTATCATCGATATTCAAAATGACTATTTCCCCAATGGCTTGTACCCACAATGGCAAGCGGAGCAAGTGCTCGATAACACTTTACAAGCGGTCGATATCGCGCAACGCCATCAAATGCCGATTATTCTTGTGCAGCATATTGCTGATCCAAAGCTAGGTAGCGCGCCATTTTTTAATGCTAATACCGAGGGGGCAGAGTTGCATCCTAAATTAGTTGCAGCCGCTCCAGAAGGGATTGTGGTGGTCAAGGCACACGCTGATAGCTTTCTAAATACCGATTTAGCCGAGTATTTGCAGCGCTTTGGCGTGCGCCAACTCTATTTGTGTGGAATGATGACCCAAAACTGTGTCACCCACACGGCTCTCTCTCCACAAGTCGCGCCATATCAAGTTCGAGTGTTCCCACAAGCCTGCAGCTCAGTGGATGCGATGGTGCATGGTATTGCTTTACGCGCTTTGTCCGATCGTGTCGCTATGCTGAGTCTTGATGATTTTGCAACGGAAGTGGCGGCACGTTAACCGCTGTGGCACACTGCATGCTCATTAAACCGACAAGGAGAAGTCGAATGTCTAGTGCCGTATCTCGTGTGCCCGCAGCGTCCAGTGCCGATGCTCTGGCGCATTTTGAAGCGTTGTTGCAGTTTGAAACCGATTGTTGGGACGTGCACCACGCGATCACCAATGAAAGACAAGATTTTGTGTTACTCGATGTCCGTGGTGAAGCACTGTATGCCGAAGGACATGTTCCGTGCGCTATCAGTCTGCCGCACTCACGCCTGAATGAAAAAACCTTAGCCGATTACCCTATGGACACACTGTTTGTGGTCTATTGCGCGGGGCCTCACTGTAATGGCACTGAAAAAGCGGCGATTCGCTTAGCCAAATTAGGTCGCCCAGTGAAGAAAATGATTGGTGGCGTTACTGGTTGGTTGGACGAAGGTTTTACGTTGGTCACTGAGTAGTTTGCTTCGACACTCCAGCATATGGATGCCACTAAGATAAGCGGTCGCCTTTGCAAGCGATCGCTTGTGTTTTTATTCTGCCAGCAGAATTTTTTTTAAAAGCTGCCCCAGTTGTTTTCTTTCTTGCTCAGTAAGCACACTCAGCATGCCATCCACATTAGCAACATGAGCATTCAGGGCTTGATCGACTAACTCTATTCCTTGTTCTGTTAAGGTGACTTTACAGCTTCGTCTGTCTTGTTCACTCGCGACGCGTTGCACCAAACCTCGTTGCACTAGTTGTTCAATTCGGGTGCTGATTGCGCCGGAAGAAAGCATCAAGGTTTGGTATAGCTCGGTTGGGGTGATCTCTCGGTCATTACGGCGGATAGTCGCTAAAATATCAAATTCAATGCAGCTTAATCCAAACCCATCAAACACTTGATCTAACTTGGTTTTCCAGATCCCATTTGTTTGGCGTAATCGACCCACGACCCCCATCGATGAGCAATCCAGATCCGGCCTGACACTGCGCCATTGCGCAAGAATGGCATCCACTTTGTCATTTGGCATAGTGTTTTCTGATGACATGATATCGCTCCCCTAAAATATCTTTTCAAAAAGATACTTGATCGAAAACCATTTCTCCATTATTTTCTAAAAAGTATCTTTTTCAAGAGATACTTTTGTCGAAGAAAAATTCCACTATATAGGGTAAATAATGAATACAACGTCAGGAATCAAAACGATACTGCTTACTGCCATCGCCCCTATCGTATGGGGCAGTACTTATATCGTAACTACCGAAGTTCTACCTCCACACTCACCACTCATGGCTTCTTTAGTACGAGCTTTACCAGCAGGAATATTGTTAGTCCTGTTTGCTCGAACCTTACCAACCGGAAATTGGTGGTGGCGTTTGCCGGTATTGGGCTTTTTTAATATTGGTTTCTTCTTTTACTGTTTATTTTTTGCCGCCACTGAATTACCGGGAGGGATGGCAGCATTGGTGATGTCATTCCAACCTATGTTGGTGATGACAATGAGCTGGTTTTTACTGAGCACACGCATTACGCCTTTGCAGTGGATCGCAGGGGGCATTGGAGTCATTGGGATTGGACTACTGGTGCTTAACCAAACCGCAGCCTTGAGCATACAAGGTTTATTGATCGCCTGTTTAGGAACACTCAGTATGGCATCTGGGGTCGTTCTGACCAAAAAATGGGGACGCCCTCAGAGTATGTCTACACTCGGTTTTACTGGCTGGCAATTATTGTTTGGTGGGATGTTTTTGCTGCCCACCACGCTGTGGATTGAAGGCATTCCTGAGCAAATTACCCCACTTAACTACCTTGGTTACGGATACCTGAGTGTGGTGGGCGCTATGTTGGCTTACTTTCTCTGGTTCCGTGGTATTGAGCAATTGCCAACGGTCACGGTGTCCTTTCTTGGCTTTTTAAGCAGTGTTTCGGCTTGCTTACTGGGTTATGTGATTCTTGATCAAGCGCTAACTTGGGGGCAGCTTTTAGGCGCGAGCGCAATTTTTCTCTCGATCGTGTTGGCTATTCCTCGTTCCTCCTCAGCCACTTATTCAACAACACCTTCTTTCAGTTTAAAAAGGAATTGATATGAAACTTACTCTCGTCTCTGGCAGCCAAAGAGCGCATTCATAAAGCTTGGGGCGCGCCAGTGCACCGTAGCAGGGTCAATTCTGGCGAAACGTTTCTATTGCGAAATATTGCTGAACTGATACCGTCAGTGTCATTCGATACATCGCAGTACAAGGGAGCGAAATGGAGTATTTAGGCGCGAGTGCGTGGATTGCCATGCTATTGGTTTTCATGGGTTCCTTTGTGCAGACCGCGATCGGCTTTGGGCTCGCGGTCGTTGCATCGCCGCTGCTGTTTCTTATTTCGCTGGACTATGTGCCATCACCGATCTGCTTAGTCGCGCTGTTTATTTCGGTGCTCAATGCGATGAAACATCGCGAGAGTATTTCGGTTGGCGGCTTAAAAATGGCCTTAATCGGGCGTATTCCGGGATCGATTGTGGGTGGTTTGCTGCTGATGTGGATTTCCACACAGGCGTTGGCGCTGTGGCTTGGCTTGTTGGTGCTGTTTGCGGTGGCGGTAAGTTTGTTGCCACTGCGCATTGAGCCGAACCCAACTCGAATGGGGATTGCGGGCTTTTTCTCAGGCGTATTTGGTACCAGCAGTGGCATCGGTGGTCCTCCAATGGCGCTCCTGCTTCAACATCAAGAAGCCAATCAATTGCGCGGTAATTTGTCTGCCTTCTTCGTGTTTAGCTCGATCATCTCTTTGATGGTGCAGTGGCCGACGGGTTTTTTAACGTGGCACCATGTACTACTGACTGTGCCGCTGATCCCTGCGGCTTGGCTCGGCTATGTGTTAGCCCGTAAAACCACTCACTCATTGCCAAAAGAAAAAATTCGCTTTGCGGCGCTGGCGCTCTGTTTGGTGAGTGGTGCGACTGCGGTGTGGCATGGATTTTTCTGATCATTCATTTTCTGTTCATGGTCGTCGCATTAGCGTTAGGCGCATGAAACACCTTCAACAACGTGAGGTAAGGTAATGTTAAGAACACTAGGCAACATTATTTGGTTTTTATGTGGCGGTATAGTGATGGGATTGGCTTGGTGGCTAGTGGGAGTATTGGCGTTTATTAGCATCATTGGCATTCCGTGGGGACGCGCTTGTTTTGTGATCGGCAATTTCTCATTCTGGCCGTTTGGTTATGAAGCGATTTCCCGTGATGAATTAACTGACCAAACCGACATTGGTACCAGCGGTTTTGGCGTTTTGGGCAATATCATTTGGTTTATTTTGGCCGGTTTTTGGTTGGCGGTGGGACATATTTTGTCTGCGGTGGCCTGTTTTATCACCATCATCGGCATTCCGTTTGCCCTGCAGCATTTAAAACTGGCAGTAATCTCATTGGCGCCGATTGGTAAAACCGTGGTGCCAATTGAAGAGGCCGCGCGTGCGCGTTATCGCGCTCGTTAATACGCTTTAATACCGAACTCACGCAATTTTGCGGGCAAAATGTCATCCAGTTGCGTGATCTCATGAGATTGGATCTCAATCAGTGCTAACCCGTGTGCTTGATAAAGTGCGCGGGTTTTTTGTTGCTCACTCGGGGCTATGTCACCTTCATCTGTTCCCCAAAATTGCAAATACACCTTGCCGCTTGGCAGATAAAAATCACTGGTCACTTCCTCTTCAATCGGCAGTGGGCGCTGATAAGCGTGTACCACGCCAGCCAGATACAGCCAGTTATCAATCAGCAGTTCACCCGTTGAACGCACATAATGTCCATCTAAAGTACGGTGTTTGGCAGCAAACTTCTGGCGAAAGCTGGAATAAGATTTATCGGTCGCGTGAGCCTGTGCTTCTTGGCCGAGAAATTCCACGATAGATTGGCGTAAGTGGCGGTTACGCAGGATGGCTTCATGCCAGACCACAAACCCATTACCTGAGCTTTTTTCTTCACGCTGCTGCGCTCCGGCACGTAGGCCGCTTTCGGTGGCGTGCCAACCTGCTTCGCTACGCGCTATCCAGCCTAATTCACTGAATAACTGATTCATTTTCTTCGGGTTTAATTTGAAGTATTCCCCGACTTGCGTAGCGGTGAGTGTTTGGCCTGAAGTGGCGTGCAAGTCGATCAGCAAATTCTCAGGCCAGACAATAAAACGCCCATACTTAGGGTGCTGGGCATATTCTCCCCCAAATTTGGTGCCGAGATCGGTCAATATCCACTGCTCATCATGGCGATGGATGTAACCCGCGGTTTTCAAATCCTGAAACAGCTGTTTGGCATCTTGCTGGCGCTTTTTTGCCAAGGCGGAGGTGGAAAGTTTGTCGGCCATGCGGAAATTCCTCTGTGTTACTGACTTAAGCGTTGGCAAATTGCTTCTGCCAGCTGGTGACTGGCTAAGTTACGTTCAATGATATGAGTGGGTAGTTTGCCTGCGGCTGCAACTTGCCACCAATCTTGCACCATAGCTTCAAAGCCTTTACTGGCAAGCATTGGTGTCCAATCTTTTAAGGCCACTCGACTTTCTTGGTTATCTCGCCACATTTTGCCTTGGGTAAAGGAATCAAACTGATAGGCCACATTGTCATAGCTCGCGGTCACCTGTTCAGTGGTGATGCCAAACTGACGGTTCATCGAAGCGTGCAATAAGGTATCGCCCGTTTGCCATTGAACATCAAGGCGCGCGAGGAGTCCTTCACTCATGTGGTAGGTGAGATAGAGGTCATCTAAATTGGGCTGACGTGAAAGGTTGACGCTATCTAGAGGATGAATGAAATCATCGAACACAAAGGTGCGAATATCGCCGGGTAGTGCGTGGCGATGTTTTTCCCAACGCAGTGAACGCAGCGCCCCACACTCTTGTTGAGCCAGCTCGGACAAATGTTGGTTGTAGAGCGGGATATGACGTCGGTTAAACCCGACATAAAGTGGTTGGTGATGTTTCTCCGCTAACTCGTACAAGTTTTCACACTCTTGCGCGCTCGCGGCGAGTGGTTTATCGACAAAGGTTGGGATCCCTAGACGCAGAAAAAACGCTGCAAGTGTGCTGTGTACATCGGTCGCCGCATGGATCATCACTGCATCCACACCATACTGCAACACATCACGGTAGTCGGTGCATGTCGCGCTGACTCGGTAACGTGCAGCCAATGTTTGTAGGGTGTGCTGGTTACGGGTACATAAAATCAGTTCGACATCGGGTAGTTGAGCTAATACGGGCAGATAGGCTTTCTGTGCGATATCCCCTAAACCAATCATGGCGACTTTCATGCTTCACTCGTCTGTTATCAGAAATGAGTCTCAGGCTAACACGATACACAGACAAGATGAAAAATGGATGCGGGAGTTGAGCGGATCACACTAAAATTGCGTGACCTAAACGTTAAAATGGGCTGTCTTTGTTGAGTGCATTACATATTTGAATGATGGCCAGAGAGAGACCGGATTTGATCACTTGTTGTTGGCGTTGCAACTGCAGGTGGTAAAAGCTGAGGTCAATATCGTCGTCTGGCTCCACCACGTTTAAGTGCAACATGCCCATTTTTTTGACCAGATTGAGTGCTTTGATTGGCGCGAGAATTTGCGGGTCGGTGAATTGGTACTCGGTGGCATCATGATTGAGCTGATTGCGCAGTTTGATTAAGTGTTCAATATCGTGGAAAACCTCATCTGGGATCACGCCCAAACCAAATAAAAGTTTCAGGCGAACCGTCAGGTCACCCAGCGGTCCTGTATCGTGCAAGAGTGGTTCAACTACGGATTTCACCGCGAAATTGTCTTTACGGAAAATACGTTGCATCAGTGCATCAATGGCTTCGGTTAGCACATCAACCGTTGTAATGAAGAATCCTCGTACCGTGTGGGTCTGATTCAAGCGCTCCAGAATGTCGGATTCGTTAATTTTTTCTGCCATAAACTGATCTGTTGTTGAGTTAAGTCGAGAGCGAGTTTCTGCTCTCGACATAGTAAGCATTGAGAAAGACTTGCTGTGCACGCTAAGTGGCCAAATCGACACTTAGACGAGCAGTTCATCTTCCATCATGCTGAATTTTCAATCCATTTGTTGATAGAGAGCTTCAATTTGTTGCGCTTCAATACTGTCTGCTGCCAACCCTGTATAGCGGGCAAGTGTAGAGCGAACGCCTTCTTTTTCAATACTTTGTTGTAATTCGATGGCTTGGGGATCACTGCTATTGCGATATTTCAGCGCCGCGGCAATCCCTTTCAATAACATGCTGTTTGGTAAGCCGTACTCAATTGTACCGAGTAACGGTTTGATTAATCTATCATTTGCGCCAAGTTTTCTCAGCGGCTGACGACCAACGCGATCCACTTCATCCACCAGATAAGGATTGGCAAAGCGGCTTAGGATTTTCTCGATGTAGGCGCTGTGCAGGGCGCGATCAAAACCATAGCGGCGGATCAGCACTTCGCCGCTCTCTTGCATCGCTTGTTTCACCTGTGCATGAATGCTCGGATCTTCAATCGCTTCACGGATGGTGCGGTGACCTTTTAAACAGCCCAGATAAGCCGTCACACAGTGACCCGTGTTCAGAGTAAACAGTTTGCGTTCGACAAACGCCATCAGGTTATCGGTTTTCTCCATTCCCTCAATCTGTGGGATCTCGCCTTTAAACTGCTGCTCATCCACAATCCATTCGCTGAAGCTTTCTACGGTCACTTCCAACGGATCGTCGTTAGCTGCTTGCAACGGTGGCACAATGCGATCGACTGCGGAATCCACAAAGCCCACTAAAGCATCAGCTTGTTGTTGTTCCTCGGCAGTGAGGAATTGATACACCTGCTGCTTAAGGTGAGTCGTACCGCGCACCATATTTTCACAGGCGATGATGTTGAGTGGTTGAGTATTACCCGCGGCAAAGCGAGCGCTCAAACCCTTGGCGATGGTTTTGGCAATGATATCCAGCACTGTTGGCCCAACAGCCGTGGTGACTAAATCGGTTTTGATAATCCGCTCGATCAAGGCTTCACTGGCACTGTTGACGGCGGTGACGTGGTTAACGGTTTCCATTTTGCATTCGCTACCGACCACTTTGACTTTGTATTCTTGTTGATGACTCAGTTGATCTACAAGGGGTTCGTTGACATCGGCGAAGGTGACGGCAATGTCGGCATCCGCCAGAAGTTTGCCAATAAAGCCACGGCCAATGTTGCCAGCACCAAAATGAACTGCATTCTTTTTCATCTTTACCTACCTAAATTTTGAATGTTTCTCTCACTGCCTGAGGTGAGGTCAGCCACATAGGGGGCGTCGCTGACCTCGTTTTGCCTCAGGAGCAAAAACGTTATGCCGCTTGGCTAGTAGCCAAAATGCTCAGTACATCACTCACATCAAGGGTTGAGGTGAGCTTGTCGATTGCATTTGGATCATCAAGAGCATTGGTAATGGTGGTGATGACTTGAATATGCTCGTCATTTTTAGCAGCGATACCAATCACGAGTTTGGCAACATCGCCGCTGTCTTCGCTAAAAGCGACGCCTTGTGGGTATTGGCAAATCACGATGCCGGTTTTGATCACGCGATCTTTGGCATCCACAGTACCGTGTGGTACGGCAATGGATTCACCGAGGTAGGTCGAAACCAGCTTTTCACGCTCGAACATGGCATCGACGTACTCTGGGTGAACGTAACCCAGTTCAACTAATTTGTTACCCGCGAAACGAATCGCCTCTTCTTTATTTTTGGCGTTCAGGCCAAGGTGAATGTTCTCTTTTTGCAGTTGGAATACGCTTGGCTGCTGTACTTCATAGCTGTCATCGTTAGCGGCCAAAATCGAAGGCTTGATCAACTGGCTATCGTTGGCCGCTTGGCGCTTTGCGGCGATAAGCTGAGTCACTAACTGGCTGTATAGCGCACTGTCTAGGAAGTTATTGAGTGAGATATGTTCGGCATGTGGCGCATGTTTGCGTGCACGGTCTGTCAAATCTTGGTGGGTGATCACGATATCCACATCCGCAGGCAATGAGTTAATCGCCATATTGGTCACCGTGACAGGTAAGCCGACTTCCTGCACTTTTTTGCGCAGCATGCTAGCGCCCATCGCACTGGAACCCATACCTGCATCACAAGCTACGATGATGCTTTGTACATTCGCCATGTCGATTTTTTTGCTCTGAGTTGCAGCCGGTGCCGCTTGACCTTTTGAGCCTGCTTTCATCTCTTTCATTTTGGAGGTGGCTTTCACCAACGCGTCTTTATCGCCATCTTGCTCGGTTGAAGTTTGTGCTTTCATCAGTAGGGCTGCTACGGTGAAAGAAACCGCTGCCGCTGCAAAGATAGAACACAGCACGCCCAAGATTGAGCCTTTGTTGGTCATCAGCAGAACCGCGAAGATTGAGCCTGGAGAAGCGGGTGAAACCAGACCTGCATTAAATACGGTAAGCGTAAACACACCCGTCATACCGCCTGCAATCGCCGCCAAAATCAGGCGTGGATTCATCAGGATGTAAGGGAAATAGATTTCGTGGATACCACCAAAGAAGTGGATGATGGTCGCGCCGCCCGCGGTTTGGCGAGCGGTGCCCTTACCAAACACCATGTAGGCAAGCAAAATACCAAGGCCAGGGCCTGGGTTGGCTTCAATCAAGAAGAAAATAGATTGGCCTGTTTCATTGGCTTGTTGGATCCCCAGTGGTGAGAAAATACCGTGGTTGATCGCGTTGTTGAGGAATAGGATTTTGGCTGGCTCAACAAAGATGGACGTCAGAGGGAGTAGGTGAGCGGTCACGAGGAAGTTAACCCCAGCCGCTAATGCGCCTGACAGCACTTTCACAAATGGGCCGATCAGGAAGAAAGCGATGATGGCACACAGCATACCGATGATACCGGCTGAGAAGTTGTTCACCAACATTTCAAAGCCACTGCGCACTTTGCCATCGACTTTATTATCGAAAGTTTTGATCGCCCAACCGCCCATAGGACCGACGATCATCGCGCCCATGAACATGGGGATATCAGTACCGACAATCACGCCCATCGTGGTGATGGCACCCACCACCGCACCGCGCTCGCCGCCGACCAGTTTACCGCCGGTATAACCGATCAACAGTGGCAGTAAATACGTAATCATAGGCCCAACCAAAGAGGCTAACGTCTCATTGGGTACCCAGCCTGTTGGAATAAAAAGCGCAGTAATAAAGCCCCACGCAATAAAAGCGCCGATATTCGGCATAACCATGTTTGATAAGAAACGGCCAAAATTTTGTATCTTGACCTTGGCGTCTGATGATATCATCGCGTCCCCCGTTGGATGTTCCGTTTGAATTTAATCGTAGTAACGGTTTGGCAAAAAACCGTTGATTGCTTAGTACACAATCACTCTACCACACAAATTTCGAATGGAATCACCAACGGGTTTTTTGTGATCTTTGTAACGAATATGTTGGCTGCATTCCGAATTTTTAGTGATCGCTTTCAACTTTCTGTCATGTAAATTTAATACATTTTTAACTTAAATGATTTGTCAATCATTTTTAAATGATCAATGTCTCTAATTTGATTTTTTGTAATCACTAAAAATATTGATATTGTTCACAATTTAGAATTCCATTCAGACGAAAAATAAGTCTTGAAGTGATTTATGTCTCATTTTGTTCGGTTCTGATGCTTCCTTTCCTATATCTCTTTTTAATTATTGTTCAATTTGTAATTTAGCTACGAAATCTATCCCAGTATGTTTTGCCTAACGGCATCTGGCGAGTTTGAAAAATGGTCGGGCTTAATTCACAAAATGCACACTAAGGTTGTGAGTTGGCTTCAATCACCCTGTGCAAAAGGTTTAGGCAAGGAGGATTCCTTGTTATCATCCGCCCCACTTTACGATCCAGATGAAGAACAAAGATCAATATGAAAGAGAGAGTGATTGTCTCGGTTTCCTCGATTCACGGAACCCAGCATTTTCATTTGGATAGAGTTTTTCGCCTCGTTCTCAAAACGCTCGGTTATACCACTTTAGTTGGTGTCGTAGCCGTTGGGGGCGTGATTTATTATCTGAAGAACCAAGTCGACTTTGCCAAGCTCAAACAGCAAGAGTTGGAAAACCAATCCATGTCGCTTTTAGAAGAAGTGACGTCGTTGCGTGAGCTCAAAGAGACTCTGGAAAATGATTTGACGGTACGTGAAGAGAAAATTCAGATCGTCTCCGATCGCTTAGGCGATTTAGAAAAAGTGCTCGGTGTTGATGAAAGCGGTGCGGAGTTAGAATCTCGCTTGGATGCCGCGGCGATCACATCGTCTGTTCGTACGTTGATGTTAGCGCAAATTCCCAGTGGCTCTCCGGTGCCTGGGGCGCGAATTTCCTCTGGTTACGGTAAGCGTGTTCACCCGGTGACTAAGCAAGCCAAATTACACCGTGGGCAGGATTTTGCGGTCAATATCGGAACTCCGATTTATGCTCCAGCAGATGGTGTGGTGGAAGTGACTCGTGCCAGCAAAGTCGGCTCAGGGAATTTTATCCGCCTATTACATGCGTATGGCTTCAGCAGTTCGTATTCACACATGCAGAAATTTGCCGTAAAAAGTGGTGAGTTTGTGCAAAAAGGCGACTTACTGGGCTATTCCGGCAACACGGGATTGTCGTCAGGGCCACATCTGCATTATGAGATTCGTTTTATTGGTCGATCACTCGACCCGCGACCTTTTGTCGATTGGGGCGTCAATGATTTTGAAACCATATTCACTAAAGTAAGAGGTATACGATGGGAATCTTTAGTAAACAAAGTCGAGCAAAGAGTCAGCTCTCAGCTACAACTCTCATCGCAAAAGGTAGCCACATCACCGGAGAGTTGAAAGTAGAAAGCAGCATTCAGGTCGATGGTCTCGTCGACGGCGAGCTGCATGTGGATAAAACCTTAGTGATCAGTGAAAGCGGTATTGTTCGTGGTGAAATCTTTGCTGACCATCTGATCATTAATGGCCAATTTGAAGGGACTGCACACGCCGGAAAAATTGAGATCCTCAACAAAGGTCGTGTTAATGGCACTTTGTTCAGCGACGATCTCAGTATTGAACAAGGTGGCCGTTTTACGGGCAATACCCACCCTTCACCAGAGCATCAAGTCGTTGACTTTAAAGATGCCAAAGCTGCGGCCGAAGGTTAACTTAACGCTCAGTAAACAACAAAAGAGAGGCATTAGCCTCTCTTTGTTTTTGTAAAATGCATGGGCTTAAAGCGAGTTATAAGCTGGTTTGATGCTCAGCAATCAGCAGCGACATCTGCTCATCCGCCCGCTCTTGCGCGCTCGCAAAATCTTCCCCAGCCGCAAACGGCGTCACTACCTCGTAGTAGCACTTGAGCTTAGGCTCAGTACCCGATGGGCGTACAATCACGCGAGCGCCACCGTCTAGATGGTAAATGAGCACATCACTGGTTGGCAGGGTAATCGCTTCGGTTTTGCCATCGGCAAAGGTGCGGCGTGCCAGTTTAAAATCTTCCACGATGAGCACTTTACGCCCTGCAATGTCCGTTGGTGGCGTGGTACGCAATTTATCACCCACCGGTGGCGAGTTCGGAGCCAGCGCAATACTGCGCTGCGCATTCACGTGCAGACCATGCTGGCGATACAGGGCTTCAAGCTGATCCCACACCGTTTTGCCTTGTGCATTCAACTCTGCGGCGAGTTGAGCAAACGCGACCAGGGCAGACAAGCCATCCTTATCCCACACTGTGCTACCAATGGTGTATCCCAAGGCTTCTTCATAAGCGAACAGGAATTGGTGCTGCTCGGTTTGCTCTTGCATCGCTACGTTGGTCAACCATTTGAAACCAGTGAGGGTTTGGTAATAACGCGCGCCATGAGCTGCGGCGATTTTGCTGAGCAAGCTGGAAGATACGATGGTGTTGCCGACCAGTTGACGATGAGCATCGGTTTGCGAGAGCAGATAGTGACCAAACAGTGAGCCGACTTGATCGCCGGTCAGCATTTGATAGTCACCATCAGCTTTACGCGCAGCAACCGCAAAGCGATCCGCATCTGGGTCATTAGCACAAGCAAGCTGAGCGCCGACTTTTTTGGCCAGTGCCATCACCATATCCATTGCGCCGGCTTCTTCAGGGTTCGGGAAGTTGACGGTCGGGAAAGTGCCATCCGGCTCGCGCTGTTCCTTCACGCTGCTAACGTGAGTAAAGCCAGCATCGGCAAGTAAGGTTTCTGCCATGTTGGCACCCACGCCATGCATCGCAGTATAAGCCAAGCTTAGCGCTTGTGGCTTAGTGTGACGTTGCAACAGTGGGCTTGCACCAATCGTTTTACGATAAGTTTGGTAATACTCATCACGCAGCCAATGCAGCAGGCCTTGTTGCTCTGCCTGTTCAAGGGCGAGATAAGGGATCGCTTGCTGCGCCGCTTGGTCAATACAAGCAGCAATACCTGCATCATGCGGAGGAATAATTTGCGCGCCGTTTTCCCAATACACTTTAAATCCGTTGTATTCCGGCGGGTTGTGGCTTGCGGTCACCACAACCGCGGCGGCGGCGTTGAAATGGCGTACACCGAAAGCCACGATAGGGGTCGCCGCGACTTGGTAGGTCAAATAGGTTTTGATGCCGAGTGAAGTCAGCACGCTTGCGGTATCGTGAGCAAACTGCTTTGAATCTGGGCGGCCATCGTAACCAATCACTACGCCGCGGTTTTTGGCATCGGGTAATTGAGCAATCAAGTAATGCCCCAGACCCGCCGCCGTTTCTTGGATCACTAAACGGTTCATTCGGTTCGGGCCACAGCCGACTTTGCCACGCAAACCCGCAGTACCAAATTCAAGGCGTGATTGAAAGCGCTCGGCAATCTGCGCGTCTTGCTGAGTATCGATCAACTGTTGCAATTCTTGACGAGTTTTAGGATCCGGATCTCTGGCCAACCAGTGTGTGACTTGTGAATTCATGGGGTCACCTTTGTCTATTGAGGTTTTGATAATTCAGTCTATACCCTTCCTACTTGAAGCTGCAGCGGTGTTGGCTACGTTCGTTCACCCCAATCACATAGTTTATCTATGCTCATGGGGATTCACTCTCTTGCCGCCTACCTGCAACTCCAAGTAGTTTGAGTCTAATTGATATTTATTCTCAAAAATATCGAAGCAATCGCTAAACTGGCTTTGCTTCGATAGCGTCTTTCATCGTTCAACGGCTTAAATGGCGTAAGCTGCGCTTCTCTACTTGCTTAAACAGCATAGACAGCGTGAGGCAAAGCACCAGATAGGCTGCGCCGACAATCAGCCAGATCTCAAAAATTAGTCCAGATGAGTTGGCAATTTCGCTGCCGACAAAGGTCAGTTCTTGAATCGAAATCAGCGAGATGATCGACGTATCTTTGATGAGGGATATTGTCTGCCCTGCCAGCGCTGGGGTAATGGCGGTCAGGACTTGTGGGGCAATCACATAGCGGTATTTGACCCACGTTGGTAAGCCAAGCGAATCCGCAGCTTCCCATTGTCCCTGCGGGATGTTGGCGAGTCCCGCTCGTACGATTTCAGCAATATAAGCAGAAGAGAGCAACCCGATACACAACACGCCGGACAACAAGTTTTCCCACAAGCGGGCAGGGCCAAACAGCCAAGTGATCAGCGGGTGAACTTCCGCTGTGTGGTCGCGCAGTAACTCATCCAAACCCAGTAGCGGGATGAGTTGATTGGAGATGAAAAAATAGAAGATGAACACAAACACCAGTGGTGGAATATTGCGTACCAACTGCACAAATGCGTTAGCGGGTAAACGCACAAACCACGCCTTTTGGCTGCGCGCGATGCCGATCAATGACCCTAACACTAAAGCCAGTACCATGCCCCATAAGCTTAAACGTAACGTTGCGCCTAAGCCTTGTAAGAAGTAGGGCAAGCTGCCATCCGCACGCGGCGTGAAAATTAGCGTCCACGCTTCACGCCAATGCCAATGGTAGTGAATACCTACTTCCGAACGGTAATAGAGCCAGCCGATGAGGCTGGCTATTCCGAGCAGTAATCCGCCATCCAGCAAAGTAAAACGATAACCCGAGGAGGATTTTGCGCCATAGTTATTCATTTACTGACCTGAGGCGATTTGATCCTGCCAATCTAAAGTGGAGAACCAGTATTCGTAACGCGCTTGCAGCCAGCCATCAGCAGTACGGTCTGCAATCCATTGATCAAAATAGGCTTTCTTGTCTTCTTCCCCTAAACGCACTGCAAACGCTTCATTGCCTTTACTTAAACGCTCACTGAAAGGAAGGAACAGCGAATCACTGTGTTTGATGCTTTCATGCTCGGGTTTTGGGCTTGAAGCAATCACTGCATGCGCGTTGCCGTTGATCACTTCTTGGAAAGCTTGGGCATCGTCATCAAATTGCAGCACGCTGGCTTTTGGGAAAGTTTCACGCGCCACTTGCACGGTAAAAGCACCACGGCGAGCCGCGATTTTTACGTTGCGCTTGTTAAAGTCTTCCAACTTAGAAAAGCCTTCCGCGAGCTTTTTATTGGCAGCGAGTTGTACACCAGAGTGCGAATAGGGTGCAGTAAACAGCACACTTTTGGAACGCTCAGGCGTGACCGACATTCCGCCGATGATCACATCAAATTTTTTGGCCAGTAGCGCAGGAATAATGCCATCCCATGCGGTAGGCACAAATTCCACTTGCCAACCTGAGTCGGCGGCTAAGCGTTTAGCGACATCAATCTCAAAGCCAATCAGCTCACCCTGCTTATCGCGCATTGCCCAAGGCACAAAGGTCGACATACCCACGCGCAGCGTGCCACGCTCTTTAATCGCATCAAGATTCGGTGTGTCGCTCGCCACTGCTGGCAAAGTGAGAGCCAGCCCCAACAAGCCCGTAAGTAAGGTTTTAACGCTGAATCGACCTAAACGTTGTCCAAATGGTTTCATAGAAGTTCCCTTTTTATTTCGCGCATTTTTTCGCGTTATGGTGAGCGCCACTGCGCGCCCAGTTTATGTTCTAGCCAAGCTGATAACGCTGACAGAGTCAGGGTTAACAACAGATAGATCGCCGCTACGCTGAACCAGATCTCAAACGGCATCGCGGTTTCCGAGACTATATTTCGCCCCTGAGTGGTGAGATCAAAAATCGCCATCACACTGACAATAGACGAGTTTTTAATCAGCGACACCATCTCATTGGTCAGTGGAGGTAATGTACGTTGCAGAAGTTGCGGCAGGATCACATCGTAAAAGGTAAAAAAGCGCGATAAGCCGAGCGAGCGTGCCGCTTCATATTGGCCTTGTGGAATGCTGTTTAACCCGCCGCGAAACACCTCTGCGGTATACGCACCTTGAAACAGAGCGAGGGCAAGCACCGCGGTGGCAAAACGGTCGAGACCAATGACGGGACCAAACACAAAGTAGAGGAGGTAAATTTGCACCAAAAGCGGCGTGTTGCGTACCACCGCTATGTATCCGGTGCCTAAAGTGCGCCCAACCAGTGAGTGTGACTGACGCAGCAAAGCGGTGGTTAAACCCAGTGCTAAGGTGAAAATCAAACTGATCCCAGTCAGCTGCAAGGTGACCAACAGGCCGTGCAGTAAATCACCCGCCCACCACTGCCCATCTTCAAAAATCAACACATACTCAGGCACTCGGTGCCACTGCCATGTATAGCCCATGGCTTGTGCGCCAGAATCAAGCAGCCAGACCAATCCGGCAAAGACCAAGATCATTTGCAGGGTGGCGAACAGCAGTGGGCGAAGAAAGCGTTTTATCATCAATGGCTCAAGATCTGATTGAGAAATTGTTGGGTACGCGGATGCGTTGGGTTTTGGAACAACTGTTCAGGTGAGCCAACTTCGAGAATTTCCCCTTCATCCATAAATATTACGCGGTGCGCGACTTTGCGCGCAAAGCCCATTTCATGAGTTACGCACATCATGGTTATGCCGTCTTGCGCGAGGTCGACCATCACTTCGAGCACCTCGTTAATGGTTTCAGGATCGAGGGCTGACGTGGGTTCATCAAACAACAAAATCTCTGGCTGCATGCAGAGAGAGCGAGCAATCGCGACTCGTTGCTGCTGGCCGCCAGAGAGTTGAATCGGGTATTTGTGTGCTTGATCGGTGATTTTTACGCGCTGCAGAAAATGATATGCCCGATCTTTGGCTTCTTGAGCCGAAAGTTTTAACGTTCGGATGGGCGCTAAGGTGAGGTTTTCCAATACCGTTAAGTGTGGAAACAGGTTGAAATGCTGAAACACCATGCCGATCTTGCCACTGCGTCGGGTTCGCTCATCGAGATCGGGCAACACTCGAATTTCCCCATCATCGATATTTTCTAAGCCATTCACTGTGCGGATCAGGGTTGATTTACCAGAACCTGAAGGCCCGCAAATCACCACAATTTCCCCTTTGTTGACGGTTAGAGAAATCGACTTTAATGCTTGAAACTGACCATACCATTTGCTGACTTGGTGAAATTCTATCACTTTCATCTTGTTATCTTTGTTGTTCTTCTTGGCATACCTTAGCAACATAAAACTCACATTGCATTAATTGATTCATCCTCATCGGCAGCATTTGTTGTTTGTATCAATACAGATAGGGTTTGCTATCTTGAGAGTGAATGGTGTAATTAATTTTTTACGGATTGTTTTGTCTGTAAAGAAAAGTGGAATCTTGCCTTTATTTAAAAATAGTGCTTGCGATATTTTGCGAGTGCCGATAAGTTACCCGAAGAAACGACAGGTGCAGTGATTACCAAGGCTAGAGCCGTTGACTTGGCTAGGTAAACTAAAAAGTAAAGGAAGAAGTAAAGATGTTGCAAACCGATGATGTAAAAATTAAGAAGATCAAAGAACTACTGCCACCGGTCGCAGTGTTAGAAAAATTTCCAGCGACAGAAACCTCGGCATCGACCACGTTTCAAGCGCGTGAAGCGATTCATAATATGCTGCAAGATAAAGATGATCGCCTGTTGGTGGTGATTGGTCCTTGTTCTATTCATGATCCGAAAGCGGCCATCGAATATGGTCAACGTTTAAAAGTGTTGCGTGATGAGCTCAGTGGTCAGCTAGAAATCGTGATGCGTGTGTACTTTGAAAAACCACGTACCACAGTGGGTTGGAAAGGGCTAATCAATGATCCGTACCTCAATGACACCTATGAAATTAACGATGGTCTGCGTATGGGGCGCAAACTGCTGCTTGATTTGACCGATATCGGCATGCCGACCGCCAGCGAGTTTCTCGATATGATCACGCCGCAATATGTGGCAGATTTGATCAGTTGGGGCGCGATCGGAGCACGCACCACAGAATCTCAAGTGCATCGTGAATTGGCTTCAGGGCTTTCTTGCCCTGTGGGTTTCAAAAACGGGACGGATGGCAACATTAAAATCGCCTCTGATGCGATTCGCTCTGCAGGGGCTTCGCACCACTTCTTATCGGTCACCAAGTTTGGTCATTCGGCGATTGTCGAAACGGCGGGTAACCCAGATTGCCACATTATTTTGCGTGGCGGCAAAGAGCCAAACTACAGTGCGGCGCACGTGAGCAATATCAAACAAGAGCTAGAAGTGGCTGGCTTACCACAAAAAGTGATGATCGATTTCAGCCATGCTAACAGCTCTAAGCAGTTCAAACGCCAAATGGTGGTTGCGGAAGATGTTGCGGCGCAGATTGCGCAAGGTGAACATGCAATCTTCGGAGTAATGATTGAATCACACCTTGTTGAAGGACGTCAGGACCTGACCCCAGGTTGTAACTTGACTTACGGTCAGTCAATCACGGATGCCTGTATTGGTTGGGAAGATACGGAAACCGTATTGCGCCAGCTGGCCGCCGCGGTTGAAACGCGTCGCCAAGCTTAATTTGAGCAATGAGAGTTAAAAGGGCTTCCAATGGAAGCCCTTATTGTTTATGGCAAACCGAAAATAACGGCTTTGCCCATGATAAAAATGCAGCGTTAAACCTTAGCCGAGGTTGGCTGGTTTTTTTCTAATTGGCGCAGTGCTTTTTGATAAGTTAACCAAGCCGCCCATCCCGCAATAATGTTACCTACTAAAGATCCTAAGAATAAACCTTTGAGGTCATAAAGCTGGGCTCCAACCCATAAGCAAGGTAGATAAAACGCAAACAGTCGAAGCGCTGAAATGGTTAGCGCGACATAGGCTTTGCCAAGCGCATTGGCGACCGACACCATCAACATACAGATGCCGAGAGCGCCCAAACTGATTGGGACGATGGTCAAATGTTGGAGCAAAATGGCGGCGACCTCGCTCTCACTGGTCATTAATGAAGATAAGTGGTTAGCGAGCAAGTAAGTGACGAGCGCAATCAATAATTGGAATCCCAACACAAACTGGCACGCGATACGTACTAATTGTCGAATATCGGAGATATTTTTCGCGCCGAGCATGCGTCCAATCATGGGTGGGATCGACATGGTCAGCGCTAACACCGCGACCAGTGCAAAAAATTCAAAACGTGAGCCTAATGCCCAAGCTGCAACGGCTGCGGTACCGAAACCTGCCAATAACTTAGTGGCAAACATCGAAGAAACAGGGGGCAGCAATTGGCTGAGCATGGCGGGTCCCATAATGTGGCCGAGTGAAGCTAAACTTTTGCTCATATCCAAATCATGCCACTCAAAACTCATCCATTGGCGTTGAGCCACTTTGGGGGCGACGATCGCGATGCCTGTACCAAACGCTAAGATGGTTGCGATTGCAGCACCATTGATACCTAGGTCGAGCGTAAAAATGAACAATGGGTCGAGAATCAAGTTCAGCACACTGGTCACCATCATCATGGTTCCGGGCAGCAGTGTGTTGCCGTTGGCACGACATAAGCTGTAAAAGAAGTAGAGCATCGCGCCTGTCCAAGCGCTCGCCAACCACCAAATCCAGTAATGATCAATGATTTGCAGAACATCATCGGAGGCTCCGAGTAAGGAGAGTAAAGGGTGGCGCAATACATACAACAGGACAGCAATCGCGGCTACCCCAACACCGCCGACCGCGACGACTAAACCGCCTAGCTGTTTGGCATAGTGCTCTTGGCCTGCGCCCAAGGTGCGTGATATTACGGCAGTAGTGGCAATTCCCAACCCGACTTGCACGCCAATGATCACCATTTGAATGGGCATGGTAAAGCCTTGCGCCGCAAGGGGAAGAATACCGAGCTGACCGATAAAAGCACTATCAACCAATTGAAAACTCATTAATGACAGTACGCCAAATAACATTGGCCAAGTCATTTGAAAAAGAGACTTAGCTAAAGAAGCTGTGGAAGTTTGCATAGAATCTCACGCTTGTTGAAGCAATAAAGCCTATGTTGGGATGAAAAAATATTTCACAAGGTGATGCGATAAATTGTCACAAAAATGTTACTAGTTATTCGGTTTGCCGCTAAATGAAAAACCTCATCCCAACGATAATTGGGATGAGGTAGGAGGCAAATCATTGATAGATGAGAGTCACATCCAGTCTCGGTCAGACCCGACGGAACTGAGCGACAAGGCTAGTTTGCGCCGCCAGATTTTTTACCAGTTGTTGGCACTCTGTTTGAGTGTTTTCTGCCAACGAAAGTGTTGAGGTAGAGACATCACTGATCGATTGTACGCTGCGATTCATATCCTCAGTCACTTTCGCCATCTCTTCAACCGCAGTAGCGATTTGTTCATTACGCATAGCAATATCGGAAACTTGTGAGAGCAAGGTGGTCAACTTCTCTCCTGAAACATGTGCACTATCCACGCAAGAAAGGGAGAGTCGATTACCTTGTTCAATCGCGTTCACGGCATTTTGAGTGCTATTTTGTACCGAACTAATGATGTTTTTAATTTCTTTGGTGGATTCCGCACTGCGCTGCGCCAATTGACGCACTTCATCGGCAACAACCGCAAATCCACGTCCTTGGTCACCCGCTCTAGCGGCTTCTATAGCGGCATTTAATGCCAACAGGTTCGTTTGTTCAGCAATGCTCTGAATAACTTCCATCACCTGACTTATGGTGGCACTTTGTGCTGAGAGTTGCTCAATCACTTGGGTCGCGGCTTTGAGTTGAGTGGCCATGGTTCCCATCGCCTCTACCGTCTGCTCGACAGCTTGCATTCCTTCGCGCGCGGCCTCTTGGGCATAGCCCGTCGCATCGGACGCCGCTTGAGCATTACGTGCAATTTCATTCGCTGTCAGGTTCATTTCTGTAATCGCAGTGGCAACTTGCTCCGTTTCGCGAGTTTGAGCATCTAAGTTTTCCGCAGTTTGTTCACTGTTTTGGGAAGACAACTTCGCGGCTTCACCAATTTGACTACTGGAGTCTTGAATGCGCCCAACGACCGCATTTATCTCTGATTGGCGCATTTTGAGTGCCAACTGAATTTCGGAAATATCATCGACACGGCTGTTATAAACCAGTTCCATCAATGGGTTATTGAAGACTTTACGAGCTTGTTGTGCCAGCGCTTCAAGGCGGCGGGTGAACAGATAAGCGATCGCAATCGTTAACAGAAGCATCAATGGCAGTCCGGAGCCGGCTAAAAAGAAATCGGCCGCTAAACTGACCCCTGTCGCAACGATAAACCCTAAACCCAAACGCTGCCATAATCGAGTGCGGGGCATTTTTAACCGCCAATCAGTTTTGCCTGCTCGGATTTGTTGGTAGAGCTTTTCCGCATTGTCGACATGTTCCCGGCTTGGGCACAAACGTACCGATTGATACTCAACAACTTGGCCATTTTCCTTGATCGGTGAGGCAAAGGCATCAACCCAGTAATGATCCCCATTTTTGCAGCGGTTCTTCACCATTCCCATCCAAGATTTGCCCGCCTTGAGGTGTTCCCACATGTCTTTAAACGCTTCAGGCGGCATATCGGGGTGGCGAACCATGTTATGTGGTTGGTTTACGAGCTCATCAAGCGTGTAACCTGCGACATCGCAAAATTCTTTACTGGCGTATTTAATATGACTGCTGAGTGTGGTGGTTGACAAAAGGTTGAAATTAGATGGATAGGTGACTTCCTTTTGAGTAATCGGTTGGTTATTGCGCATAAAAGAGCTCCATTCAATAGTTCCTGTTGCGCCAAATACTGTGCGTTGTGATTGTGATTATCGTTGTCTATAACGTATAGAATGGGTTATGTCGGTAAGCAAGTGAGGAAAGAGAAATTTATCTAACGAGAAGTAAAGGAATATCGCTGCCTCTACCGCTACCCGTTTATACCCTTCCTACTTGAAGCTGCAGCGGTGTTGGTTACGTTCGTTCACCCCAATCACATCGTGGGTCTATGCTCATGGGATGAGCTCACTTGTCGCCAGCCTGCAACGCCAAGTAGCTTAGGTATATGTGTTTTTTACACCTATGCGCTCGGCTGCGCTGTACTCTCTTGTGTTGCCAACCGTGGTTTGGCGACTTCATCCACCAGATACAAGATGGATTGATAAGGAATGCCGCTGTGGTGTGATAAGCCGATTTCACACGTGCGGCTATTACTAAACCCACGGCTGCAGTGCGCCGGCACTTGCTCTTTGAGCGAATGGACGGCAGCGGCATTGAGCTCTGGCGTAGTAAAGCCTTTGTCACCCGCCCAACCGCAGCACTGGATGTGCTCAGGCACTATCACCTCACTGGCGCAGGCTTTGGCCAGTTTCAGCATATCGCCTTCTAAGCCAAGGCGGCGCGAGCTACAAGTGATATGCAGCATGATGGTTTCTTGCTTCGGCGCGAGTGTGAGGTGATCCAGTAAGTAACGACTTACCAACCCCGTTGGCTCCAGAATTTCCATCGGTTTGGTAAACTGCTCAATGCTGCGTTTGGCGCACGGGCTAGTGTCCATCAATATCGGATAACGCCCCCTTGGCTGGCTTGCCATAAAGCGTTCTCCAACTGCTGAGCTTTGCTTTGTGCAATCTCGGTCATCCCTTTGCTGTCATAAGGCATACCGCAGCACTGGCTGCTGAGCTCTGTAGGCAGAATCACTTCAAAGCCGGCTTTATTGAGCAGGGAGAGGGTGACTTCCGTCAATGGACGCTGATCGGTCGCGCTTGCTTGTTGCCCCATATTGCGGCTGGCACAAGAGGGCAGGTAAACCACTTTTTTGTCACTGCGCGGCAGATTTTCGACAGCGAGTTCCAGCGAGTGAGTGTTTGCTTGCGGCATTTCCGGCATCCACAAAGGGGTTTTGCCTTTGCTGATCCGGCGCAGCCCATTAACCATGGAATCCACCGATTTTTCTCCAAGCACTTTGGTCGTCAGTTGGTTAGCTTTTAATCCTGTGCGAGCGAGCGTGGTGGTCGCGCTAAAGTGCTCTGCTGTCCAACGCGCAATCGGGGTAAATTTTTGGTATTTGGCGGTGCGCAGTTTTTTGACCAAATCGCCGGTATTGATCCCTACCGGGCAGCGTTCTGCGCACAATCCAGTCGCGGCACAGGTGTCTAACCCTTGGTATTCAAACACTTGCTCTAGCTCGCTAGAAGCCACGTTTTCACCCGCTGTGCGGCGGCGTTGCAATTCGCGATACAACACAATGCGTTGGCGTGGTGATAACGTGAGGGTGCGTGATGGGCAGACCGGCTCACAGAAACCACATTCGATACAGCGATCCACCAAGTTATCGGCCGCAGGCATGGGTTTGAGGTTACGGATGTGCGAATGCTTATCTTCGTTGATGATGACGCCGGGGTTGAGCAGGCGTTTGGGATCAAAGAGCGCTTTGATTTTTTGCATCAAGGCGTAGCCTTCTTTACCCCATTCCAGTTCAACGTAAGGGGCCATGTTGCGTCCTGTACCGTGTTCGGCTTTCAGTGAACCTTGGTATTTCACGGCCACCAGTTCGGCTACATCGTCCATAAACGCGCCGTAACGCTCGATTTCACTTTGCTTATCAAAGCCTTGAGTAAACACAAAGTGCAGGTTGCCTTCAAGGGCGTGACCAAAGATGATCGCTTCACTGTAGTGGTATTGATCAAACAGGGCTTGCAGATCGCGCACACCGGCCGCGAGGTTTTCCACCGGAAAGGCCACATCTTCAATGATGACCGTAGTGCCCACTTCGCGTACAGCCCCCACCGCTGGGAACATGCCTTTACGAATGCCCCATAAGGTCGCCACAGTTTTGCTCTCGGAAGTAAACGGAACCGATTCGATAATGTGGTAGCGTTGCAGCGCGCTCATCACTTGCTCACACTGATCGCGTAAGGTTTGCGCATCACTGGCGTGGGATTCAACCAGCAGCGCCGCAGCTTCTAAATCGAGCTTGGCGATAAATTCGGGCATGCCTTTTTTGTCGGCCACCGAGCGTAGCGCGCGTCCATCCATCATTTCTACCGCTGCCACTGGCGTTTTGGAAAGCGTGGTCACGGCTTGGCTGGCTTGTTCAATATCGGCAAACACCAGTAGCGCAGAGGCTTTGTGTGCGTGTTCAATCACGGTGTGATAGGTGATGTCGGCGATAAAGCCGAGTGTGCCTTCTGAGCCAATCATCAAATGGGTCAGCACTTCGATTGGATCAGAGAAATCAACCAAGGCGTTCAGCGCATAACCTGTGGTGTTTTTTAGGCGGTATTTGTGGCGAATGCGTTCGGTGAGTTCAGAATTGGCAAGGGTCTCTTGGCACAGCGCGTGAATGCCTTCCACCAAGTCGGCTCGCTCTTGTTTAAAACGAGCCACGCTCTCTGGATCGCGTGTATCGAGCACATAACCATCGGCAAACACAATTTGCATGCCATCAACAGTGCGATACGAGTTTTGCGCCGTACCGCAGCACATGCCGCTGGCGTTATTGGCGGCAATGCCACCGATTTTACAGGTGTTGATGGAGGCGGGATCGGGGCCGATTTTGCGCTGAAACGGGGCAAGGTACTTGTTGGCATCGGCGCCAATCACTCCCGGTTGCAGGCGAATTTTCAAGCCTTGGTTTTGCACTTCATGCCCGCGCCAATCGTCGGTTAAGGTGATCAGTACCGAGTCGGAAACCGCTTGACCCGATAAACTGGTGCCTGCTGCGCGAAAGGTAAAATGAATACCCAGTTTGCCACAGCTCTGAATAGCAAAAATCACTTCATCGAGTGATTTGAGGCGCAACACGATTTTAGGGATCAGCCGATAAAAGCTGGCATCAGTGCCGTAGGCGAGCCGCTTCGCTTCTTGAGTAATCATGCGCTGCGGATCAATTCGGCTCGCTAAAATTTGTTCGAGCTGCTGATAGAGACTATCGGCGATCGGTGGGGTCATATTGTGCTTCCTTGTGTGCTCCCTCAATTTCCTTTCTACTTGAAGTTGCAGGGGTGTTGGCTGCAACTTCAAGTCGTTTAAGGTTAGGGGATACTTTTATTATCTTTTGACTAATGAATCGCGTGACAGTTCGGCAATGCTTTTTGCGCCAGTCAACGTCATGGCAACCCGCATCTCTTTTTCATACAGGTCGAGCAGGTTTTCTACCCCTGTGCGTCCTTGTGCTGCCAGAGCGTAGATAAATGAGCGGCCGAGCATGGTGCAATCAGCACCAAGTGCCAGCATGCGTACCACGTCTAGACCAGTGCGGATACCCGAATCGACCAGAATTTTCAGGTCACCTTTCACCGCATCGGCAATCGCGGGTAGCGCTTGCACGGTAGAAAGCACCCCATCTAACTGACGGCCCCCGTGGTTAGACACCACAATGCCGTCTGCGCCAAAACGCACCGCGTCTTTCGCATCTTCGGTATCCAAAATGCCCTTGATGATCATTGGGCCGTCCCAGAAATCACGGATCCACTCCAAGTCTTTCCATGAAATGGAAGGATCAAAGTTCGCGCCCAGCCAGCCGATGTAGTCTTCCAGTTTGGTCGGTGAACCACGATATTTGGAGATGTTGCCCAAATCATGCGGCTTACCAAGCAAACCCACATCCCATGCCCAGCTAGGGTGTGCCATGGCTTGCAATACACGGCGCATCGCAGCGTTAGGACCGCTCATGCCGGAATGCATATCGCGATAACGTGCGCCCGGTACTGGCATATCCACGGTGAACACCAGATTTTTCACGCCAGCGGCTTTGGCACGTTCCAACACGTTTTTCATAAAGCCGCGATCTTTTAAAACGTAAAGCTGGAACCAGATTGGACGATGAATCGAAGGCGCCACTTCTTCAATCGGGCAGACCGAAACCGTGGAAAGAGTAAAAGGAATGCCTTTCGCTTCTGCGGCTTGTGCGGCTTGCACTTCGCCACGGCGGGCGTACATGCCGGTTAAGCCGACAGGAGAAAGGGCGATCGGCAGCGCCATTTTTTCGCCAAACAGCTCGGTTTCTAAACTCAGCTCAGACATATCACTCAGCACGCGCTGGCGCAGGGCAATGTCGGCCAGATCATCGGTATTGCGTCTGAGCGTGTGTTCTCCATACGAGCCGCCATCGATGTAGTGGAACAAAAAGGGCGGGAGTTTGGCTTTGGCTGCCGCGCGGTAATCGGTCGAAGCGGAAATGATCATAATGCAATCCTATTCTGGGCCTATTCTGTGAATGTTTCTTTTTTGCTCAAGCCCATACACGAGGTGCAAGGTGAGTTTGAGCGATGAGAGCGAGACGCTCGCTCTCGGTACTGATTAAAGTTTTAGTGGTTCATTAAAGCATCGGTCATGTTGAAGCCGTAAATCACGGTCATGCCGATGATGCCGGTCAAAACAAGATAGTAGAGGGTTGGCAAAACGGTTTTGCGCAGTGTCGCACCTTCACGCCCCAGCAGGCCAACCGTCGCGGATGCCGCGACCACGTTATGGATGGCAATCATGTTACCGGCGGCGGCCCCCACGGCTTGCAGAGCGATGATCACCACGCTAGAGATGGTCAGCGTTTGTGCCACTTCAAATTGGAATTGGCTGAACATCATGTTGGACACTGTGTTGGAACCAGCAATGAAAGCGCCCAGTGCACCAACGGTTGCACTCAGCATTGGGAAAGCGTCACCCACTAAACCTGCTGCAAAGTTAGCGGTCGTCACTGGCATACTGGCTAAATCTGCGCCGTTAACTCCAGAGTTGATGAAAATCCGCACCATCGGGATGGTAAACACCAGTACAAAGCCTGCGCCAATCAAGGTTTTGGTGGATTCACCAAACGCTTTGCCCATCGGCGCTAAGCTGCGTGTTTGGGTAAGTACTGCAATCAGGGCAACGAAAACCAGAATGCCACCAGGTAGATAAAGCGGCTCAATGGCCGTGCTGATGCCAGTTTCACCTAAAATATTGCTAAAGGAAACCTTGATACCCAGTAGCAACGCTTTGAAATCTGGGCTAACACGGCTTGCGACGAGAATCACCGCCAGCAACACATAAGGTGCCCATGCGAGAGCAAGACTCATCGGCTTGGCTTTGACGTCATCCAGATCCATTTTCAGCGAGCCTAACCATTCGGCAGGCCATTCGTTTTCAGGACGAAAATCCCATTGGGTTTTGGGTACCAAGAAGCCTTTTTTCGCCGCCGTTACCACAATTGCAAGGCCAACGAGACCGCCCATGAGTGAGGGAAACTCAGGGCCGAGGAACACGCCGGTCAGCGCGTAAGGAACAGTAAAGGCAAGGCCTGAAAAAATCGCGAAAGGCAGAATGTCCAAACCTTCCGTCCAACTGCGGTTTTTACCGAAGAAACGGGTCAACATCATCGCCATCAAAATGGGCATCAGTGTGCCGACTGAGGCGTGGATCAGCGCCACACTGGTGGTGATTTGTTGCAGATACACATCCCAGTTTGAACCGTTAGCCAGCAGCGCTTCCGTGATGTTGTGGGTGTCCAGACCTTTGTTGACGCCAACAATGATTGGCGTACCAACGGCACCAAATGAAACGGGCGTCGATTGGATCATCATGCCCATTAACACCGCCGCAAGGGCGGGGAAACCAATCGCAACCAGCAGTGGGGCGGCAATCGCCGCAGGCGTTCCGAAGCCAGAAGCCCCTTCAATAAAGGAGCCAAAACACCAAGCGATGATGATGGCCTGCACGCGGCGATCCGGTGAAATGTTGGTAAAGCCGTTACGAATCGTGGTAATCGCACCCGTGTATTTGAGCGTGTTGAGTAGGAAAATCGCACCAAACACAATCCACAACACAGAGACCGTGATGCCCAAACCTTGCAATACGGAGGCGATCACGCGGTTAGCCGACATATCCCAAAATATCAGGGCAATCGTAACGGTAAGGGCGAAAGCCACGGGCATGGCTTTCTTGGCTGGCCAGTTGAGGCCGACCAGTAAAATAGCGGCCACCACTATGGGTGAAAAGGCCACCAGCGCGAGCAGTGTTTCATTCATGGAGTACTTCCTCGTCCTTGAACTCTCCATCAATCGGGATGAGCTAACGCGCACAGAATGTAGGGTACGGCTAACCAGTAAGAGTTCGGTTGTTGATTTTTTATAGTTGTGATGGGGTTGTTAAGTTGGCGTGAATTTACTGCTTTATTTTTTGTGGATATAGGGAAATAATGAAATTCATTATTTCCAAAAATAACAAAATCAGATGCGTGCCGATGACTTAATTTTGTTTTATCAAGTGATTGAATTGGGGAGTTTCAGTAAGGTTGCAGAGCAAAATGGCCTTACAAATTCGGTGGTTAGCAAAAGATTGGCGCGATTGGAAGAAGAACTTGGCGTGCAGCTATTGTATCGAACAACGCGTAAATTGACCTTGACTGAGGCAGGCAAGGCATTGTTGCACGGTGCTAAAAATGTGAAGCAAGCCACTCAAGAAGCGCTGGACGCGGTGGTGGGATTTGGCGAAAACGTCAGCGGTCACATCAAAATGTCGGTGCCGACCATCTCGGGTGACTTGATTTTGGCTGATGCGGTCGCCGAGTTTTGTAACCTACATCCGGGACTGACGGTGGATATGTCGCTGGATAATCGCTTCGTAGATCTTGTTGAAGGCGGCTATGACTTGGTGATCCGCACCGGTTATTTGGAAGATTCGAGTTTGATTGCGCGGCATATTTTGGACTCGCAGTGGGTGGTGTGTGCATCTCCCGCTTACATCGCCCGCAACGGTAAGCCGCTCAAGCCAGAAGATTTAGCCAGACACAACTGCTTGCAATACGCCTATCAAACCACGGGGGCGACCGATTGGGAATTTAAAGGGGCAAAAGGCAACTACATAGTCAAAGTATCCGGCACCTTTTCGACCGATAACGCCACCGCACTGCGCAAAGCCGCGCTTGGTGGGCATGGCATTGCTTATGTACCGCGCTGTTTGGTGTATCACGATTTTCGTAATGGCGAATTGGTGGATGTGTTTCCGGAACAAGTCGGTAAAAAGCTTGGTATCTACGCAGTTTATCCATTCACTCGCCAACCCCCGAACAAAGTACGTTTGTTGATTGAGCACATACGTGCGCGTTATTTAGCAATATCACATTATTTTTAAAAGATAAAAGACTCACTCATCAAGGCCGCTTCCTATGAGGATTATCACTTCTTAGGCATTTCCCGTAAAAAAGGAGTGGTGACAAATTGCGCATATTTTCAATCCTAAGTCTATCCTTTTGAATAAAGTGTAAACGAATGAAGGATACCTCAAATGCGTTATGGACTAAGCAAATGGCTGTGGATTCCACTTTTGTCATTATCGGCGGCTTTTTCTGTTAAGGCTGACACCTTGTTATTGACCTCGTTAGACTGGCCTCCCTACTCAGGGAATGAATTGGCGGATCAAGGCGCCTCGATTGCGGTGGTAAAAGCGGCTGTTGAATCTATGGGGCACCAGTTGGTGGTTGAGTTTTATCCTTGGTCACGAGCGGTACATCTGGCGAAAGAGGACTCTAAATATTCAGGTTACTTTCCGGAATATTTTTTTGAAGATAACAGCTTACTTTTCTCGGATTCCATTGGTAAAGGTCCACTAGGTTTTGCGGAAAATGTGGCCAATCCTATTCAATGGTCAGTGTTGGATGATCTTAAGCCTTTCACGATTGGCGTAGTGCGTGATTACGTTAATACACCTGAGCTCGATAGCATGATTGCGCAAGGTCAATTGCTCTCTTCAGCGGTTAACAGTGATGTGCAGAACTTACAAAAAATTGCTAAAGGCCGTGTCCCTTTAGCAGTAATTGATAGCAACGTATTTAATTATCTCAAAAACAATGATCCCAGCCTTGCTGCAGATAAAGACAAGCTGCAAATGAACAAGCAGTTGTTGGTTGAAAAAGATCTGCACATCGCATTCCGCAATGATCCTCAAGGCCAGAAATGGCAAACCATCATTAATGAAGGCCTGAAAAAAATTGATATCAACCAGATCATGAATAGCTACATGTCCAAGTAGCAGGTGGCTAGCAATGTCAGATAGGAAGGTTAAACGAGAGGATTCGCACAGGTCAGAAAACACTTTGTTGGTGAAGAGTGTTTTGCTCTTTAGCCTTCTGTATCAACGGAGGTCACATGTTTAGAAGTATAAAATTCGTAGCAATTGTACAAATTGTTTTGGCGGTTTGTGCCGTTTTGCTGGGGTTAACTGTCTTTGAATACAAAAAGGCGCTAAATAATTTTACCGACGATTTGAATTTGACTGTGAATAACACATTGTCGCGTTTACAGGTTAATTTACCTAAACCCTTATGGGACTTTGATTTAGAGTCGGTGAAATCTGTTATTAGCGCAGAGTTAAAAACCCCAGAGATTTCTTCAATTAAAGTCAGTGATACTGCGGGTAAGCCGATTCTTTACTTGATGTTAGGTTCAACAAAGGATGAAAACGGTCAGCCAACTATCATGGATGTCGAAAATGATAGTTCCATCTCACAGCTTCCTTTGGTGAGTGGGCCACTCGAGTTTGTCGAATACGGTAAGAAAAACCCGATTGGCTCAATTGATATCCATTACTCAGATGAACACATGTACCAGCAACTCAAGGAATACATTTCGTTTAACCTACTTAAAGTGCTGATCTTGGCGATTTTGATCCCCTGCATGTTATTTGTCATTTTGAATTTCGCGGTGTTGAAACCCCTCAATGAGTTAGGAGATAAAACGCAAGCGTTATCCAGTGGTGATGGTGATCTAACTCATCAATTGCCTCCTGCCAAATACAAAGAATTTCAATCTGTTACGCAGGGTATAAATCAGTTCACTGCAACACTGCGCACCATTGTGTCCGAAATGAATGAAGCATCAGGCGAGTTGGAGCAACAAGCTCAACAAAGCCGCGAAAAAGCAGAAGACAACGTTGCTCAAATTAACAAGCAAAAACATCAGCTTGAAACAATTGCTGCTGCTGCGACAGAGTTGAATCATTCGGTAGTGACGGTTGCTCAGACGGTGAACGATACGGCGCAGCAAGCTCTCACGGCCACTCATTTAACCGATACAGTGGTGAAAGAGATTGGTTCTGCGACTGCCGATATTTCTAACATGTGTAGTGAAATGGCTCGCGTCAACCAAGAGATGAACAAGCTGCTGGTGGAAGGTGAAAAAATTACCACTGTTCTGAACGTGATTAATGATATTTCGGAGCAGACCAATTTATTGGCCTTAAATGCTGCGATTGAAGCGGCCCGAGCAGGAGAACAAGGGCGCGGTTTTGCGGTAGTAGCCGATGAAGTACGAAACCTAGCGGTAAAAACCAGTCAGTCTACAGAACAAATTAAAGCCAATATTACCAACCTAAATCGTGCAACGAATACGGTCGAAGAAGAGTTGACTCGTATGACGGGGTTGCTTGAAAAAACGGCCGAAAAAGTAAGCCATTCACAATCTTCTATTCGGGATGTTAAGTCGTCTGTCGAAATGATTTCTGATCGAAGTGATCAGATCCATTTGTCGGCAGAGGAGCAAAGAACAGCGATCGAAGAGATCAGCCACGCCATAGTGGAAGCTTCGGAAGCTGCAAATAGTGTGTATGAACGGGCTGCCCAAAACGCAGAAGGAACCAAACGGGTGAGTGCGATCAGTGCGTTAATAGCCGATCATATGGCGAAGTTCAGAACCTAAGTCAATAACAGGAGCGTTTATGATGAAATCCATTGTTACTCTAATCAGTTTAGTGTTGTGTAGTTTTTGCACCTGGGCGCAAACGATCACGGCTGCTCAAGATCCATGGCCACCTTTTGTTATGGATAATCCGCAGCAAAAAGGCCTTTCTGTGGATATTGTAACTGCGGCATTTGCGACGCAAGGTTACACGGTGGAGTTCACTATCATGCCTTGGTCACGGGCATTGAATGATGTGAAAGAGGGAAAAATTGATATTTTGCCGGCGACGTGGTTTACCCAAGAAAGAACCTCATACCTCAATTACTCTGATAACTATCTGACCAACCAAGTGAAGTTTATTAAGAAAGCGGGTGATAGTTTTGAATTTGCAGGTCTTGCCAGTTTGAACGGTAAGAAAGTCGGGATTGTTCGTGGTTACGGGTATGGTGACGAGTTTATGAATGACCCTTCTTTTTTCCGTCCTGAATCGACAGACTTAAAACAAAACCTGCAGAAACTGCAAGCGGGCCGTATTGATTTGGCTGTGGAAGATGAGCTAGTCGCAAAATCGATCATCACGGAATCGGGAATGAACCTAGCTGATTTCGCTTTTACCAACCAAGCTATTTCTGAAAACCCGCTGCATGTTACTTCCGGTAAAGTAAATCCACGTTCGGAAGAGTTAGTGGCGGCCTTCAACAAAGGGCTAGCGGAAATCAAAGCCAACGGTACGTTTGATAAATTACTGGCGACTTACGGTATAAAATAAATGGTAACACTGCCTGTTTCGGCTAGTGAACAATAAAAAACTCGCTCAACCTGAGCGAGTTTTTGTTGTCGGCGGCCAAACCGAAAAGGCAGCTATGCCATGGTGAAATGAACAGAATGTAGGTTAAATCTCACTCACAATAAACTAAGTATAGACCGCATTCGTGAACTTGATATGAATCATGCTGCACTTTCTTATCTTTACCGAATCTCAGGCTGCGTATGTGCCAAGGACAGCAGTATTCGATCTTGCTATTCAATTAATTACTGGAGAAAGGGCAAACAATGCCAGTGAACTACGTAGCTGATTGAAGTAGAAATGCGCTTTTTCAACGTGTTGGTATTCCAGCTGCCACTCGGCACTGCGTTGTGCATAACAAAAGGCATTGAGGTGTAGGAGTAGATGATCACTGATTTGGCACAGCGTCGGGTTCAGACGACGCATTAACTCCACTTCTTCAATCGAAAGAAATTGCAGTAACGCATAGGATTGGTTGAGAACATCAAATGCGCGCTGGTATTGTCCCATGTTGTTGAGAATTTCTGATTGTGCAATAGCTGCATCACGCAGGCCAGTGAGCATACAGGCCATCTGACAGGGTTTGGTCTCTTCATCATGAGCAGCGTTTTGAATGTGCAACGGCATAAAGTGCAACACATCGTCCAACAGTTGATGTGCTTCTGGCCAGTGACCTTGTTTGAGCAGCCGCTGTGTATGTAAGAAAGCATTCCAACACTGTTGTAAATCCATGACTGATTCTCCCCGCCTAGAAAATTACATTTAAATGCAAATTATTATCAAATGCAAATCATTCCCGTTTTGTGTGGGGAGTTTTGGTTAAATTTTATTCGCTCAATCTCTGATCGGGGAGAAATCACTAAAAAGACAATGATTTATCTCTAAACTTGAGCTACATATGAAGTAAAGAACCTAAGGGAAGGAGTGGAGCCATGGCGATTCAGCATCTGAGTTTTGAGCAGCTCTACCAAGTCGCGAAACTGGAAAAGCTAGAGTGTAAGTCAACCAAAGAGCTAGCACCGATCGATGAGATCGTTGGGCAAGAACGAGCGCAAAAAGCGGTCGAGTTTGCGATGTCGATCAAAGAGAAGGGATACAACATTTACGCTATCGGCCGTAATGGGCTGGGCAAGCGGACCATGATCCTGCGTTATCTCAGCCGCCATCAACATGACGGTAATGAGTTATACGATTGGTGCTATGTAGCGAATTTTGAGGATGTTCGTGTCCCCAAAGTGCTGAAACTACCCTGTGGCATTGGGCAAAAATTCCGCCAAGATATCGAAAAGTTGATGACCAAACTGGTTACGGCCATTCCATTGGCATTCGACAATGAAATCTACTTCAGTCGTGCAGAAAAACTAAAAAATCAACTCGCACAAAAGCAAGAAAATGAACTGGAAAGCATTACTCGCACTGCCAAAGAACGTGGTGTGAGTTTAACGATCACCACGCAAGGGGAATACCAGTTTGTCGCGCTCAACGGTGAAGAAATGCACACTGAAGAGACGTTTGATGCACTGTCTAAGCGCGAGCAGGATCAGTTCAGCAACACGATTGATGAGTTAGAAGTGATCTTGCGCAATATGGTGCGTCATTTGACCGAATGGGAAGAGTCGTATAGCGAGAAAATTAAAAAACTTAATGATGAAGTGACCTTGGATGTGATTGCACATTTCATCAAGCAACTAAAGCTGGATTATTCCAAGTATCCAGAAATTAAGGCTTATTTAACTGAACTGCAAAAAGATATTGTCGAAAATGTTGAGATTTTCCTCGATGAAGGCGGCGATCAAGGTGAACTCGCCAGTGCCTCGTTAGATAAAAAATTGCCGCGTCGCTATAAAGTGAATGTGTTGGTGAGCCGCAACGCGGATGAATTCCCTATCGTGGTTGAAGAGAGCCCAAACTACCATTCACTGTTTGGCTATATTGAAACGGCGACATACAAAGGCACGGTGTTTACCGATTTTTCTTTAATTCGCCCAGGCAGCTTACATAAAGCTAATGGCGGCGTGTTGTTGATGGATGCAGTGAAAGTGCTTGAACAACCTTACGTGTGGGATGGTTTGAAGCGCGCATTGCGTTCACGTCACCTCAGTTTCACGTCATTGGAAAAAGAAGTCACCCTCACTGGCACGGTTTCGCTCGATCCCGAACCCATCCCGTTGGATGTGAAAATTATCCTGTTTGGTGATTACCGCACTTATGAACTGCTTGCACACTATGATCCAGAATTCAGTGAGCTGTTCAGAGTGACGGCCGATTTTGCTGATGAAATGCTGCGTGATGCCGATTCAGAACTGCATTATGCGCGTTTTATTTCCAGCATCGTGCATGATGCCAATATGCTGCATTGCGACCGCAAAGCGATTGCACGCATCATCGAACATAGCTCGCGCACTACAGGTGATCAAACTAAGCTTTCTCTGCATTCTGCGCACATTGCTAATTTGCTACGTGAATCCAACTATGTGGCGAAACAAGCCAATGCAAACTTGATCCGTCAAAGTCATGTCGAAGAGGCATTGCGTAATCAAGAGTTGCGTGTCAACCGCCTACAACAGAGCATGATGGAAACCTTTGTTAACGGCACCACCTTGATCCAAACCGAGGGAATGGCGATAGGGCAGGTCAATGCGCTGTCTGTGCTAGCAACCAGCGATCACGCATTTGGCATGCCAAATAGGATCACCGCAACCACTTCTTATGGCGATGGTGAAATCATCGATATTGAGCGCAGTGTCGATTTAGGCGGCAGTATTCACTCCAAAGGGGTGATGATCCTGTCTGCTTACCTTAGTTCCGTTTTTGGTCGCACCGCGCGAGTGCCGCTGACCACCACGATTACTTTTGAGCAATCTTACGGTGGTGTCGATGGCGACAGCGCGAGCATGGCTGAATTCTGCGCGATTGTGTCAGCGTTTTCGAAACAGCCGAATCGACAAGATATTGCGATTACAGGGTCAATGAACCAGTTTGGCGAATCTCAACCTATTGGTGGCTTAAATGAGAAGATTGAAGGCTTTTTCGATGTGTGTACCATCAAAGGACGCAAAGATACGCAAGGGGTGATCATTCCACGTTCGAATACCCACAACTTGATGCTGCGAGCTGATATTGTGAAAGCAGTAGAAAAAGGGGAATTCCATATTTGGGCGATCGATCATGTTACCGAAGCCATTGAAATTTTCACGGGTAAGCCTGCGGGTATTGCGACCGATGATGGCAGCTATCCAGTCGATACAGTTTTTGGTTTAGCACAGGCCAAGCTAAACGCTTTACGCAAGTAAAATGAGCCTCTTGAGAAGTAAGGCCGCCATTGCGCGGCCTTATTCATATTCACTCATAATGTTTAATATTTCTTGTTTTTTGTTGCTTTAGTTAAATTTTTATTATTAAAGTCGATTTTTTAACATCTAAACTCATTAACTTAATGAAAAATAAAAGCATATAAACTAGACATTTTCTTTTTTGGTATCTAAGATCATCCGTGTTTTTCTTGGGGATAATCCCATGTGCATGGATGCATTCATGATACTGATAGAGGTTATGCATGCCATTTTCATTGAAAAACTTGTCCATTCGAACACAAGTTTTATTACCCGTTTTATTTACTATGGTGGTTTTAGTTATTGCTCTTTGGCTAACTCAAACTAACTTAGTCCGCGAACAACACACCATTTCTGATAACACACATGCGTTAGTGCGTTATAAAGATACGATTGCCCAAGTCGACGATACCATTTACCCACTGCGAATTAGCGCGGTATACGCGATCTATGATGCTGAACGCCGTAATAACTTCGTTGCTGAACTGCGTGATGGTCTAAAAGAGGTGAATTCGGCACTAAGCTCGATGGAGCAAGATGCGCAATTTAGTCGCGATGTTCGTGTTGCCAAACAGTGCATTGAAAACTATGTAGCGGAATCACAAAAAATGGTGGCGTTGTTTAGTCGACTAGATCAAGGAATGGCCACAACAGAAGAGGCGAATGCTTTCATTCAAAATTTCCGTGAAACGGGCAACCGTATGATTAATGCAATCAATACGTTGTCTCAAAGAGTGAACCACTATGCGACCACATCGATGGAACAGAGTGCACAGAGCAATGCGGTAGTGATGCGTAATGCGATGATCACTGTGCTTTCCGTATTAGCTTTGTCTGTGGTGGCTGCATGGTTATTATCTGGACAAATTGTTGCGCCAATCAATAGTTTGCAATCGGTGATGCGTAAGCTGGCGCATGGCGATCTGTCTGTGAAAGCGGATGATGATGGCGAGAACGAAATTGCTAAACTCAGCAAAGATGTGAATATCACGGTTCAACAACTTCATACTACGGTAGAGCAACTCACGCGTATCAGTGAAGAGGTCGCCTCTGCCTCTACTGAACTTGCCGCAGTAATGACTCAAGCAGAATCTAACGCTCAAATGGAGCTGATGGAGATTGAACAAGTTGCTTCTGCTGTGAACGAGTTGGCGAGCACCGCAGATAATGTAAGTGATAACGCCTCTTCTGCTGATGCAACAGCGCGTGAAGCAGATGCCCTAGCGAAATCAGGTTTAACGATTTTTACTGAGAGTAACCAAGCCAGCGAACATATGGCTTTAGCTCTGAATGATGCCGCTCAAGTTGTCCTGCGCTTAAAAGAGCAATCTGAGCAAATCAGCAATGTGATTGAAGTGATCCGTGGGGTTTCTGATCAAACCAACCTGCTTGCACTGAATGCGGCGATTGAAGCGGCTAGAGCGGGGGAATCTGGACGTGGTTTTGCTGTGGTAGCGGATGAAGTCCGTATGCTGGCAGCTCGCACTCAGGAGTCAACCAAAGAGATTCAAGCCATTATTGAAGAGCTGCAAGCACAATCGAATACGGCAAATGACAGCATGCAATTGAGCTTGGATATGTTAGCACAAAATAAAGCGCTGACCGCGAAAGCGAATGATGCACTGGTTGGTATTACTGAATCGGTTTCTGATATTAACGATAGCAATGCCCAAGTCGCGACAGCGGCTGAGCAACAGTCTCACGTAACACAAGATATCAACCGTAACGTTTCGAACATGTCGACACTGGTACATCAAAACGTAACCGGTATCAGCCAAAGCGCGAGTGCAAGTAATGAACTCTCGCATCTTGCTGAGAAACAAAAAGCTCAATTGGCATTCTTCAAGCTATAAGTATTGAGATTTAACCGTAAACGTATACTAAAGTGATAAAAACTGGCTAAGTGCTTAAAAAGCCACAGGATCATGATGATTCTGTGGCTTTTTTATAGGTAAGCAGAATAGATAACCACCTGTTTATCATAGGGTTAATTCTGTTATTTGATGCTTTCTCTCTATTCTCGGCGTGTTGGAAAATTAAGCTATCTTTCCCTATTTTTTCTCTTTATATTGATGAAATAACAAACAAAGTGTGACACAAGTCGCCTAAGTGATGTCAGTGGACAAGGGAAGGAGAAAGTATGGAAAAGAATGAAAGTCTGTTTCAGTGGGAAAGAGTAAGGCGTTTTAACTTTCCGGTGTGGACGGTGTTAGTCGGCACCCTTTTTGCGCGCACTAGCTTTTTTATGGCTTGGCCTTTTTTAGTGGTGTTTCTCTATCAAGATTATCACGCGACCGCGACACAAGTGGGCGCTATGTTAGCCACATCGGCATTAGTCGGTTCTTTGACTGGACTCTATTCAGGCTATTTATCGGATAAGTTTGGTCGTAAATGGGTTATGGTCAGCGGGGCTTTAATCGCGACGGTTGCCTATACCGGAATTGGCTTATCAGATCAGATTTGGCAATTTTTCATCATGATTGTATTAACAGGCCTAATGCGGCCAATGATTGAAGCACCAGGAAAAGCGGTAATTGGTGATAATCTGCCGAATGAAAAAGATCGGGAATTAGCACTTAATGTTCGCTATTTCTTGCTCAATCTCGGTGGGGCAATTGGTCCATTAATCGGTATAACCCTTGCTTTGGCACACCCTCAAGTGCTGTTTATGGTCACAGGTGTGGCTTATTTTCTGTTTGGTTTGTTTTTACTGGCTACCTTGGAACGCAAAGGTCGCTTTCAGAAACCGGATCGCTCACTGCTGCCTAATTTTTCTGCCACTTTAAGAGTGATCAGCAAAGACAGTGTGTTCGTTAAAATGATGTTGGCAAACTTCCTGATGATGTTTGTGTATGGGCAGGTGGAATCGTCATTACCGCAAGTTATTGTTCGTTCAGGTATTGCTGATGCAGCGCAATTGGTTGCTGGGTTAGTTTTGGTCAACACGATGACCATCATCTTATTCCAATTCCCCACCTTGAAACTGTTGGAAAATGTACCTCTATTTACACGGACCCAGTTGGGAATGGCACTGATGGGGGTTGCTCAAATTGGGTTTATGTTTACACCTGAAGCGTGGCCTTTAGGTTGGTATTTGGCTTGTTTTGTTCTGAGCATGGGGGAGGTGATTACATTTCCAACGCTGAATGTACAGATAGATCGTTTAGCGCCGTCTCATTTAAGAGGCTCTTATTTTGGGGCTGCCGCACTGTATTCATTAGGCTTTGCGATTGCTCCTCTGGCCGGAGGCATGATGATTGAGTACTTGAATGCTCAATGGTTATATGGATTTTGTTTTGTGTTGTGCTTAGGAATGATAGGACTGTATTGGTTGGCACAACGGGAGCAAGAGCATAGTGCGAAAGAGGTTTTGCCGAGAGCAATAGGGTGCTAGGTAAGTGATTATTTTTCGTTGAAATGTTCGGACAACGCAGACCGTCTGATCTGCGTTGCGTTATTGCCCTGATCGTTCACAGTGTATTCAAACCCTTCACGAATAAACCGTTGAGTGGGATTAGTGGGTTGGATGCGCTTGAGCTGCGGGGAGTTGAATGTTCCTGCTAGCTCATAAACAAACGTTCCATTTCCGGTTCGAATGGTGATGGCGACACCATCAAATTCGAAAGTCGTGCTGATCAATCGATCATTACGAAACACGCCTTGTTCATTAAAACGCAGCACTTCGGTTTGATAACTCGGTGCTCCAATCTCAATCCAAGATCCAAAAACGTGTTTAGGATTAACGTAATCTTGGTAGCTCACATACAGCAGCATGGCAAATGCAACGCCTAAAATGGAGAGTGATGACCAGAATACGGATTTAAATACCAGTTCTTTTGACATGTGCTCACTTGGCCGAAAAATTCATGATGACGATGGATGTCTATTTAGGTCATAGGTAGCGTAAATCACACCTTACTGACGATCCTGATGGCTATAGGATAATAAAAAATCATTGAATAAAGCAGCATAATATACGTCAAAAGTCGTAATTTTATGCCCGCGCTTAGATTGGGCTAAGCCACATGTAACCGCAAAAGCCATACGGTAAAAGCGTGATCCTATGTCCAGATATATTTCGTGTTTGCTGACGAGACTCTTAGATACGGTGAGTGACGTTGTGCAGTTCTGAAAGCGATTCACGATCTTTTGTTATTGATTTTAGTTTAGTTCATCCATTGGTGACTCTTGTACAAACTCAGGCGATGAGTTACAACTCTCGCTTGGATTTTGCAGTTCATACGCTGCAGTAATGAATACAACAGACAGGAAGAAAAAATGATTAAGGAAAATGTGTATTTTGATGGCAAAGTAAAGTCACTGGGATTTAGCCAACAAGACGGTGAAAGCACTGTGGGTGTTATGGCGGCGGGTGAATACACTTTTGGTACTGGTGCACCTGAGCGTATGACCGTTGTGAAAGGGGCGTTGACCATTAAACGTGCCGGTGAAGAAAACTGGACAACCTTCACTGCAGGTGAGGCATTTGATGTTGAGGGTAACTCCTCTTTTGATCTCCAGGTGGAAGTTGCAACAGCCTACTTGTGTGAGTTTTTACCTGCTTAATAAAAAAAGCCACACCGCAAAAGGTGTGGCAAACCATCGATGATCTCTCTATCCATCTAAAAGCAGACTGCATGGGTTCAAACAACGTGATGACTTAGGGGAATTTAGTTGGCTAAATTCCCATTTTTAGCACCTGTTGTTTAGGCAAAGTTCTGTTCTTTAAAGTTGGAATTGGCAGTGGATTTCACATGGTTTTCCCAAACGAGGGAGCTATAAGGCATACGCCCGATCATTTATTCCCATTGAGAGGGAGAGAAAGGGTGTCTGCCGAAATCGGATTTCAGTGTTTTCCATCGAACTCAATTGAGCATTGGCTAGTAGTTTTCAAAATGGCCTGCGTTGTAATCGCGAATCGCTTGCTCAATTTCCGCCATACTGTTCATTACAAATGGCCCGTAATGCACGACAGGTTCATTGATCGGTTCTCCCATCAATATTAAACACCCGCTAGGTTTTTGAGCCTCGATCGTCAAACGTTCTCCAGCAGAAAGCATTGCCATGTTTCCAGCACTGAGAGATTGCTGACCAATGGTGATATTGCCACGGTAGACATACAACATCGCGTTAAAGTGCTCGGGAGTGTCGAAGCGAATCTGCTGTCCTGCTTCTGCTCTCCAATCTGCAACACTGGTTGCCACTCCCGTATCCGTTAACGGTCCGGTGATCGCTTCGCCATCCACAGTGATGGATCCGGCGATGACACGCAGTAAGCCTTGTTGTGGTTGAGAATATTCAACAATGCTCTCTGGTTGAAAATCATGGTATTTAGCTGGTGACATCTTGTCACGAGCGGGCTGATTAATCCAAATTTGAAAACCGTGTAACTGCCCTTCTTGCATAATGGGCATTTCACTATGGATAACACCACGCCCCGCTGCCATCCATTGCGCACCACCGGATCTCAGCTCACCAATGTTGCCCATGTGATCGCGATGTTGGAAGTGTCCTTGCAACATGTACGTCAGCGTTTCAATGCCACGATGTGGGTGTGGTGGAAATCCGCCCACGTAATCAGCACGGCTGTCCGCTTTTAACTCATCTAGCATCAAAAAAGGTGAAAAGTTTGGGTGTTGAAACCCAGCGATACGTTGAATTTTCACACCATCCCCATCGGATGTTGGCTGTGCGGGAACTGTCTGGCGAATTTCGCGGTCTTTAAGCATGAGGCTTCTCCATTGCAGATTGTGCGCCGATGAGAGTCATTGTAGAGAAGTGAGAGTAAGATGAGCAGCAGGGGAAATTGAGGCTCATATTCGAGAAATTTGAATGATTCACTTTGATGGCGTAAGCCAACGTGTAATAAGCCAGTAAACTTATTGTAATGGACGCAACTAAAGAGGGAGGAAAAGCGATGGCGATTTTACCCAAACACACGGATCAGTATTCTAATTATGACCCTAGCCAAGATCTCACCAAAGAGCAGTTGCAGCGTTTTACGCAGACGGCAAATTACGCGCAGCACAAGCGGGAGGAGTTGCAAGAATCACAACCTTCTTTCATACAGCACGCCAAACGCACGGCATTAAAACCCGTGGTTAAACCCAAACCAGATAAGCCTAATACGGTTCGATATGCAGTGTGGATAACGGTCTTCGGTATCGTAGGCTTATGGACTATGTATATGATGGGCTCAAATTAATGCGCTTTTTTCAACGGTGTCACATTGAGGGCATCATTAGGATTGAGGTTTAATGCCGTTTCGATGGGCGGAGGATAGGCAGCATCATGGTAATATCGATATTGATTTTTCCCACCATGTTTGGCCGCATACATGGCTTTATCCGCACAACGGGTGAGCTCTGAAAGTGTAATCGCATCTTTAGGGTAGATGGCTACCCCAATACTCACGGTAAGTTGATTGAGCATTTCGGTTTCGGGGTAACGGTCAACAAACAAAGAGCAAATACGTTCAAGAATGCCATCGAGATCGCGTAAGCTGCGCACGCCATAAAGCAGTAAGACAAACTCATCACCAGCAAAACGAGCGATCGAATAGTCGTGCTGATTGGTGGCGCGATCTTTATTGCGCACGTTATTGCGCAAGCGGTGGGCAAAATGTTTTAAAACTTCATCGCCAACATCATGACCATAACTGTCATTAATGCGTTTGAAATTGTCGATATCAAGGAACACCAAAGCGGTAATACCATTGGTTTCATTTTGCTCTTTGAGTTTCTCTGTTGCCCAGTTTTCAAAGCTCCAACGATTCGCTAACCCTGTTAATGGGTCGAGATAGGCCAGCTCTTCAATCCCTTCTTGATATAAGGCATGAATATAATTGATCGCTTTAGAAAAAAAGAAAGAGGCGGTATTACAGATAATCGTCAGAGCGTACAAACTGATTAAAAAATAGCTGTGAACAATGTGATTTACGCCGGTTTTATAATGGAGAAATAGGACGGAAACCGTCATAGCTAAACAAATCGCAGCGCTATAAACCACCCCCATTCGAAATGGGTTGATCATGACTAACGTGGTGATAAGAGGGTACAACCACAAAAGATGCCATAACTCCCCTTGATTATTACTGACAAGAGCGACCGCATAGGTGAGCAATATTAAGGAGAGAATTAAATCGGCTTGTGTATGGAGTTGACGGTGGCGATTAAGCGAAACCATATTTAAAAGAGAAGCAACACCGCTCAATAAGAGTAGGATGCAAGATAACGACTGGTGATTGAGGTAGTAATAAAAAGCAAAAACCAGAAAAATAGCGGTAGCAACGCCAGAGCTGATCAGAACAATATGCTGCTTACGAGCAAAGCGCATCTCCGTCATCTCTTTTAATTGGTTGCCAACGAAGCTATCCATCCCAAATCCGAACCATTTTGTGAAGTTAGCTAAAGTTTAGATGAAATTAGCTTATTTGAAGGGCGAAGAAAACGAAATAGTGTGATTTTATTCATCTTTTTGATATGCAAATTGTATTCAACGCCTGTTTTTAGATGATGCAGATCCAGAAAGATAAATATTCAACTACTACTTTGGGCTGATTTTTTATTTTGTTGAAATTCGTTACTCAACCAATTTCTTAATTTTAGTACGGCTTCAGAACGTAAATTATCGGCATGGCAGGCAAAGTAATAACCTTGATCTGGGTGGATTACACGCTGCCCAATTTCTTTCAAAATGCCGCTTTCAACTTCCTGTTTGACAAATAATCGGTGAGTAACAAATAAACCTAAACCACTCAGCGTGGCTTGTAAGGCTTGTGCTGAGGCGGCAAAAGAAAGATTGCGCTGCTGTGTGGGTGGCGTTACATGATTAGCTTGACACCAAATTTCCCAATCTTGCTGACGTCGCGGGTTATTCACAAAAATAGCAGGGAACTGCGTTAATGCGTGTTTTGGGGTGAGTTCGTCCTTGAATGCGTTTTGGTTTATCACCATCACCAGTTCATCTTCAGCTAATTTCTCACAGTAGTAACTTTGCCAGTCGCGTAATTGGCCATGAATCAACGCGACATCAACCCCTTGTTCTTCTAATGAGAAGGGTCCCGTTAAAGTGGAAATGCGGACATCGACTTCTGGAGCGAAAGCTTGAAAGCTGCTCACTCGTGGAATCCACCAATGCAGAGCTAACGAGTTAATCATATTAAGGGTAATACGATTGCTGTATGCCGGTTTGAGTAGTGATTCAGTGGCTTGTACGATTTGTTCTAGGGCTGGGGCGACCTTTTGATAGTAACGTTTACCATTACTATTAAGTATAACTTGACGACCTACACGATGAAAAAGGGGTTGATCCAGCTGTTGCTCTAACGCTTTTATCGCTTGGCTAACGGCTGAGTGACTGACACTCAATGCTTCTGCTGCAAGCGTCATGCTGCCCGTTTCCGCCACGGCAACAAAGGAATAAAGGGATTTGAGTGGGATGAGTTTACGCATTACCAAACTTGTAAGTTTAACTAACATGTCTGGTTAATATTACTCGTTATTTTTTATGCCGTCATCTCCTTACACTAGGGGCAATGTAAGGAGAGTGGTATGCCTAATTATTTATTTCCAGTGTGGTTCATGTTGTTATCGACTTTCAGCTTGTCGTTGACCGGGCTCTTGAGTAAATACCTCGCACAGATGATGCCGATTGCCGTGCTAGGTTTTTTACGCTTTATTATTCCCGCCCTATTTTTATTGATTGCGATGCAATTTACTCATTTCCGTTGGCCACAGAAAAATATGTTATTTTCTTTGATGATTCGCGCTGTCTGTATTGCGGGTAGCCAACTCTGTTTCATCTATTCATTACAAGCCCTTTCGCTGGTTGAAAGTGTGGTGCTATTCAGTACCGGTCCGTTGTTCATCCCGATATTTGAAAAACTACTCTGGGGTGGGAAATTGGCTTGGCGAACGGTAGTGAGCGTATGTGTGATATTGATCGGTGTCATGATGTTGGCAGGAAATACGGGAAGTATTATTTGGCGGCCAGAGTTGCTGACAGGATTAGGGGCTGGGTTCTTTAATGCGGGATCTCAACTGAGTTTGTTCCGTGCAGCCAAAAGTGATATGCGTTCCATTGAAATCCACGCTTGGACGTTTTTGGTTGCTGCTTTATTACTGAGCCCACTCTTATTGCTAGTTCCTTGGAATGGGGATTTAACTTCGATAACCGGAATTGGTTTTGATCAGGAGGGGATGTTCACTCTTGGTGCTTTAATCTTGGCCTCTGTATTGGTCGTGAATACACAGGTTTTCCGTGCCAAAGCCTATCGTTTGGCCAAATCTGGTTCACAGCTTGCCCCACTGATTTTTACAAATTTACTGTTTAGTGCGTTATGGCAAATGCTGTTTTTTGATGTGGAATATGGGGTCACTCAACAACTGGGTTTAGTGTTGATTATTGTGACAACCGTGATTAACGGAATAATTCCTCGCTTCACGGAGCGTAAAGCGAGGTTAAAAACGGTATAGGCGTGCAGGTTTTAGCGTTTCACTAGTCCGTAAGGAAGCTGAGTAAACACCTGTGGTTGTTGGTTGATAACCGGAGCTGGGTTCACTGAGCGCCAATCGAGTAGCATGATCGCCAATACATTGCGGTGCTCACCGAGGGAGAGATCAAAATCGCCAGACGTTGATGGGATCATCCCTTTTTGTGTATCCACCTGTGCCTGGATAAATTGGCGGGTTTTCAGCACCACCGGATCGTCTTCAAGGCCCGCAAGCAAAAATGAAATACCGACTTCCGCTACAATGTCGGGTTTTGCTCGTTGTAAAATTGTGTCGAGGTGAGTGCGGAAATAATCATAGATCCATTGATGCTGTTGTTCACTGACGAAGTGTTGGTAATACTCTGAATCCGCAAAAATAATGTGCGTCATACCGTACAACTTATTGCCGTATTGCTGATCATCGAGTGTGCTATCTCGTTGATCTGGATACGTGTTTCGAAAAGCTTGAATAAACGGTTCTACCACATCTTGCTCACCCAATTGACGCAACCAATAAACTTGATTGGCTAACTGAGCCGCCCAAGTTTCGATCATCCCAGTGTTGGTCGCATAAGGGGTAAAGTCATAACGTCGTAAGACTTGGCGTAGTTTGTCATCGTCTTTGTGCTTGAGCCCATATTCGTTAGCGCGAGCCATCGAGCCTAATAAATCGATACCTAAATACAGGTACTCCGGCATAGTTTGGGTGGCGGAAAAACGGCGTTGAGTCCGTTCATCTTGGCTTTTTTGATAACTGTTCAAGCGTTTTTGCGCATAACGTTGAATCTGTTCTGGACTATGCACATCTTCGGCAAAGTAATTTAAACGGCTCGCTACACGCGCTAAATCACTGCCAATCGCGGCGGCATATTTGTCGTCGAGGGTTTGTCGGTACATGCGCAGAGCGTAATGTCCCTCTTTGAAGCCGGGCAACGTAAACAACAGTGTTTCATACGTGTGGCGAATTATAGCCGCCGTGTCTTGAAAAGACAGCGAAGCAACAGAACCCTGTTCTATTCCCTGTCGGTGAGGTTGGTCGGAAAAGGATCGTATGCTATCTGCGTCTTGATAAGGGGTTAGCAACGCCTGTGTCTGTGCGTAAGTAGAGGTTGTGGTTAGCGTTAGAGCGGTAATAAGGGCTGACCACATAACGATCATTTTTTTGTGCATTTTTGCTGTACCCAGTCGATATTGTTCACTTTTTAAACCAATGAACTTTAACGGAGATGTACAGCCGTGATGTGAGTTTACCGTTAATGCTATGTCAGAAACGCGGTCCGTTTATAAGCGGATATTACGAAAAGTGAGATTGATCCTCAGCTGCTTGGTTTGCCGAGTTTTAGGGATCGCGTGTTGCCAAAAATGTTGCGTAGTTCCCGCCATGATCAGTAAATCGCCATGACTTAATTCACATTCTATTTTGAGTTTGGGATCGTGTTTATGGCGCAGCAAGAACCGACGGCTTTCACCCAGTGACAAGGAAGCGATTGTCGGGTTTGTGCCTAATTCAGGCTCATTATCTTGATGCCATCCCATCGAATCTTGTCCATCACGATAAAGATTTGCCAACACCGAGTTAAACCTCGTATTAGCCGCCTGTTCGCACTGCGTTTTTAATTGCGCGAGTCGTTCAGGGAAGGGCTGTGCAGACAACGTTAACCCTGAATAGCGGTAATCCTCTTCGCCATACCAAGCGATAAGCCGAGGTTGAAGAACGCTTTTACCGAATAAACGGATGCTTTTTTGTTGCCAGTTCAACTCTGCTTTTAATTGTGTCAAAGCCTCTTCTGCTTGTGGGAGTGCTAGGAATTGTGGAAACCACTCAAGTTGCCCATCGAGCAGAGTAATTTTCCCTGAAGGAGAATATCTATTTAAAATAAGCGTGCTCATCATGGTTTATATTTATAATTCTGTAATCAATAGGTTTCTTTATTGTACATTTGGGTTAATCTTAGTAGATAGGCTGATCGTGAAATTTAAGATGTCAAATTGCCCTTCTATTGGAGAACAAGGCTTTTGGTTATGCTCCTAAGTTGTTTGGGTTTGCTTGCGAATGAATCGCGTGATTCACTCAGTAACTTATAAACAAAAATCAATAATAAAGCTGAGGGTTGAGGGATGGGGTTAACCTCACACAATAATCGATATATCACGGTTTTTTTCTTGTCATTACTCTTCTTCGGAATTGGCGTGGTTGAATCGCTTAACTTCAATCAACGACTTATCTTACAAAATGATCTTCGCCAGCATGCGAAAGAAGAGTTATCCGCAGTGCGTTTTCAGTTGGAAGCCGAGGTTCTTGCCGATATCTATGCGGTAAAAAGTTTGACCCCGCTCGTAATGTTAGATCCTGAGCTAAAAATCTACCATTGGGAGCAATTGTCTGCTGCGGTAATGAGAAGCAGCGACCATTTAAGAGCGTTAGGTATCGCACCCAATGATGTGGTGGTTTTTAGTTATCCTCTTTCTCAATCTCATGCCGTTCTTGGTTTGGATTATCGAACCGTTCCGTTGCAATGGGAGTCGATAAAAAAAGCGCGTGAAATAAAACAAACTTTTGTCTCTGGGCCGGTTAACCTTGTTCAAGGTGGAAAAGCACTGGTGATCCGAGAGCCGATATTCTATGACCCACCAACGAATAGCCGCTATTGGGGCGTTCTTAGCGTTGTGATGGACTGGGAGTCTTTGCTCTCTTCAACGAAACTTCAAAGCTTTGCTGAGAATTTCCAGCTTTCTATCCGCGGTCGAGATAGTTTAGGCAGTGATGGCGAAGTGTTTTGGGGAGACCCACAAGTTTTTCAACATGCTTTTGCAAAAGAAACCGTTTATTTCCCTTATGGAAGTTGGCAAATCGCTGTCGCAGAGACACAAAATCTACTGCAACTTTTACCTTGGTATGAACAGCATATCGTGCGCTTGATTGGCTATTCGATACTCATGCTTTTGCTACTTGGTTTTGGTGTAATTGTGCGGCTATATCATTTGGCAGAAGAGCGTTCTTTACATGATCCCTTAACCCATCTGCCCAATCGGCGGTATTTTATTTGTACCATTGATACCTATTTTGAAAATGCCAAACGTTCTGATAGTGAAGGTAATTTTGCCTTATTGAATATTGATATTGACCGCTTTAAAACAATCAATGATTCGTATGGACATATTGCTGGCGATAAAGTTTTAGTGGCTTGTGCAGAACGCATTAAATCTTGTTTACGTGTTTCTGATTTAGTCGCACGAATTGGAGGAGATGAATTTTTGGTTTTAATACCGCGAGTTCATCGTGAGCAAGATGTGTTGAAAGTGTGTGATACGATTTTGACGAACATTTCTGAAACCCCGATTGTATATGAAGGCCAGCTGATTAACATTCGCGTCAGTATTGGTTATGCCTTGTATAATCGCGCCTTTGCAGATCCTAATGAGATGTTTAAGTTAGCCGATCAGCGCATGTATGCCGCCAAGCGTAGACAAAATCCACTACATCAATTCTAAAAATGCATTTTGCGAAACTTAACTTTTGCAAAATGCAAAAATTTTGCATGTTGTCAGTCTTCTATGAGTTTAGCTGCAATGAAACTGCTCATAATTTATGCGATTTTACTACAAAAGTGTCGAATTTAAAGTTGGCACGTAACCTGCATTAATTAGATTGACCCTTCTAAGCCGAGGGTCACCTAGCCAACTGACGTTGTTAGTGAACACCCTTGTTCACACTTATAGACGGCCAATCACACCTCTTGTGGTTGGCCTTTTTTTATCCGCCGCATTCACCATAACATTTCGGTTTCCTGGGGCATACGGCTCCGCGTGAGCAGATGAGTCTGGCGTCACCCTCAATACCACGTTCAACCCAGTTGATATTGAGAATTTTGGCGATGGTACGTAAATCACGCTTGATGGGCGCTGGTATGGCCGTTGTTCCTCCTTTTTGTACACAACTCATTTTCAATTCCTGAGCTATCGCAAGCGCATCGCCACCTTGGGCATTAATTGCCGGGTTAAGATCGATGCCAGCGCACAGCACCCGATTGTTCCCCGCAGGATCGATCACATTAATCGATTCACAGCAATAAATCCGTGGTTCGTCACCAACGGTAAGAATGGAGATCTGCGCTGAACTATCATTTTGTGGTTGTGAAAGTCTACGAAATACCGCCCAATGCTGGCATGGATCGTTCACCTTACGCATATTGCCCCAAGGGAGGGGAATGCCATTTCCTCGATAAACGGCTTTGAGTTTCCCTTCACCATAAGCATCAAAATAATGCCAATGTGGATAAGGCGAAACGACGGTCATTCGCCGCATTGCGACTGAAGGCGATACTCCAGCCTTTTGATGCACGCTGATTTCATAACCATTACGATCCAGCAATTGTCTAAAAGGCACTTTAGGGCAGAGTAGGGCTCCTGCAAAAAAACTGGACTCAAAATCCCGCCACGCTTGCAGAATATCTTGCGAGTTAAGCTCAGAAGATGGGGAAGTGTCGACCATTTCATCCCAACCTTGAGTATGTCCGACCGACAAAACACTTTTTAAGCCGTCTTTGTTGTGCAACACATTGTGTCCAATATACACCGCAAGGTCATATTTAAGCCGTGTGGGGTATTCACGCAGAATTTCATTCAAGTAAATGCGGCCGGGGGGCTCAAAGAATGAAGTGACTAACTGCTTTGCACTGACACCCAGCTCATCGGTAACATCATGGGGAGTGCGCTTGACCCAGCGCACGTCTAAACCAAGACTTTTGGCAATATCCAGCAAATCTGTGACTGACAAATTAAGGCGTTTTAGGCCTACTTCTTCAGCGGCACGCTCTAGATCGGGGAAGTGATTCTGCAAGCTTTCTTGATGGGCTCGTATTAATAGGTGGGCAAATTGACGTCCTGTGATCCCCGTTTGAGACAGCATCTCAGGGATGGCAATTTGTAAGATGTCATTAGAAAAAAGAAAACTAGGCTCAAGCGCCATACCGCTGATCCCGCCTCGGTTGCCTTTTTCTGGCGTGATGTCCACTTGTTCAGGTTCGTCATCGAGAAACCAAATCGGATCTTTTTGAAAAACTTCCGCGATCACTTCCAGCATTTCGACACTTGGTACCCGTTTTCCACGCTCAATCATTGAAAGGTAAGACACAGAAGGAGCGTATTCTGGACTGACACGAACACAACGAGCAGAAAGATCCTCCATCGTTAAGTGGTTTCTTTTCCTCAGATTTCTGACTTTAGTTCCCAGAAAATGGGACTGCCGAACTAAACTTTTAGACACACTCATTTTGTAAAATTCACATTGTAAAATTTTTGTTGTGAAATTGTAGTCAAAAATCCGCTAGTCTACCAAGTAAGCGAAGTCACAAATCCGGCGAAAAGATCGCCAGTGTCTTTGCAGAAAAATCAATTTGATCTGGATGAGGGAACAACGATGAACATGCTGACGTTTGATAAAACAGAAATCCAACACCAAAACAAACCCTTTATCGCTGAAGCTGTGTTCGCCGTAGAAACGGTCGCTGCCAATCAGCAACGTGAGAAGCAAATCAAAGCGAAACAACTGCTGGATAGACTTTTTCCGCTAGAAAGTGGTACGCATCAAGATGTGACCGCATATGTCATTGATTACAATCACTTGCTGGCTTACTTCCATGATGGTCGTCATAGTGGCTTGAAATACCCTAAGCAATTTGTAGCGTTTAATGGTAGCAAAGAAAATCCGAGTCACATTGTATTTCGTGATGGGCAAGGGAGTCATGTTGAGCTGACGTTAGGTTGTCAACGAGGGACTGGGTGTATTGAATTGCGCGAAATTGCCGATATTCAATTAGAAACCTGTACCGTGTTGAATCATAGCGACGAACAGATGCAACCGAGTACCACTATTCGCCATTGGGTCAGTTTGATTAAAGGTGATGAGCAAGGCCGCCCACAGGCACGAATTGAAGAAAAAGAATATACCGCACGTAATGGTGATGAGTATTTCTTGGGTGATTGTTTCGCTCATTAATTGAAAGCATAAAACGCAAAAAAGCCAAGAGTGCAGGTGTGCTCTTGGCTTTTTGTATGGGGATGACGCCGTGTATTCTAAGACCTTATATGGATGGCGTTAAATGGGCATCACTCGGTTACGGCCTAGGTTTTTCGCGTCATACAGTAATGCATCTGCTCTTTCGACTAAGGACTCTAAAGAATCGCCATCGATTTTCTCTACGACTCCAAAAGAGGCAGTGATGCTGCCGACAGACTCGCCACTTCGTCTATCTTTCACCGTCAGTTTCTCAATTGAACGTCGCACTGACTCTGCAAACTGTCGCGCGATCCGCATCGATTTACGGGGGGCAATCAGTGCAAACTCTTCTCCACCATAGCGATAGGCGGTAACGCCATCACGACACAGACTTTGTAGGCGTTTAGCTATCGCACGAATGATTTGGTCACCAAACAAATGGCCGTAGGTATCGTTGAGGATTTTAAAATGGTCAATATCAAGCATGATTAAGCTGACGGGATGGCCAGCATGGATCAACGTAAACATATCGCCATCGAAGGCTCGTCGATTATAGAGGCCAGATAAGCTATCAAACAGCGCATCTTTTTGAACTTTTGCTAGCTGTTCTTTCAGCAGTGAAATTTCTTGCGTGGCAGCATTCAGTTGATTATTCAAAAAATTGGTTGAGTGGCGAATATCTTTAGATTCACTGACCAACTGACGGATTACCGTCATCACCTCTTCAATGGAAAGATTATCTTGCTCAACTCTTTCTAACTCTTTAAAGCTTTTATCTATGATGTTGGCAAAGGCACTTGTGTCGCTGAGAGTGTCTGTCATCGAGCTACTGATCTCGCCTAATAAAACTTCAACATTGGCGCGCAACTGATTGATATTTATCTCAGCTTTTGTCGCAATGTATTGCTGATATAAATGCTCGCCCGAGGCTGGGGGGCAAAGACCAAAATTGTTCAGTATGCTATCCATCTCAGTGTTGAGTTGTGGATTTGCTTGATCAACATAGGTATACCACAATGCATAATTCGCGGGTGTGGCTGCTACGTGATGCTTCATCATCAACGGAACCGCTTTTTTTAAGTTAGCAGTGGATTTTTTGAAATCTTCAGTCGTCATCACTTCATTCGAATATGCAAGATATCTTCATAAACTTAAGATTAGCGGATTTAAGGCAGAAACGCTGCAAAATTGTTTTGCCTGAACGGCAGGTCACGTTTTTTAAGATATTGATGTGTCGTTAACCACTGTAGCCCAATGGTTGTAAGCGTTGAAAGCGGTAGCTGAAGGGCGAGGCGTCGAACATTCAGACAGGGAAAAGGGCGATGGATGTTGTGGATAGAGTGCAAAGAGAGTGGGCGAATGAAAACCCTGAGTTAAATACGTTACCGATGTCGGTGATAGATCGCTTACTACGAATTACCAAGCGTGTTGAGCGGTTGATGATGGGATTTTATCAGCAAGTTGGGCTAACGGCGGGAGAGTTTGAAGTATTAATGACTTTGCGTCGAGTTGGAGCTCCGTATTGTTTGACCCCTTCTGATTTGCAAGCCAGTTTATTGTTGAGTTCAGGTGCGATGACCAACCGCCTAAATCGTTTGGAACAAAAAGGCTTACTAACGAGGGGCATGAGTATCTATGACCGGCGTAACGTTGAAGTGACTCTCACCGAGAAAGGGGTATGCCGTGTAGAAGTATTACTGTTGGAATACGTGGCTTTGCAAGAACAGTTACTGTCGGGATTTTCTGCCGAGGAGCAAGAGAGTTTATCAAATCAGCTACGAGTGTGGCTGCGGCATTATGAGAAATCTTGGCACGATATATGGCCATTTTAATGCTATCGGCAGCGATCTCGACTTGCGTATAAGTATGAATCGAGATGCTGCCACAAGTATTGGGTAAGCAGGGCTTTAATGTACTTTTAAACGCTGACTTTCCAGTTTCTTTGCGCCACGCAGCATTGCCTCAATCAACTCGGTAGCGTTGAACTTTTCCAGTGCTTCATGTGCGCCAACTTGATGCGCACGGTCAACACAGATTTCACTGGAAAGAGAAGTGTGCAAAATGCAATAAGCATGGTTGAGCTGTGAATCATTTTGAACTTCAAACGCCAATTCATAGCCATCCAATCCTGGCATTTCAATATCGCTAACGAGAATATCAATCGCACGATGCTGCTGCGCCATGTCGCGCATCAGATCAATCGCATCACTACCATTTTTGCAAATTTGGTAAGGTATATTGATGCTATCTAAAGCGTCGGAGAGCTGCTTACGTGCAATTGAAGAATCATCCACCAATAAAATATGCAAGGGTTTCAGGCGCTCTCGCTCAATATCTGTCAGCATGGGTACTTTAGACGATTCATACTGCGGATAAATCTTAGAAAGCAGTAATTCAACGTCGAGCAGCTGCACAATCTTATCTTGATAGCGAGTGATGCCAGTAACAAAAACATCATGCCCTGCAGTGGACGGTGACGATTCGATGTGGCGCCAATCGCACTCGATGATTTTCTCAATAGTGCGCACCATAAACGCCACCACAGTGCGCAGGCAATCGGTGACAATCAGGTAGCATTTTTGATATTCACTCGGTTGTATTGGGCGAAAACCAATCGCAGCCGCCATATCGATGACCGGAACCGTTAAATTACGTATCGTGACGGTGCCGATGACATGGTGATGCGAATAAGGGATTTGAGTCATTGGTTGATAAGTGACAATTTCCCGGACTTTTAGTGTGCCAATAGCGAAAAGTTGCTGCTGGGCACTGAGTGTGAACATCAACATTCCTTGTGATTGGTTCGCTTTACTGACGACTTTAGCCATAATGTTTTCTTTATCTGATCGAACTCTTACTTATACTAACCGAAATTACCGTATCAGCAACGGAATGGCTTGAATTTAGCCGATAATCGGTAGATTTGCTTTGATCTCAGCCATGCGTTTACATTTATTGTTGTTCGGGTACACTACGCGGCTCGATAAAGCAGGGGGAAAATATGGCTCGTACCGCGGCAGCTTTGCATATTCTGGTAAAACATAAAGAGCAAGCAGACGACATTTTAGCTCAACTGAAAAAAGGCGCTAAGTTTCACGTTTTAGCCAAAAAATACTCGCTTTGCCCTTCTGGTAAAAAAGGTGGTGATCTGGGCGAGTTTCGTCAGGGGCAAATGGTTCCTGCGTTTGATAAAGCCTGCTTTCAAGGTGAAGTATTGACACCTCAGTTAGTCAAAACCAAATTTGGTTGGCATGTCGTTAAGGTGTTGTACCGCACGTAAATCAAAGGGTGTTATCGCCAACGTTTTAGGGCTCCCCGAACGATGTATTGTTTTGACCTTTCTGAAATTGAAAATCCGGACTACCCAAGTAGACCGGATTATGAACCGTGTTATTAAGTTATCCCGTTAAAAAACGATCCGTCTGTCAGCGGTTTGTGTCATCGCTTCAGGTTTTTCGGAAAGATGGTAATGGTGATCTTATGTCGCAATTCAAAGGGTGGAGAGTGATATAAATTAGCGAGTCTAGGATAGTGACCTGAATATTATGTCATTACTTATTCTAGCATATTACCTTTATTGAACTGGCCGATTATCGTTATCAGCTGCCCCAGTAATGTTACGAGCGATTTTAAAATGTTGTAACGGATAAGTTGGTTATTCTATTTTTTGGAAAAATAGTGAAGTCTTTATGATAATTTTCAAAATAGAAAATCGGCTCAAAAATGAATACTCAATTTGAGATGAGCCTTTCTGTAATATAACCATATATTCATGTCTGAGGAATCAGGCAAATATATAAGCAAAAAGAATTAAATTCCGTTCTCTAGTGAGTCTGAAATAAGAATGTCATTGCACAGACATAGGAATGTGCTTTTCATGTTGTTGAGACTAACTAAACCTCCTTTTGAAAGCCATTTGTCGCATGTTCGATACGTTAAGAAATGAATAAAAGCGAATAAATACGAATTTTGATGCACACTCCCTTAACAATCTTCTAAGAAACTGATTTTATATATCAATAAGATATGCGTGTTGCTGTCTGATATTCTTAATATTGAGATTTTATCTTAAGCTCATGAATTACACAGATTAATTTTATGATTGAAATCGGTTCATCGGTTGTCTTAATTTCTGAACATTGACTTCCCTTTTCTTAACGTTAGTTTTAATCATGTTCGCTTGATGTGTTAGGAGGGGTGAAATGAAAGATGGGAACAAACTAAACGTTAGATTGCTTTCTGATGTTTGTATGCAATCCAGATTATTGAAAGAAGCGTTAGAGTCCAAACTTCCCGTGGTGCTGGAAATCACACCATTTTCTGAGTTGTGGCTAGAAGAAAATAAACCTGAAAGCCGTAATATCCAGATGTTGTTGATTGACTATTCCAGGATTTCAGATGATGTTTTAACGGATTACAGCTCGTTTAAACATATCAGTTGTCCCGAGGCGAAAGAGGTGATTATTAATTGTCCTCAGGAGATTGAACACAAACAGCTTTTCAAATGGAACAATCTTGCGGGTGTCTTTTATCTTGATGACGATATGGATACGCTCATCAAAGGTATGAGTAAAATTTTGCAGGATGAAATGTGGCTCACACGGAAGTTAGCTCAGGAATATATCCTTCATTATCGTGCAGGTAACTCAGTGGTTACTTCGCAGATGTACGCAAAATTAACGAAAAGAGAGCAACAAATCATTAAATTGCTCGGTAGTGGTGCGTCTAATATTGAAATCGCAGACAAGCTCTTTGTGAGTGAAAATACAGTAAAAACGCATCTACATAATGTATTTAAGAAAATTAATGCCAAAAATCGTTTGCAGGCACTGATTTGGGCGAAAAACAATATCGGTATTGAGGAAGTGAATTCTTAATCTGCTTCGCCCTTTCCTATTTACAACGCTGAGAAAAGTATCAAGAAGGCCGTTATGCACGGCCTTCTTTGTTTTTATCTGAGCATCGGCGCTACTCAACAACGACAGCCGTGCCACTGATGGAAACCATCAACATGCCATTGGTTTTACCGAAAGTTTCATAGTCTAAATCAATACCGACCACGGCATTGGCACCTAATGCTGCGGCTTGCTGCTGCAACTCTTCTAGGGCTAGGCTGCGGGCTTTTTCTAATTCACGCTCATACGTTCCGGAGCGGCCACCCACAATATCGCGGATCCCTGCAAATAGGTCTTTAAAAATATTGGCTCCGAGGATGGCTTCACCCGCAATCACTCCGCAGTAACGGACAATGCGTTTACCTTCAACGTTTGGCGTGGTTGTGACAATCATGTTCTTTCCTTTATTCAGCGAGATGCTTGTTGGATTATCAGGCCGCAAATAAGTTCCCAATCAGGTGTTGAGTCTATCCATCAGGAATATTGATCTTGGAGATTAATAACTCGAATTGCTGAGTGCGATTAAGCCAGATATAACGCGCATCTTATTGTTCATGTAGTGAGAATCATGGCGTTAGACGCATTAATGGATGCAATTGCAGACCGAGGTTGGTATGTGTGGGACGATTTTTTGAACCCACAAGAAGTGCAAGCACTACGAGAGTGTGTTCCTGAACATTGGAAACGGGCACGCATTGGAAGAAACGAGGAGACACAACGCGCAACGGATATTCGCAGTGACAAGATTCAGTGGTTAGATCTTTCAATGGGGCAACCTATCCAAGACTACTTAGAACGGATGGAGCAGATCCGACGTGAAGTGAATCGTCATTTCTTTTTAGGACTGTTTGAGTACGAAGCACACTTCGCGAAATATGAGGCGGGTGACTTCTATCTTAAGCATCTCGATTCTTTCCGAGGCAACGAAAACCGCAAATTAACCACGGTGTTTTACCTCAATGAACAGTGGACGCCCGCCGATGGCGGTGAGCTAAAAATCTATGATTTACAGGACAACTGGATTGAAACGTTAGCTCCGGTAGCGGGGCGTTTGGTGGTGTTTCTTTCTGAACGTTTTCCCCATGAAGTGCTGGAAGCACATGCAGATCGTGTGAGTATCGCGGGTTGGTTTCGTACCAATGGGGTGAGTGGTAATAAACTGGATATTGCTAGTTAACCATCCACAAACGGCTTGAAGCGGCAACACCAAGTCATCCGAATATAAAACACAAGGCAGCTCGCCACAGCCGTGCTGCCTTGTATCGTTCAATGTGGGTTATTTGAAATGAATAACAGAGAAATGGGGCTGTTCACTTAAGGCTTCCATTGAACTTAACTGCCCAGTTTCGAGCAACCACGTCTCTTCTTCACCACGAAGTTCAATGCACTCCTGCTTTTGGCTATTACGCTGGGTATCGGACGCGACACCGTAGTACACCTCACCATTTTTCATTGTTAATTTGACTGGCAGATGGAACAAACAGGCCAGTTCAATGTAATCGTATTGACTGCAGCTAACCATGTTTTTACTCGCTTTTATTTAAGTACTTATTTTGTAGTATATACATTCTCTTAACATCTTGGTAACGACCGTTGATGAAAAACTCTTCGACTAAGTGGCCTTCTTCCACAAATCCGCACTCTTCATACAGATGTACTGCTTTGGGGTTTTCCACCGCGACATGCAAATAGATTTTGTGCAGATTGAGGATAGTAAAGGAGTAATCCAGCGCACGATTGATCAACGTGCGAGCAAAACCTTTGCCTTGATACTCTGGCGCAATGATGATCTGAAATTCAGCGCTGCGGTGAATGTAGTCGATTTCAATCAGTTCCACTAAGCCAATCAGGTTTTTATTGCCATCTTCGACCACAAAGCGCCGTTCTGCGTTGTCGTGAATGTGTTTGTTATAGAGTTCTTCAAGCTCATCAAATGACTCGTAAGGTTCTTCAAACCAATACGACATGATGTTGCGGTTGTTATTCAGATTATGGATGAAGCGTAAGTCGCCACGTTCTAATGCTCTGAGCGTTAACTGACTGTTCATGTAATTACCTAACTGATGTTTGAGTCTCTCGACTTTTAGACCATAGAGGAAGAGAGGGCGCATTCACAAGAGGTATAACATCAATTTATTGCAAAATTAGGCGGCGAGTGAACGGCTTAGGCCTCGGACTGGCAGAAAGAAAAAGCCCTCTTAAGTTAAGAGGGCATAGCAAGCAAAGGTGAAATGGTTATGCGGGAAGATCAACGCCTTTTTCTTTATGTAAACGGCGGCAAGCACGGCCATCACTGTGGAATAGATGGCAGCGATGTGCGGGAATACCAATGGTGAGCGTGTCGCCAGTTTCGACATCTAGTGTGTCTGGCTGGCGGTAGATCACGTCAGAATCTGAACCCTTCAGGTTCATATACACTTGGGTTTCGTTCCCCAGCTTCTCAACGATCATTACTTTGCCTTCAATTTTGGCATCGCCATGCTCTGCTTCGACCAAATGTTCAGGGCGAATGCCGAGCGACATGCGTTCTCCGCGAGTCACGGTTGTACCGTCGACTGGGATCCAGAATGTGGTGCCATTGGAAAGCTGAACTTGCACGCGATCTTTTTCAACCGCTTCAATGAACACGCTCATAAAGTTCATCTTAGGTGAGCCAATAAATCCGGCTACAAAGCGGTTTTGTGGGTAATGGTACAGTTCAAGTGGTTTGCCGACTTGAGACACGAATCCTGCATCCAACACCACAATTTTGTCCGCCATGGTCATGGCTTCTACTTGGTCATGGGTAACGTAAATCATGGTGCAGCCCAATTTACGTTGTAGTTTGGTAATTTCTGAGCGCATTTGCACGCGCAAAGCGGCATCAAGGTTGGATAGCGGCTCATCAAGCAGGAATACGTTGGGCTGCGAAACCAGAGTTCGGCCAATGGCAACACGCTGGCGTTGACCGCCGGAAAGTGCTTTCGGTTGACGATCGAGCAGGTGGCTCAGTTGCAGAATTTCTGCTGCATGGTCAACGCGTTTTTTAACTTCGCTTTTATCGGCTTTTGAAAGCTTGAGGCCAAACGACATGTTGTCGTACAAATTGAGATGTGGGTAAAGCGCGTAGGATTGGAAAACCATGCCCACTCCGCGTTTGGAAGGTTCCACATCATTCATGCGTTGCTCACCGATGTACAGATCGCCAGACGTAATGTCTTCCAAACCTGCGATACAGCGCAGCAGAGTCGATTTGCCACAACCAGAAGGACCTACGAATACCACGAATTCGCCTTCTTGAATCTCTAGGTCGACGTTCTTGGAAATCAGCACATCACCATAAGCTTTACATACATTTTTTAACGTGACACTCGCCATCTAGCTCGTCCTCGATCAAGATTTTTAATCATTATCGCGGCTCATTATATGAATTATTGTGCACGCAATAACAGTAGGAATTGGATAAGGTGAACCACATCATGTGGTTTCATGGGCAGCGCCGCCTTATTGGGTAAGAAAAGAAAGGGTGAACGCTCCGGCTATGAAGCCATTCACCCAACTGCCGCGAAAAGTAAGTTGTTTCCCCCTACACAAAATCATGTCTCTCCCGTAATGCTTTCACCACAAACATGACTTTATATCGACAACCCACTTGGCGGTGGAACCAGCCACAAACCGTGAACTGGAAAGGCTCTTACCATCCTCTATGGGATGAGGCTAGTTTCTGTGAAAGGAGCAAATGATACATCCTCCTCATCTGTTTTTTTGTAGGGGGAGTAGGTGAGGAGGAGGTGGAGGAGGGGCATTAAGGCGTAGTTAGATCCAGTTCAAATTATTGAGGGCTGATAAGTTGAGTAGGATCACATCAAACCTGTTTTTTGTGATTTAGCTCGCTCACGTCAGCCGATAGAGATCACGAAAATACGCCATAATATCGAGGGCGTAGGGGGCAGGAGGATGAGTAAATCGCGATTTTTACTGATGATAAATGGCGAAATACGGCAAAACCTCCTGGTGAGCCCTACAACACAAAAATAAAAGGATATGAACATGAAAAATGCCCTAAGCACAGTCGCGCTGAGCACTCTGGTGGCTCTTGGTTCGTTTGGTGCCCATGCTGCTATTGAAGAAGGACAACTCACTATTTGGATCAATGGTGATAAAGGCTATAACGGTCTGGCGGAAGTCGGTAAAAAGTTCGAAGCCGACACGGGGGTAAAAGTGACCGTCGCTCACCCTGATGGATTGCAAGATAAATTCCCACAAACAGCTGCAACCGGTGATGGTCCTGATATTGTGTTCTGGGCTCACGACCGTTTTGGTGGTTACGCAGATGCGGGTCTACTGGTTGAGGTCAAACCTTCTGCAAAGGTTAAAGAAGGCATTGTCGATTTCGCATGGGATGCAGTGAAATACAATGGCAAGATCATTGGTTACCCAATTGCAGTGGAATCCCTATCGCTGATTTACAACAAAGATTTAGTACCAAACCCACCAAAAAATTGGGAAGAAGTGGCTGAGCTGGATGCCAAACTGAAAAAACAAGGCAAATCAGCCATCATGTGGAACCTGAAAGAACCTTATTTCACATGGCCTTTGATGGCGGCTGATGGCGGTTACGCATTCAAATACGGTGTTGATGGCTATGATGTGAAAGATGCTGGCATCAACAACAAAGGCGTAAAAGAAGCGATGAACTTCGTGAAAGGCCTAGTGGATAAAGGCGTGATCTCCCCAGATATGGACTACTCAGTGTCTGAAGCTGCCTTTAACCAAGGTAATACCGCGATGACCATCAACGGTCCGTGGTCTTGGGGCAACATCGAGAAATCGGGCATCAACTACGGTGTGACCACTTTGCCTAAATTTAACGGCCAAGCGTCAAAACCTTTCGTTGGCGTTCTCACCGCCGGCATCAGCACCGCTTCTCCAAATAAAGATCTGGCGGTGGAATTCATCGAAAACTATCTGCTGACTAACGATGGTCTGCGTATGGTAAACAACGACAAGCCATTAGGTGCGGTCGCGTTGAACTCTTTCCAACGTGAATTGGATGCAGATGCACGCATCGCTGCCACCATGGATAACGCGATGAATGGCGAAATCATGCCCAACATCCCCCAAATGAGCGCATTCTGGGGTGCTGCGAAAAATACGATTGTTAACATTGTTGATGGCCGTCAAACCGTCGATGCTGCACTGGCAGACGCTGAAAAACAGATGACGAAATAACCCATCGTCACACCTTGGAGGGGGAGATTTTCCCCCTCCGCATTTCTTGGTAACAACACGCTAGCAGGTTCTTTATGCAGTCAGTTCAAGGTACACAGGCTATGTCCGATCCAACTGCGGTACGTCCAGCCGACAAACGTGCGTTTTTAAAATGGGCAGTACTTGGCGCGGTAGGTATCGTGAATGGCTACGCAACCATTCTTATGTATTCTCGTGGGGAGGTAGCGTTTGCATTGCTGACGCTGATCCTCACCACTTTGGCACTGTATGTTTTCGGTAGTCGTAAAACTTACGCACATCGTTATATTTATCCCGGTATTGCGGGGATGATTCTGTTTATTCTGTTCCCACTGGCCTACACCGTTGGCCTAGCTTTCACAAACTACAGCGCGAAAAACCAGCTTACTCTTGAGCGCACACAATCGGTGTTGATGGATCAAACCTTCCAAAGTGGTGAGAGTTATGCTTTCCAACTTTATAACACCGAGCAAGGCTACCGTTTGGTGATTGAAAATGGTGAAGAGCGTTTAGCTACTCCTCCTTTCTCTCTCAGCAGCAATATTCCGTCGGATCTTAACCTTGAAGCGATTGGTGGCATTGAGGGGGACATCGAGCCGATTAAGACCATCGTTGGGTATCGCACGCAACTGAGCGGCATCGATCTGCATTTCCCTGATGGTGAAGACATTCGCATGAGTGGCCTACGTAAATTTGCTGCGGTGAAACCCCTCTATACCTTGCAGGATGATGGTGAAACACTCACCAACAACCAATCCGGTCAGACGTTGCGCCCCAATATGGAGATTGGTTTTTATCAACCCATCAATGAGAGCGGCGAATTTGTCGGTGAGCGAGTTTCACCAGGATTTGTGGTGTCAATTGGCACACACAACTTTGAACGAGTATGGAAAGATGATGGCATCAAAGAGCCGTTTATCAACATCTTCATCTGGACGGTGATTTTCTCGGTACTGACGGTGATTTTCACCCTGATGATCGGTCTTGTATTAGCCAGCGTGGTGCAATGGGAAGCATTGAAAGGACGTGCGATTTATCGTGTGCTGCTGATCTTGCCTTACGCGGTGCCTGCTTTCATTTCGATCTTGATTTTCCGTGGCCTGTTCAACCAGAGCTTCGGTGAGATTAACATGGTGCTCAATGGCTTGTTTGGCTTAAGCCCTGCTTGGTTCTCAGATCCGTTAATGGCCAAAACCATGGTGTTAATTGTGAACACTTGGCTTGGCTTCCCTTACATGATGATCTTGTGTATGGGCTTACTGAAAGCGATTCCTGATGATTTGTACGAAGCATCGGCGATTGATGGTGCGAATTTTATTAACAACTTCACCAAAATCACCTTGCCGATGATGATCAAACCGCTGACTCCGTTATTGATTGCCAGCTTTGCTTTTAACTTCAACAACTTTGTGATGATTCAGCTTTTAACTCAAGGTGGGCCAAACCGCATCGGTACTTCTGAGCCTGCGGGTTATACCGATCTTCTGGTGAGTTATACCTACCGCATCGCGTTTGAAGGTGGTGGCGGTCAAGACTTTGGTTTGGCGAGTGCGATTGCGACGCTGATCTTCTTGCTAGTGGGCGCGTTAGCGCTGCTCAACCTGCGTTTTACTAAGCTGAGCCAACAATAAGGAGCATTCATATGGCGATGGTACAAGGCAAATCTCTCAAGTATCGCGTGTGGGCAACCCATGCGACACTCTGGGTGTTCCTAGCGTTAATTATTTTCCCACTACTGATGATTGTCGCGATCTCGTTTCGCGAAGGTAACTTCGCAACCGGCAGCTTGATTCCGGATCGTCCTTCATTGGAGCACTGGAAGCTAGCATTGGGTATTGCAGTACAAAATGCTGATGGCACAGTGACACCGCCCCCTTTTCCTGTCATGACATGGCTGTGGAACTCGGTAAAAGTGGCGGGCATTACATCGGTATTGATTGTGGCGCTTTCTACTACTTCGGCTTACGCCTTTGCTCGTATGCGTTTTAAAGGCAAAGAAACCATCTTAAAAGCGATGATGATTTTCCAAATGTTCCCTGCAGTTCTGGCCTTGGTCGCGTTGTATGCCTTGTTTGATAAGCTTGGGCAGTACATTCCCTTCTTGGGCTTGAACACGCATGGTGGGCTGATCTTCTCCTACCTTGGTGGGATTGCGCTGCATGTTTGGACCATTAAAGGTTACTTCGAAACTATCGACCGTTCATTAGAAGAAGCCGCAGCTTTGGATGGCGCTACACCATGGCAAGCGTTCAGATTGGTGCTGCTTCCGTTATCTGTGCCTATCCTTGCGGTGGTATTCATTCTGTCATTTATTGGTGTGGTGGGTGAAGTTCCGGTGGCGTCTTTGCTGCTTTCTGATGTAAACTCATACACGCTTGCGGTTGGTATGCAGCAGTATCTTTATCCTCAGAACTATCTGTGGGGGGATTTTGCCGCCGCTGCGGTGCTCTCAGCACTTCCAATCACGATCGTATTTTTACTTGCACAGCGTTGGCTTGTCGGAGGACTTACCGCTGGCGGTGTGAAAGGATAATAACGATAAGGGCGACGTAGAGTCGCCCATTTTGTCTCTTCTTAACATTAATTGGTTTGGCCGCCGACAAGTTAAGAAGCTTCAATTCTGGCGTTACGCATAGCTGGCTGTTAGCTCTATTCCTTACTAGTTCACGACTAACAGTTTTTGTAACCAAAACCTGAGCTTAGCTCGGGTTTTTTTATGACTAAGGATTAGGATAACCAGTTTTGCGAAACGGTTGCCAGTATAAGCACAACCCTGTTTCTCAACAGTGAAACAAATAGAGGATGCGAGTCAGATCGGATATTGAGTTGTAATGACATCAACCGGTGCAAAAAAATTAGAACTCACGGCTGGAAGGCGCACAATTTAAGTATTGTAACAGCAGATACAAACTCTCTTCATGCATAGCCACTCGTCGGAAAAGATCGGCGAAAGTGGCATCTCCCCCAAAGCAAGCTTGAATGTAGTGATTAATCGCTTCTGGTTGATAGCCTTGAACATACAGCGTTCTTACCCATTGATATTCGACCGCTTTGGGATTGGTGAGGGTCGTTTCGGTGAGGGTGATTTTATCTAGGGTAATCGCCATAACAAAAGCGTTAAATCCATGAGCCAAAGATGGGCATGGATTTAAACAAAGCTTGATGACAGTTCGATGACAAGCGCTCCTACCAAGAGGCCAAAGCGCAGGATATACCTTTAATTTTTCAGATATTTGACGTGCGCTTCCATTTCTTCACCGATCTCAGTGCGCATGTTCATTAATCGGATCGCGGAAGCACGTAATTCCTGATCTTCTTTGGTTTGCGGAACCCATTCAGGCACGAGTGAAGGTTTTCCAGCTTCATCCACTGCTACCATGATCACGATGCAATGAGTGGTGAGATGGTTTTTCAGGAATTTGGGATCGCTAGCCTGTACGTCAATTGCGATGTGCATGGAGGTTTTTCCGGTATAGATTACCTTGGCATTCACTTCGACTAGGTTGCCGACATGAATGGGGGCTACAAAGCGTATACCGCCCGCATAAGCTGTAATGCAGTATTTACCACTCCAAGCTGCGGCACAAGCATAGGCAGCAAGGTCAATCCATTTCATTACCGCACCACCGTGCACTTTGCCCCCAAAATTGACATCCCCTGGTTCTGCCAGAAAACGTAATGTGATCTCTCGTTTGCCACTGCTCATCGGCTTATCCTTCATTTTCGTTTTGAGCCTTTTGCTCAAATAAGTGTAGAGCCAATAACAACAAATCTTTTACACACAGGCAATAATTTGTGCATTTTGTGTATGAAAAAAGGCGCTTTCGCGCCTTTCCTTCGTCTCGATGATCAACCTTCTATCGAGTTACACCACTTGAATGGTGACTTCATGCTCTTTCGCGAATGATTCGATCTCTTTTGGTGGTGTTTGGTCGGTAATGATTAAGTCGACATCGGCGAGTGTACCGAGTTTCACCATCGCGTTACGACCAAATTTACTGTGGTCAATAGCAAGGAACACGCTACGGCTATTTTCGATAATTGCACGTTTTACGCGCACTTCATGGTAGTCGAAATCCAGAAGCGAGCCGTCGTAATCAATGCCACTGATGCCTAAAATGCCGAAATCCAAACGAAACTGTGAGATAAAATCCAGAGTGGCTTCACCGGTAACGCCGCCATCTTTGTTACGTACTTCACCGCCCGCAAGAATGATACTGAAGTCAGGTTTACTCATTAGCATCGTCGCAACGTTTAAATTGTTGGTCACCACTCGCAGTTGGTGGTGATTAACCATCAAAGCACGTGCAATGGCTTCTGGTGTTGTGCCGATATCAATAAACAGTGTTGCACCATCAGGAATATGTTCCACTAAAGCGGCAGCGACTTTTTCTTTTTCATCTTGATAGGATACTTGTCGAGTATGGTATGAGGAGTTTTCTGAACTGGTGGCAATCGTTGCGCCACCATGGTTGCGGCGTAGTTTATTGGCATCTGCAAGTTCGTTGAGATCGCGGCGTATGGTTTGTGGGCTGACATCAAATCGATCTACCAGCTCTTCTGTACTCACAAACCCTTGGGCTTGAACTAATTCAATGATTTCTTGATGGCGCTTAACTGCTTTCACCGGGATATCCTTATGATTTGAACTGCCCTCAGTGTACGGAGTCATTGCCTGATTTCAAATCTTGGTTTGCGTTTTCTTACGTTTTCTTTTCGTTTTTAATCTTTTTTCACAAAAACGAAAAGAAATACCACCTAGACGTGTGATGCGAGTGAGTTAGTTTGTGGATTGACGATAGATACAGCAACGGTTGCGCCCACTGCGTTTCGCTTTATACAGAGCTTGGTCAGATCGTCGATAAATATCCGCAATATCATGATCTCCATGATGTAGGCTAGATACGCCCGCGCACAGATAGATATGCTCTTGTTGATCGAAGAAAGGGTGCTCAGCGAAACGTTGGCGGATTTGCTCTGCTAACGCGAAAGCTGTTTCTACGTCCGTATTCTCTAGCACTATGATGAATTCCTCACCGCCTACGCGGCCACAGAAATGGTGCTCTGAAATGACGTCATTGAAGAGTTTAGCGAGGAAACACAACACCTCATCGCCTTTATCGTGACCAAATTGGTCATTGATCAGTTTGAAGTTATCGATATCGATAGAGATGCAGCTTAAGGGTTGCTTTGAATTTTTTGCGCGAGTGAAGGCTGAACGAAAATCCGCCCACAATTTACGTCGATTGCACAGCTGAGTTAAAGAGTCGGTATTGGCGAGCTGGTAGAGTTGTTCACGTAGCTCAACAATGTCAGTGATGTCGGTTGAGACACCAATTAACCCGATAACTTCACCGGTGAGTCGGTGCAAAATTGGGTGTTTTACTGCTCGGTAGACCCGTACTAGCCCATTTGATTTAGCCGTGGCACGTTCTTCATGAATGACGGATGAGCGCGTCTCAAAGACATGTTGATCGGCGGCTAAGATATCACTGAGCTGGTCATCAAAGAAAAAATCGTGGTCAGTCTTACCAATTAAAGAGGATTCATCGGTATTGAACAATTCTAAAGTGAGGGGATTGGCGTAGAGATATTCCCCACGACGATTTTTGACAAAAACATACACGCCCAGCTCATTGAGCACAATCTCGTGCAAGGTGAACTGCTGGTTATCAAAAAGCTCTTCAATACTATTAAGTTCAATCATAGGCTCACCTCTGCATTCCCAACCTCAGTCAAATCATTGGAGGTTAAGGATCGGGGAACCTAGCCAATCTTTACTTTTATTACGTCTTGCGACGTGTTTCTTATTCTTTAAAGATAGCGTGTTGAACGCTGTTTTGCGCGTGAAAATGTTCGCTTTTATACTTGTGTCACTTTTTCGACGCCGTCATCATTACGGCGCTGAATTTTGAGTTGTGAAAGTGCGACACCACTGATCACCAATAACCCACCAAGCAGATGATAAGGTTGTACGGTTTCACCCAATAATGTGGCGGCCAATGAAACAGAGAACACGGGTAGCAGGTTCATAAACATGGCGGTGGAGTCAGCACCAATCGCGTCAATCGCTTTAACCCACATCCAAGGTGCCAGTAATGAAGCGGCGATTCCTGCGTAGGCAATCAAAGAGAGTGATCCCTCGGTTGGGAGTAAATGATCACTGGTTAACCAGAGTGGTGTAAGCATAAATACGGCACAAACCCCTTGTAGATAAATCAAAGTCCAGTTGCTAAAGGGCATTTTCCAGCGTTTGAGGAGTACGCAATATAAGGCATAGACTAACGCCGCCATTACCATCAAAGCATCACCTTCGGTAACACTTTGATGTAAGAAAAACAGTGGGTTGCCTTCTCCTAACATGTAAGCAAGGCCACACAGTGAAAGTACACCACCGACAATACTGAGCGCCGAAATAGGTTTGTTGAGTAGAGGCAGACTAATGAAAACACTCATCAAGGGAACAAAAGAGGTGATCAGTGACATATTAGTGGCAGTCGTGGTGAGCCCTGCGTAATAACCGAGAGACTGGTTAAGTACCATACCGAGCAAAGCCAAAAATGCCAGTTTGCTGAAGTTGTGCTTAACCACCGCCCACTGGCGAATGGCACTGGGTAAGCAGAATGGGGTAAGAATGGCCATAGCTAATAACCAGCGATAAAAACTCATTGCGCTTGGCTCAATAGTGGCGGCGGCGAGTTTGTTGACAATCGAGTTGCCACCCCAAATCAACACAGTTAAAAATGGCAGAAGATAAATCATGTGAGCCTCGTCGCAATTTGTTTCTCTGGATATAGTGTGGCAGGTCTTTATAATTACAACTATCTCTAAAAAGACATTGCGAGCGATAGGAAGACAAGATTGAAAAAACGCACTCGTCATCTCCATCCTTCATTATCCATTGAACACCCACCCTCCGAGGTGTTTATGAATTTTGAAGCCTTTTTATCTAATACGGAAACTCGCGAGCACAGCCACGCTTGGGGGCAAGTGCAGCTCATTTCTGGCGGGATTTTGGAAATGGAAGCGGAGGATACGCGCTTTCTAGCACCTCCTCACTTAGCCATTTGGGTTCCTGCGGGGATCTGTCATCGAAGCTACAATCGTAAACCTATCGAATATTGTTCGCTTAATATTGCCTCTAATTTGACCTCGGCGTTTCCTGCTAAAACCAGTTTAATTAAGGTAACGTCGATTGTTTCGGCCATTATTGATGATTTTAGAGAACGTAACATCAATGTCGCGCACAGCAGTGAAGATAAGCGATTAGTGCAAGTGTTACTCGATCAACTGGCGACTCGCGAAACTCAGCATCACTTTCTTCCTTCGACAAATCACAAACATTTAGCGCCGATTTTGGCTTCAGTGGAAGAAAATCCAACCGATAACACGACATTGCAGCAGTGGGCAGAGAAGGTGCATACCACGGAGCGAACGTTAGCGCGCCATTGTCAGGCAGAATTGGGTATGAGCTTTACGGAATGGCGGCTTCGGGTGCGCTATCTCTATTCTATGGAATTGTTACGCCAAGGTCATGCCGTAAAAGAGGTGGCACTAACGCTCGGCTATAACCAAGCCAGCCCATTTATCACCATGTTTAAAAAATACTCCGGGTTGACCCCGGAGCAGTATAAAAGTCGATTATTAGCTTAGTAGGCTTGGCTGATTGGCGAGCACATAATCGAGCGCGCCAACAATGGCCGCGACCTGTGCATCATTGCAGTTTTGCGCCGTGACTTTGGGGCTATCTGGGTAGACCTCGGTAGTGGTGCCGTAAGTACAATCAGTCATGCCGCCACACAAGCCCAGTCCTCTCATCGGATAGAGGATGATGCCATCTGCGACCACGGGTGAGCCAATGATCTGGTTTTTGTCATCTGCTGGGGCGATATGCGTCACGCAGCGTACCGAATTAATCACTGCTTGCTGAAAGTCAAGTTGCGGATTTTCAGTATCTCCGACGGTGTAAAAACCATCAGGGATGGTTCCTGCAAGGTAGTCTTTGCCATCTCGCGCCGCTAAGGCGGGACGAAACTCAGATTCATCTGTATCGGTCGTTTCGTGCAGATCAATATGCAGCAAAATGGGCTCGTGCTCCGCAACCATCGCCATCAATAAGGCGGCCTCTTGTGCCGGACTGTTCTGAACAAAAGAGCGGTTGGGATCGATGGCATCTGGGTTCCAACGATTGATGGTTTCGTAACCCCAAGGGCTCACACAAGGCGCAGCAAGCAGATTGAAGTGGGGCAAATAAGGCTCTGCAGCGGTGGCTAAAAATTGCAGCGCACCGTGCACACCACTGGTTTCATAGCCATGTACCCCACCAGTGATGAGCACTGTGGGTTTGCTGGCATCCCAGTTGCGGCTTTTCACCACATACAACGGATAGCGAATAGGATCAAAAGCAAGAGCACCGTAAGTGCTGATCTCAAATTGATCTTGCAATGCCCAAATTTTTGGTACGACTTCTTGTTGGTATTCGCGTTGGATATGGCGTTGTGCGAGCCATGCTTGACGCTCTGCGGCTTGCCAAGGTTGACCAGGCACACCGATAGGGTAAAAAGCTGACATTTTAGTTCTCAGTCTTTGATCGAGTTGCAAAAGAGTAAGGCTTTGATAACGCCTGAGCAACAAAATTCTAAAACTGCAGAATAACCAATGAAATGAGGGAAAATAACAGAATAAATATAATTAAACAGAAGTAGTGAATTAAATTTTTATTTGGCACTTACAAAAATAATTAATGAATACTAAATTCACCGATTTCAGTTCCCATATCAGAGAGTATTTTTCCTGTCTGATTTGTTTCGCAGAAATTAAAGTAAATTGGATAATGATTGGAATTGATTCTTGGCAAAATATGACGCTGTAAAATGTCACTATTTAATTGATGAATGTGAGCTGACCAGCGGAGATTATTTTGTAGAAGATGGAATTCGATTTTTATCATAAGTTAAAGTTTCTTGTTGATGAGATTTCTCTCGTAATAGTTGATACCAGTGTCGCTGGCGAGAAGTTCTTCGAGACATAAGTTACTCGTTGTGATGAATTAAAATGAAGTAATGAGGAAGAGTTGTCAGGTATTGCTGAGTGGTTAAAGCGTGGCGCACATGGGCACCACGCAGAAATTGGCTTACAGCGTAACTACGTTAGACGCTTGTGGGCCTTTCTTACCTTGTTCAACCGTGAAGCTAACACGTTGACCTTCAGTCAAAGTTTTAAAACCTTCTGACTGGATAGAATTAAAGTGAACAAACACATCGTTGCCACCGTTATCTTGAGTAAGAAAACCAAAACCTTTAGTTTCGTTGAACCATTTTACAGAACCAGTCATTTTATTAGACATAGAGACCTCTAGAGATAATATTTACAATGATTTATTAGGGCTTAAAACAGAAGCTATTATATGGATTATAAAGGAGAAGCTATCACAGAGGTTGAACGAAAGGTATCGAAAAAAGACTGAGGTAAAACTTGAACTAAATTTCATTAATAGCTCATTTGTCTGAGCTGTGGGTGAGTATACATGGAAAAAACAATATGACTAGGATTATTTTATGAACTGGTAAAATATTTTATTTTTTAGCGAGATTGAACAATGTAAATCACCATGAAGCACATGGCAGAACAGGGTTGTTTTGTCTACACTCCCAACATGGAAAATGTTGAATGAACGAACCTAATGAGTGTTGCAAAGAATACATTTCCCCTCTCTGAATTAATGATTTCGCTGACCACAGCGCTCGATATGACAGAAGGACAGCCACCAGAACACTGTATTCGGTGTTGTTGGATTGGCATGCATATCGGGATGCAATTAGAACTCACAGAGTCTGACCTTCATGATCTGTTTTTTACCCTATTGTTGAAAGATGCGGGTTGTAGCAGTAATGCAGCGCGAATTTGTGAGCTGTATGCCACCGATGATCTGACGTTTAAACGGCGTTATAAAACGGTGGGAACCAGTCTTTCCAGTGTGATCAACTTTATTGTGAAAAACACTGGCTCAGAGCAAAGCTGGACGGAGCGCATTTTAACCACGATAGATATTTTGAAAAATGGCAACGACTATGCGCAAGAGCTGATTCAAACCCGTTGTACTCGTGGTGCGGATGTGGCAAGAGAGCTGAGATTTAGCGAGGCGGTGGCTCAGGGTATACATTCACTGGATGAGCATTGGAATGGTCAAGGGCGACCAGCACAGTTGAAAGGGGAATCTATTCCACTTTTTGCTCGCATTGCCTTATTGGCGCAAGTGTTTGATGTCTTTCAAGTTGAACATGATTTAGACGAAGCGGTGCAGGAGATCATCGCACGTAGCGGAGTGTGGTTTGATCCGCACTTGGTCGAGATTGTCGAACAGTTGGTAGATAACCCACGCTTTGTGGCGGGTCTTCAGTCTCCAGATATCAGCTTGCGGGTGATGAACCTGCCTCCGGCTCAAGCGCATTTACCTTTGGATGATGAGTATTTGGAATGCATAGTGACGGCATTTGGGAAAATCGTCGATGCCAAAAGTCCGTATACGGCTGGGCATAGTGAGCGAGTCGCGGTTTACACAGATTTAATCGCACGGCAACTGGCCATCTCTGACTCCGATCGAGCTTGGTTGCGACGCGCAGCATTGTTGCACGACATTGGTAAGTTAGGGGTAAGTAACGCGATTTTAGATAAACCAGGTAAGTTAAATGATGTGGAATGGCAAGCGGTGCAAGCTCATGCCGCATTCACCGAACAAATTTTGCAGAAGCTGTCACCTTTCAAAACCCTAGCGCGGATGGCGGGCGCACATCATGAAAAACTCGATGGTACGGGCTATCCGCGAGGGATAAAAGGCGATGAAATTAGCGTGATGACCCGAGTGATAACGACGGCGGATATTTTTGATGCGCTCAGTGCGGAGCGGCCTTACCGCGCAGCGATGCCGACAGAAAAAGCACTGGCCATCATGGAGGAGAATCTTTATACCGCGATCGATCCGGAATGTTTTTCTGCGTTGAAATTAGCACTTAATCAATTACCCGTGGAATACACTCAGCAGTTAGACGCTCCGGCGGTTTCCATGACAGAAATCGATAGCAACTAGCCCTATTGATTAACCACATGTTGTGAAATAAACAATGCCGCGGAGTAAACCGCGGCATTGTGCAGAGTGATGGAGATAAACGACAGGATTTAACGCCGAACCGGACGCAATACCACAATCGCAGAACCAAACAGTAAAATGGCGAGGAGTGCCATTGCCCAATTACCCATACTGTAAGCCAGTCCGGCGGTGGCAGACCACACAGCCACACCGATATGCATCATAGTCATTGCCCATGAAAGTAGTCGCCCACGATGTTGGGACGACAAACCTGAGAGATAACTTTGCAGTGCGGGTGAGCCTATACCTCCGGCGAGTGCCCAAAAAAACAGCGGCAGCATCAGTAAAGTAAGCTGCTGCGCAGGATAAAGGTAAAATCCGACACTGCTCACCAGACAAACTACCAAAGCTAGTCGCATGATTTGTCTTCCGCTTTCAAAACGATGAGCAAGGCGAGGGAGCAATACATTGCCCAACACGCTGATGAATCCCAGTACGGCATAGAGACTGCCGACTGACCAGATCGGCATGCCTTGTGTGTCGTGCAGATGTTGTCCTATTAAGTTGAATAAGCCAATTCCGCCACCTAACCCCAAACACATGGCGGATAAGCCGCCTAAAGCCCCTGGGATCTTCCAGAGTTTGGCTGATTCAACCTCATCGTGATGGGCGACTTTCGGTTTTTCATCATCTTGAACGCGAATGATGAGCAACCCTAACGCAACGCCCCAAGAAGCCAAACCTAAAGCAATGAACGCTGCACGCCAAGAGAGCCACTCAGCAAACAAGGCACCAAGGGCAGGGCTAGAGATCATGCCCAAAGTGAGCCCTGATTGTACGGAAGCAATGCACTTCATCATGTCTGTACTTGAGCGATCGGCCGCCATCGCGAAAGCAATGGGTAACATCCCTGCACTGGCTAATCCCGTGAGGATCCGCGTGAGGATGCCCCATTCAAAAGTTTCGACCAATCCGGTCGCAATCGAAGCTGCACCAAAAATGATCGAGGCAGGTAACATAATAGCTAAGCGCCCGAAGCGATCCGACCACCCACCCAGTAGCGGAGCGATCAACGCTAACGCGACACTGTAAACCGTGATGAATAAGGTCACTCGCTCAGGAGGGACACCTAAGTCATGGCCAATCGGTGTCAGAATCGGACCTAACATCAGTTCATCCGCCCCGACTAAGAAGGCAATCAGAAATAACATAACCTTTAAAAACATTTCTTTACCCTCGTTAGGCTTGCGTTGTTGTGGAAGCAGTTAGTGCTTGAATATCAATGGTTTTATCCAGCCAGCCGTGTATGAAATCCTCTTCGTGAGAGACCACAATTAGCGTTCCTGAATAACGGACTAACGCCTGTTTTAAGGCGCTTTTCACTGTGTTATCCAGATGTGTAGTGGGTTCATCTAAAATCAACAGATGAGTGGGTTGCAGAGTTAGTTGGCATAGTTTGACCTTGGTTTGTTCCCCACCGCTTAATGAGCTGATGGGTTGAAGCACCATTTTCCCAGATAAACCAAACTGCGCGAGATGCTGACGGATCGTTTTATCATCGGATTGATGAGCGACCGATTTCACCAGCTGCACTGGCGTGGCATCAAGATCTGACCATTTAAGCTCTTGCTCGAAGTAGCCGATTTTTAAGCCATTGGCTTGCTCGATGTTGCCACTGAGCGGAGGTATTTGCCCAATCAGTGTTTTCAGCAACGTGGATTTACCAATACCGTTAAATCCACGCACCGCCATTTTTTCCCCTCTGCGAATTGCAAATGAGAGGCTTGGGAGCAACGGGCGTGAGTAGCCAATGTACAGTTCAGAAGTCAGCAGCATTTCTTGGGCACGACACGGTGCACTTTTAAAAGAAAAGGCCACGGATTTTTGTTTTTCAGGAGCCGCTAAGCGCTCAATGCGCGCTAACTGTTTTTTGCGGCCATTGGCAATGCTGGCATTTACGCCCGCGCCATTTTTGGCAATAAACTTTTCCAGCTTTTCAATCTGCTTACTCTGCGCCTGATATTGTTTGGTATAAGCCTCTTGATCGCGGCTTTTCTGCGTTAGGGCTTTATCGATATTGCCTTTGTATTTGTAGAACTGCTGATGATCAATATCGCAGGTTGTGGTCGCAATACGATTGAGAAAAGCACGGTCGTGAGAGATCACCATGAATGCCCCTTGGAATACGTTCAAATAGTCCGCCAGCCAATCAATGTGTACGGTATCGAGATAGTTGGTGGGTTCATCCAGTAGCAACACATCGGGCGATTGCAACAGCAAAGCCGCCAAAATCACCTTGTGCCTTTGGCCTCCACTTAGGTACTTAAGTTGCGTGTTTAAACCCAATTGGACAATTCCCAAACCTTGCGCGACATGTTCAATCTGCGTATCCAATGTGTAGAAAGCATGGCTTTCTAACTTGGTTTGGATCTCTGCCGCCCGCTGCAAAGCATGCGAATTAACGCATTGTTCAGGGTCGGCGTAGATGGACATCATCTCCGCCTCAAGCTCATACAGTGCTTTGAAGGTGGATTGCAGATGTTCACGAATCGTGAGTTGCTCATTCATTTGGGCGTGTTGATCCAGATAGCCGATCTGGACATGGCGCTGCCACTCAATCTGCCCGCGATCGGGCAGCAGTTCCGCTTGCAGCAATTTGAACAGGGTACTTTTTCCCACCCCGTTATGGCCAATCACGCCGATGTGTTCGCCCGCGTGCAAAGTAAAGTGGGCATTATGATAGAGAACCTTGTCACCCACTTGGTGAGAGAGGTTTTGGATTGTCAGTAAACTCATTGCATTACATCCATAAAAAACGAGGGCGGTTGATTGGCCGGCCCTCGTCTCAAGAAGTTGAAACTTCAAGTCTGACGTTAATGCACGCCAGAAATGAAAAGCCGACGATGAAGCATCATCGTCGGCCAGTCTTCTGCAATCCTTCAGCTACAAAGTTACGCCTCTTGCTAAAAGCAAAAGGTGAGTCTTATCGCTGATGAAGATTTAAAAGATTAAGCTCCGAGCAACACTTCATCGTGTTAATGCGCGGAGTTCAGCCTTCTAACAAAACTCTTGAAAAGGATGTAAAGCATTGCAGAAAAGTTCCTAAATTATTGCTGGGCGGGAATTTACTCTTTTCTCGAATGGGGGTCAACCAAAGGCACTTTTTAATCGTTTCGTTGAAGTCATCACAGCATTTCCCTTGCTAGGGTGATTGGTGTTACATTTTGTCACGATTTCAACCATGAATAAGAGAGATGATGTATGGCAGGCGCAAGCTTATTGACCCTACTCGATGATATTGCGACGGTACTGGATGATGTGGCTGTGATGTCGAAAATGGCCGCAAAAAAGACGGCGGGTGTGCTGGGGGATGACTTAGCGCTCAATGCGCAACAAGTCTCTGGCGTGGCAGCTGAACGTGAAATTCCAGTGGTCTGGGCAGTCGCCAAAGGTTCGTTTCGTAATAAGCTGATTTTGGTTCCGGCAGCACTTATCATAAGTTCCATCGCTCCTTGGTTGATCATGCCTTTGCTGCTACTCGGTGGTTTATTCCTCTGTTTTGAAGGTGCAGAGAAGATCCTCGAAAAATGGCTGCATCCAGTCCCCAAGCAGGATACCGAACAACGCGCTGCCGCTATGATGACTGAGGGTTTAGAAACAGAAAGCTTGGCGACAGAAAGTGTGGCTGAGTACGAAAAGCGTAAAATTGGTGGTGCGATCCGCACCGATTTTATTCTGTCGGCAGAAATCATTGTGATCGCTCTCGGTACCGTGCTGGGGCAATCCATGCTCACGCAAATTCTGGTGGTCAGTTTGATTGCGGTCATCATGACGATCGGTGTGTATGGTTTGGTGGCAGGCATAGTGAAGTTGGATGATTTAGGTTTTTACCTGCAACGCCAATCCAAAGGCCAAGGACTCAAAGCCAGTTTGGGTGGTGTGTTAGTGCGTTTTGCGCCCAAGTTGATGAAAGGGCTGACGGTAGTCGGAACCGCGGCGATGTTTTTAGTCGGCGGCGGGATCGTGGTGCATAACGTGCCCACAGTGCATCATGCTCTTGAACCGATTCTGAACACGGTTGAAGCATGGCCAGCGGTGGGGGCGCTTATGCCGACCCTCATTAATGGTGTGATTGGGGTGGCGGCTGGTAGCCTCTTAGTGGCTGTGATGGAAGTGTGGCATAAACTTCGCGGTTAATTCTCCCGCTTAGCTGTCGCTCCAAGTCGTTTGGAGAATCTCCTGCTTATCGGCAGCGACAGCTGTGTTGGCGACAACATGAAGTAGGGTATCCGTAAAATTCTCGTTGTTATTTTCGGGAAGGCAAATAAACTAACGGCTTTTGTTTTTCGGCGGTCGATATTATGCAGTGTGAGTTCTTTATTCAAAAACGGTGTACCTCTTGCCACCAGTGTGCGCAGCCGTATTCCCAGCAAGTTGAGAATAAAGATCAGCAGTTGCGTGAGTTGATTGCGCCAGCCATGGATGTGCAGTGGTTACCTCCTGTCACCAGTGCTGATACCGCGTTTCGCAATAAAGCTAAAATGGTGGTGCTCGGTGCGGCTCACGCGCCGATTTTAGGCATTGAAGATGCGCAAGGTCAGCCTTTGTCGCTGGTGACTTGTCCGCTTTATCCTCAGCCGATGCAAGAGCTGCTCGCTTATCTGGAAAATTGGATCCGCATCGCGGGTATTCCGCCCTATAACAAGCTGAAGAAAAAAGGTGAACTGAAGTTTATTCTGCTCACCCGCAGTGAAAACAGCGGCCAATTTATGCTGCGTTTTGTGGCGCGCAGCCATGCTGTACTTGAGCGAATTGAACGCAATTTGCCGACATTGATCACGGCTTTCCCGATGATCGAAGTCATTTCGGTCAATATCCAGCCGGTGCATATGGCGCGTTTAGAAGGTGAAGAGGAAATTTTCCTCACCGAAACGCAAAGCCTGCTTGAACAGTTCAACGATGTGCCTATGGTGATCCGCCCGAAAAGCTTTTTCCAAACTAATCCCCAAGTGGCTGAGCAGCTATACGCGACCGCGCGTGCTTGGGTGCGCGAGATTGCGCCAACGCAAATGTGGGATCTGTTTTGTGGCGTTGGTGGCTTTGCGCTGCATTGCGCCGCGCCAGACACTGCTGTAACGGGCATTGAAATTGAACCAGAAGCGATTGCCAGCGCGCAACGTTCGGCGCAAATGATGGGGATTGATAATCTCAGCTTTGCGGCGCTCGATTCTGCCAAGTTTTCACAAAGCCAGATGAGTGCACCAGAGTTAGTGTTGGTCAATCCTCCACGCCGTGGTTTGGGGAGCGAGCTGACCGCGCAGTTGGAAGCGCTTGCGCCAAAACACATTCTTTATTCCAGCTGTAACCCGCAGACCATGGTCAAAGACATCGCTGAGCTCGCCAGTTACCAAATGATTCGCGTGCAGTGGTTTGATATGTTCCCGCATACGGATCACGCCGAAGTGCTGACCCTGTTGATCAGAAAATAGGTGCTGAATAACGGATTGAAGAATAAGGGGCGGTTTGCCCCTTATTGCATTCTTATAGGATTAAGAGTGACTTAGCTGTGATTGGCCACTTCAGCGCTGCAGATCACCTGTGGCTCAGCATCAAGCAGCCAAGAAATCCAACGCCGACGGGAATTGAGGATGAAGCCTTCATCGGCAGCAATGCTACTCACAATGTAGCCATCCACCTTTTTACGCTCTTCTTTTGTGCCAAATACCCAATCATCGCTGTGAATTTTCTGCCCTTCGAGTATCGCTTCACTCAAGCGTGGATTGGTGATCGCAATCATCAAACCTTGAGTCGAGTGAATACCAATATTGGCTTGTGAAAAGCTGCCAATCGCGACTGGCACTTCTATCGAACACTCTTGTCCTTGCGCATTTTTGGCTTGATATTTTCCTTCACCCACTCGCCCCTTTAACCAAAGAAGCTGCCCTTGGGTCATTTTCGTGATGGTCAGTAGGCCAATGGTTTGCTCGGGTAAGTTGCCATTGAGCTTAAGAGGATCCGCCGAAGCAAGATTCGCCATTGAAACCAGCAGTAAAACTAATAGAGTTCTCATGATAAAAGCGCCTTATCGGTGAAGTGAGAGGAAGAGGGCTGAACCAGTAAGTAAATTAGCCAGAAAGGGCCAATCACGGGGATCACAAATACCCATGCCCACCATCCGGAGCGTTGGGTATCATGCAAACGCCGAACTAAGATGGCGAGCATCGGGATAAAGCTGATGAGGCTGTAAAACAGATCTAACCAGCCTGGGTTGTTTGTGGCGATCTCCACGCCGATCACCGTCAATGTGACCAGTAGATGAGTGAGCATGAACCACCAAAAATCGTCTCTGGTTGTTTGCCCTGAAAAATCAAAGTATTGTTTCCACGCCTGCAAATAGGCGGTCAGTAAAGGTGTCATGTGCGTTTCTCATGTTGGGAATTGGCACAGAGAATGGTGGGGCAATCTGTGGCGAAAAACGTCCTAAAACGGGTTTGAGGACGTACTTGAACGGGTATTAGTCTAAGCTGTGGCGTAATCAGACCGTTCAATGCGGTCTCTCGTTTACTTTTTCAGGGAAAGATATGTTGATGATTCCAGTGCCCTTCGTGGTTTCGCTGATGCTGCTGTTATTGGCGGTGACGCTCTACTTGCGATTGGCTGAGCAGGCGAAAAGTGCTTGTCTGTTTTTAGTGTTGTGTGCGGCAACCACGGCTGTGGTTGGGTTACGTTGGACGGTCGATTGGCCCGCACTGCGCATGGCACAACCTATTTTAGCTTCCCTCATTCCTGTTGCTGCGTGGTGTACCTTTACTCGCACCCATGAAAAAGGCCTGTCGCGTTGTTATAAGCACTTATTTGGCCCAACTCTGGTGTTGGTGAGCTTGTTGGCTCAGCCATTTTGGTCGCTACCTCTGGATGAAACTCTGACCGCGATTTATCTGTTTTACGGGATTTCGTTGGTGCGTTATTCCTCACAAGATGCGTTACGAATCTATGTCGCGTTTAACCATTGGGAAAACGTCAAACGGGCTGAAAATATCGCAGGTTGGATGCTGCTGTTTTCTGCATTGATCGATAGCGCGATGTCTCTCGATTTCATCTACAACCAAGGGCGTTTTTCGCTGTATATTTTGACCGTTGGGCATGTGGTACTGATCCCTGTTTTGGCCTTCGCCGTGATTGTGGTTGGTGTGAGTACATCCAGCACTGATGAAGTCGCTAATTCGGAACTGGCGACCTCGCATGAAGAGAAAGAAACGCTAACCGATGAGGGGATGCCAGAAGCACGAGCACAAGAGATTGTGGCCTTGTTTGATCGGCAAATGAGGGCGAAAACTCACTACTTAGATCCTGAGCTGACCTTATCTAAGCTGTCACGCAAGTTAGGTATTCCCGCGAAACAGATTTCGGCGGCGGTTAACCAAGTGCATCAAAAGAACATTTCCAAGTTGATTAATGAATACCGAATTGATCATGCGTTGCAGGCGCTCACCAAGAGTGAAGATTCCATCACTCAGATTTTTATGAACTCGGGTTTTCAGACCAAATCGAATTTCAACCGCGAATTCTCACGAGTAACAGGGATGACGCCGAGCGATTATCGGAAACAGCATCGGCAGATCTAAAGTCGCGTAATAAAGAATGAAAAAGGAGAGGCGAACCTCTCCTTTGATGTCACTGGACTGAGCTTATTGCACAGCCCACTCGATGTTTTCACCGGCGCGGATTGGCACCACGATATCGCTGCCAAACGGCATGCTTTCCGCAACTGGCCATGCTTGCTTGGTGAGCGTGACGGTCTCTTGGTTGCGAGGCAGGCCGTAGAAGTCAGGGCCATTAAAGCTGGCAAAGGCTTCCAGATTTTCGAGCTTGCCTTCTTTTTCAAACACTTCGGCATACAGCTCAAGAGCGGCATGGGCTGTGTAAGAACCTGCGCAGCCACAAGCGGCTTCTTTGCGGCCTTTGGCGTGCGGGGCAGAGTCCGTACCTAGGAAGAATTTCTTGCTGCCTGAGGTTGCCGCTGCCACTAACGCGTGTTGGTGGGTAGCACGCTTTAGAATCGGTAAGCAGTAGAAATGTGGGCGAATACCGCCAACCAGCATGTGGTTACGGTTAAACAGCAAATGGTGAGCAGTAATGGTCGCCGCAACGTTATCGCCTGCTTTCTGAACAAAGGTCACAGCATCGGCGGTGGTGATGTGCTCAAGCACAATTTTCAGTTGCGGGAAGTCATTCACGATCGGCGCAAGCACGGTGTCTAGGAAGGTCTTTTCACGGTCAAAAATGTCGACTTCGTGCGTGGTGACTTCACCGTGTACCAGAAGCAACATGCCGACTTCCTGCATCGCTTGCAGAACAGGGTAAATGTTTTTGGCTGAAGTGACGCCTGAATCCGAGTTGGTGGTCGCACCGGCAGGGTAAAGCTTGGCTGCAACGACTTTGCCGGACGCTTTGGCTTTGCGAATTTCCTCAGGTGAAGTGTTATCGGTGAGGTAAAGTGCCATCAAAGGTTCAAAGTGCGGCTGTGGCTGAGCGGCCATAATGCGCTCACGATAGGCTAAGGCCATCTCGGTGGTGGTTACAGGGGGAACAGTATTCGGCATGATCAGTGCGCGGCCGTTATAACGGCTGATGTCGCGTACGGTATCGGCAAGTACATCGCCATCGCGAAGGTGAACGTGCCAGTCGTCTGGGCGTGTAATCGTCAGTGTTGTCATTGAGTGCTCCCACCATGAATGCATGAAATGATTGGAGCCTAAAGCGTCGCGCAAACGCTTCCGCTTAGGCGACAGGATGATAGTGGAAAGTGTAATCCATTTCACGTGTTATTTGTTTTGGTCTGTTTTGCCCTTGGTATCTGAATAGAAACCAGAACCCTGATTTGTAACAACGTGTTAGTCTGAGGTGACGATTTGTTCTATGATGTTGCGCAAATGACAACAGCAAAAGGAAGCACCATGTCGTCTGGACTCTTATCTCAAATCAATGTCTTTCCAGTGAAATCGTTAGGTGGGCTGGCGCTGTCGTCCGCTTGGGTAGAAAAGCAAGGCTTAACCTTTGATCGTCGTTTTATGTTGGCACTGTCTGACGGAAGCATGGTGACGGCGCGTAAATTTCCACAAATGGTGCTGATCAAAACCGCGCTGCGTCATGACGGTGTGCTGTTTTCCGCACAAGGTCATCCCTCTCTCACCATCCGTTATGCAGATTTCAAGTTGCAACCTGTACCCGCGCAAGTTTGGGCGGATAATTTCACCGCGTACACCACCACCGATGAAGCAGACGATTGGTTTAGTAAGGTATTGGGGATTCGTGTTGAGCTCTTATACAGCGGCGAGCAATCCAATCGTGTGCGTGAAAAAGTGGGTCACAATGTCAGCTTTGCAGATGGATATCCGATGTTGGTGATCAGCCAAGCATCGTTGGATGAACTCAACCGCCGCAGCCCTGAGTTTCATTCGATGGATCAATTTCGTACCAATTTAGTCGTTTCTGGGACAGAGCCCTTTACCGAAGACAGTTGGAAGCGTATCCGTATCGGTGAGGTGGAGTTTGAAGCCGTCAAACCTTGTGAGCGCTGTATTTTAACCACGGTTGAAGTGAAGAAAGGGGCGTTTAGGCCAACCAAAGAGCCGCTGCGTACTCTCTCTCAATTTCGTGCTAATGAGCGTGGTGGTGTGTTTTTCGGGCAAAACTTGATTGCCAAGAATGAAGGAATGATTCGAGCGGGCGATCCGATTGAAGTGTTGGAATACAAAGAGAAAGAAGTTTACCCAGACCAAGGTATCAGCCACTTCACACTGACTTGTGTTGAGCGCGAAGAAATTGCCCGCGATTTTGTGACTTTCTGGCTAGAGCCAGCCAAAGGCATCGCACCTCAGTATCTGCCGGGGCAACATCTGCCGATTGAAATGGTGATTGATGGTGAGTCTGTACAGCGTTATTACACGCTTTCCTCTAGCCCATCGCGTCCGGGACGTTTGGCGATTTCGGTGAAACGCATTGATGGCGGGCGAGTTTCTAATTGGTTACAAGAGAGTTTGCAGATTGGCACGACCTTGACCGCGCAGCATCCGGCGGGTCATTTCCATCTGGATACTACAGCGCCACAGCCTTTGCTGCTGCTTTCGGCTGGCAGTGGTGTTACGCCAATGCTATCCATGCTGCGTTATCTGGCTGACCATAACCAAGTGGATGATGTGGTGTTTTATCATCAATGCCGAAGTGAGCAGGATATACCTTGCCGAGCGGAGCTGGATGCCTTGGCAAAACAACATACTGGGCTGACGCTCATCTATGCATTAACCCAACCCTCGGCTGAGTGGCAAGGTGAGCATGGTCGTTTAGCCTTGTCGCACATTAAGCACATTCCGGATCTTCCTGCTCGCCAAGTGTTTGTGTGTGGCCCTGATGGCTTTATGCAAAAAGCTAAGAATTTGCTGCTCAAACAAGGGGTAGCCGAATCGGCTTATCATCAGGAAGCTTTCGGTGCGGTGCACGTAGCGCCGCGAGAGAAGAAAGATGTGAAACTCAGTTTCAATGGTATTCAAGTCTCTGCGGATAATCAGAAAACCTTGCTAGAGCACGCCGAAGACGCGGGGGTGAAAATACCCAATAGCTGCCGTGCGGGCATTTGTGGTGCGTGTAAAGTGAAAGTAAAGTCAGGTTTAGTGGAGCAGCCTAAAGTTCCTGCTTTGATGGATCATGAACGCTCGATGGGCATGGCTTTGGCTTGCTGCTCGGTCGCTGACACGGATCTGGATGTCGAGTTTTAGCCGTTCAGATTTGAAGTGATAAAAAAACCTCCCGTTGGGAGGTTTTTGCATTTTGGTGAAGGTTACACTTTGAATTTATTCAAGATTGCATCCTGTTCGCGGATATTTTCCGTTTGGATCTGCATCGACATGTTCGCTTCATCAGCAGATTCAGCAACTTGATCCGACAGGTCTTTGATCTTGACAGTGTTGTTGTTGATCTCTTCTGCAACTAAGCTTTGTTCTTCCGCAGCGGAGGCGATTTGAATGTTCATATCGCTGATCTGCTGAATCGCAAGGCGGATTTTTTCTAACGCTTCATTTGCGCCTTGCGCTTGGTTGACCGCACTCGTCGCCGTATCTTTACTGTGGCTCATGGCAACCGCAACCGCATTGGCTCCAGATTGCAGTTTCTCAATCATGTTACGAATTTCAGTCGTGGATTGTTGAGTACGCTGTGCCAGAGTACGAACTTCATCGGCGACTACCGCAAAGCCGCGGCCAGATTCACCGGCTCGCGCCGCTTCAATCGCTGCGTTGAGCGCCAGTAAGTTGGTTTGATCTGCGATGTCGTTAATCACTTTCAGCACGGTTTCAATGTTTGCGGTCGCGCTTTCCAGCACTTTCACATCGTCCACGGCAGCATCGATGGTGGCTGAAAGGGTATCGATCGCTTTGGTGGTTTTGGTCACCACGTCGGTTCCCGATGCCGCGGCTTCATCGGCTTCTTTTGCCGCAGAGGCAGCGCCTTGCGCATTATTGGCTACATCTGATGACGTAGTGGCCATTTCATGCATTGCAGTGGCAAGTTGTTCCAACTCATGAAGCTGAGAACGCATCGCTTCTGCCGATTGTTGTAGCGTCATTGATGTGGATTCTGAACCGCGTAAGATCTCGGCACCAATCGCTTTTGATTGGATCAACTGCTTCTGTAGCGTTTCAGTAAAGGTATTAAAACCAATCGCCAGTTTGGCGAACTCTTCATCGGTATTGGTGCTCAAACGCTGTGTTAAGTCACCTTCACCAGAAGCCACGTTTTGAATCGCGTCGTTAAGAGTATCGAGAGGTTTCATTAGTACACGAACGATAAACAGTAGAACAAACACGCTGATCACTAGGGCTATCACAGTGAAAATGAGCGTACTTCTTTGTAGTTCATCTAACGCGGCGTAAGCAATCTCTTCATCAATCACCACACCGACATACCAATCTTCGCCCTCTACATCGGAGAAGCTGACCGCATAGGGTTTACCATTGATGATGACTTGATGGGTATCAACATTGATTTTGCTTTCACCCAAAAATTCTGACATGGGTTTGCCATTGAACTCTTTTTTCGGGTGAGCGATGGTGGTGCCATCTTTGGACACAATAAAGACATAACCCGCATCAAACAGTTTTACTTCGTTAACCAGTTCAGCGAGTTCAGCCAAGCTGACATCGTAAAAGATGGAACCGAGGAATTGCCCTGTTGTGCGGTCTTTGACTGGCGTTGCGACAGAAACCAGAATTTCGCCGCTGGCGGAATCGGCGTAAGGTGCGGTAATCACTAATTTACCGGCATTTTTGGCGTCTTTATACCAAGGACGAACACGTGGATCCCAAGTCGGACCTGGGTTCCAACTAGGGTCGTTATTGATATTCGAACCATCTTTCTCTAAACCAAATCCTACTAAAAGGAAGGTGTTTTTGATCAAGGGTTGCGAGATGATCGTGCGCACACTATCGGGTTCAGGATTGCTCTCAATCAAGCTAGTGGCGTATTGAGCGATACTTTTTCTGCCATTGATGACTTCGGCGGTCGTTTTACTTACGCCATCGACAATCTCATCAACACTGTCAGAAACCATGCTGCGGATTTCATCTCGGACTTTGAAGTATTGGCTACCCGAAAGCAGCGCAACAGTAGCAAGCAGAAGTACAGACGACGCAGCAACAATTTTATGGCTGAATTTCATCGTGATTCCTTTCATAACTATGGGTTATTGTTATTAATAAATTTATAGTTATGTTTTGGCACTTCAGCCAGTTAGGGATCACACTTTTATACGGGGTTTGTGATAATGATTTGATTTATATTGATATTTTTTGCAACTGCGCACTTATAGTGTTCGTCCTAAAACTAACGTACAAAGCTGGTGATAATGCTCGGCATTGCCGGAAAATAGTTCCTCGATAATGCTGTGTGTCTGAGCGCCGGATTGGGAGCGTTTGAGCGCTTCACGCACTAGCAGTACCACATGTTGTTCTTTGCTAACAGTCGCATGCGCTTGCGGTTGCCATTCCGCGATGGCTTGGGTGAGTGGCGACATCTTCAGTTTTGGGTCACAAGTGGTCAGCTCAAGCATGAGCAATTGGGTGAGATGAGTAAACGCAGGGTGGTTGCGCTCACAACTTTGTAAGCGATGCAGTAGGGCAAGCGCAAGCTCGGAGCATTTGATTAATCCTGCGTTGTGCGGGAAGCGAGTGTTTAAACGCAGTGAAAAATCAACGCGAGTGATCTGCGTATCAGGAAAAAATGTGAGGCCACACAAGCAGTCGAAAGGAATCCAAAGCGTTTGTCCGCATTCCACGGCATACTCGTGTTTTCCGAGTCGACAGAGCAATAAACCTTGCTCAACGCGGATCAGGCTGTGTTTTAGCGTACGTTTACGTGCCGTTACCTCAAGGTAGGGATAATGGCGCGTTTCAGACTGAATAGCGTAGTTCATAAGATGCCTCGGGAATTTTAAGGGCGCTAAGATTAACGCTTATCGCATCAAAAGCCAATTCCCGTTATTTTGGGATACATTACTCTGGTCTGACCTTAGACATCCTTGCTGATAGCATGGCTAAGTATGCGTAGAATAGGCCAGCTTTTTATCTGATGTACAAACCTATGACCTCAACAACTGATCCTTATATTGATATTCGTCCTTACAATGATGACGAGATTCCGGCTGCACTCTCTCGTCTGATCAATGACCAAGAGTTTATCTCGGCGATTTTACAACATCGTTTCAAACATCATTCTGCTTTACTGCGTACCTTAATGGCACCGCTAGTGAAACTGTACCTTAAACGGAAATGGGCGAAGCTAGACAGCGTCGAAGCCATTCAGCTTGAGGTGAAAAAATACCTAGACCAAACGCTGGAGCAGACCACCAACGGGGTGAGTTACAGTGGTTTGGAGAAGTTAAGCAAAGATCAAGCTTACTTATTTATTTGTAACCACCGTGACATTGCAATGGATCCTGCTTTGGTCAATTACGGCTTATATATGGCAGGTCACCGCACTGTAAGGATTGCGATTGGCGATAACCTGTTGAAAAAGCCTTGTGCGACAGAGCTGATGCGCTTGAACAAAAGCTTTATTGTGAAACGCTCTGCAAAAGGTCCACGAGAAATGATGAAAGCTCTCGGTACTCTGTCGGCTTACATCAAGCATTCACTGGAGACAGGCCATTCCATTTGGATCGCTCAAAAAGAGGGGCGTGCCAAAGATGGTAACGACCAAACCGATCCTGCGATCTTGAAAATGTTCCACGTTGAAGGACGTCGTCAAAAAATTGAGTTTGCGGACTACATGCGCTCTTTGAAGATTGTGCCTGTATCGATCTCATATGAAAACGATCCTTGTGACATCGCAAAAGCGCGCGAGCTGTACGAGAAAGCCACGCAAGGCCGTTACGAAAAAGGTGAATTCGAAGATATTGAAAGCATCATCCAAGGCATTGTGGGTGATAAAGGCCGTGTGCATGTCGCGTTTGGTGACGTGATCGCGCAGCCTTTCGAAACCCCAGAAGCGTTAGCGCAAGAGATCGACCGGCAGATCCACCAGAACTATGTGCTGTTCCCGATCAACCGTTTAGCGGCTGGGCAAGACGATAAAGACATTACGCAAGAAGTGCGCGCTGTGTTACAGGCAAAATTGGCTCACTTGCCAGAGGCAGCGCATCAATATCTGTTGAACGCCTATGCAAACCCTGTCCGCAATCATATTGCGCCCGAAAAGGTGTGATGGTTTGACGATAAACACAAAGAGGAGCTTTTTGCTCCTCTTTTTTATGGTCAATAAACCCCACTGATTAACGGGCGACTGCGCCACCTAGCGTTAATTTTGTTGGCCATTTGCTGATTTGGTTTCCACCAAGGAAAATATTGCCGTTGACCGTCATCGTATCGGGAAACTGAGTGATTTTGGAGCCACCAATATACAAATTACCTTCAATTACCACCCCATCTGGCAGTTCGGTGAGCGGGGTGCGAATCACACTTAAATCCCCTTTCACCGTCAAACGTGGAGGCAAACTGATTAACGGAGTATCGGTAAAATTAAGGTACCCCCGACGGTTATTCCCGATGGCCAAGACTGGATTTTAGTACCAAGTAAATTGGCATAACCTTTGATTTTGGTTCCTCGAGGGATTTTTTCTAACAGACTGTTCGAAGCATCAAGACTGCCATCGATCATGATCCCTTTCGGGAGGGATTTCATAGCCGTTTTGGCGATATTGAGATTGCCTTTGATGTGAAAATTATCAGGCAGGGAAGTGTAAGGTTTGCCACGTAAATCAAGGTTGCCATAGTTATCCAAATGATTGAGCACCATGTATAGATCAAGGGCAACCGCGTGTGAGTAACCAGCAATCAGTGCAAAAGAGAGCGCGATAATACGGAATATCATTGATGACGGTTCATTCTAGATAACGAGTTTGGCAAGTATAAACAGTATCGGCGAGAGGGGGGATAAGCTTTATCCAGAATATGATTGATTTCTTGCGCGGGTAAACAAAAGCGGGCATATAGCCCGCTTCGAATTGTACTTTGCTCTTAGCGAGCTAACGCTCGGGTTTTCAGTTCAAAAATCAGCTTTTCAGCACTGACTTCAAATTTAAAACGAGCGTGTAACTCAGTGGCATCGCTCTCTGCCGGGGCAACTTCATATTCCACGTTGGCGCACACTTGTTTTGCTAGGGCAACGTACTCAGCCAGTTTTCCTTCCAGATGTGCTTTATCGGAGCCAAATAAAGAAACTTCAGCGACATCGTCACCTTCACGAATGATAAAGCCGATTTCACCTGCACAACCACAGGCTTCACATACTTCATTTTCGACACAGGTTTGGTTACTCATACCCTAATCCTCTTACTAATAATGTGGCCATTTTAGACTTCTCTCCTTGCTTATGCCACAAAAATGGTCTGTGGCTTGGGAAGAAATTTAGAGCGGAATATGTGACAAGATTTTTCATTAACAAAAGCTTTGTTGGGTCGCTCAGATACGGACTAATGTGATCTTCTCCGGTAATTTGGAGTTCCAAGTGTCGGAAAATTGTCAGAATTTCGACCAGTTCATTGTCACGCTCAATAGTTTGTTGGATTATTTGCTAACCAAAATATGATTTAGTGTGATGATCGATTTGGACAAGTGACCTTGTTCAAAAAAGTAACAAAGGCTTATGCAAAAGAGTGAATTCACTTATCGAGTGACTAGTATTGAAAGGGCAAGTCAAACAGTGATCGACTCGCTCCCTCTTTGCCTTCGCCCCGATCATTTGAAAAATAACTATTGAGTTTCCTTGCTGTAAAACAGACAAAGAATTGACGTTAGAAAAGAGCCTGACCATGCCTAAGCGTAGTAAAGAAGATACTGAAGTGACGATTCAGACGATTATGGATGCGGTTGTCGACCAGTTGCTTCGACTGGGTTATGACAAGATGTCTTACACCACACTCAGCCAGCAAACCGGAGTTTCACGAACGGGGATCAGTCATCATTTCCCTAAGAAAACCGATTTTGCTTCTGCTCTTGATGGGCGGATTTTTAAAATGTTCATGGAGTACCTCGATTTCGAGCATGATATCGGTGCATTCCGTGCCAGTTGGCTAGCCGCTATGGAGAAATCAGAGTTTGTAGCGATTTTACGCCTCTTATTTCACCATATTGTGACCGCTGAACGTGCTCATGATTTTGCCCATAAAGGGGTGAGCCGCCTGTATAAAATGACAGAAGAGAAGTTTGGTCAAGAGAGCCAGAAAGAAGTGGAATGGCTGCTTGGCCGTTCTCTGGTTAGCATGGTGAACTGAGTCAGCTCACCACTAACTCAACAGCTTATATCGATGTGAAAACCGCTAAGTATCCTACTTAGCGGCTCTATTTAGCTGGGTGCCTTACTCGAAAGCTATCTGAACGACTCTGCTGATCTCGTGTTTAAATACCTACGTGATTATGTGAGCTTTTCATTGGATATCATGCCGGATAAACCATAGGGAAATCTCGGGTAGGGTGTGCCGCAACGAGAGCTCGGTAGCCATACACACTTTCAATGCGTTCCGATGTAAGTGCTTGCCATGGCGCGGCATCACACACAATTTTTCCTTGGTGGAGCAAGATTAGTCGATCGGCATATTGCGCTGCAAGATTGAGATCATGCAATACCACGACCACCGCACAAGCTTCTTCATCGGCTAATTGGCGTGCCAGTTGGAGAGTATTGTGTTGGTGTGCCAGATCGAGTGCCGAGGTTGGTTCATCAAGCATCAAAATCCGTTGTTCTCCGGCTTGGTGAAGTTGAGTTAACACGCGAGCTAAATGCAAACGTTGTTTTTCACCGCCAGAGAGGGCTGGATAGAGACTATGGGCAAGATGCAACACCTCGGTTTTTTGCATGTAATGCCTCGCCACTTTCTCGACTTCCTTACGAGGTAAATTGAGAGGGATCGCGCCAAGTTCAACGACTTCCTGCGCGGTGAACGGAAAACTTAACGAGCTTTGTTGAGGCAAAATACCTAAGTGGGTCGCTAATTTTTCTGCAGGCCAATTCTGAGCTGGAATACCAAAATAATGCAGCGAACCCGCACCTCTCATTTCTCCACAGAGTAACTTTAGTAAGGTGCTTTTTCCTGCTCCGTTTGGGCCAAGCAATGCCGCGACTTCACCACGACGTAAAGTGATATCGACATGGTCGAGTACCGAGCGTGAACCGTAAGCCACACAAAGGTCTGAGCCTTGGATTGCAATTGTGTGCATCAGAAAATGCGCCCTTTTTGTTGAAATAACAGGTATAAAAAGAAAGGCGCGCCAACCAGTGCCGTGACGATACCAATCGGTAATTCGGCAGGAGCAACCGCCACGCGCGCGACCATGTCCGCGAGAGTTAACATCAGTGCGCCAAGCAGCGTCGATATCGGGATCAAGTTACGATGATCGGGTCCAACTAACATTCGGCCAATATGCGGTACCACTAAGCCGACAAAGCCAATCATTCCTGCTGCGCTAACCGCAATCCCGACTCCCATGGCCGATAAGATAATCATCTCTCGTTTGAGTTTTTGTACTGGCACACCAAGATGACGCGCTTCTGCTTCGCCAAGGAGTAGGGCGTTGAGTGCCATGGCTCGCCAACGAAAATAACCAAACAGAATGAATAACGTGATGCCACTGAGCACAATGCTAGATGTGCTTGCACCAGCCATGGAACCCATCGACCAAAGTGTTAAATCACGTAGCATTTGATCACTAGCTAAATAGTTGAGATAGCCAATTCCTGCACCGGCAAGAGCCGATATTGCAACCCCCGCAAGTAACATGATGGTCACTGAGGTGCCAAATTTCGAGGTACCAAGACGATAGACTAATACGGTGGTTATTGCGCCCCCGAGAAAGGCGGCGAGAGGTAACACTAAGCTATTTAACCAAGCGAACTCGAACGTCAATTCACTCAATAAAACGATAGCGAGCGCGGCACCGAGAGATGCACCTGAAGAGACACCAATAATTCCAGGTTCTGCTAACGGGTTACGAAATAACCCCTGCATTGCTGTGCCGCAGAGCGCCAGAATAGCGCCGACCAGTAAACACAGCAGTGTTCGTGGTAAACGAATATCGTGAATCACCAAATGAACGGCGCCCGCGAGCTGATCGGAACGAAAAAGTAAGCTTTGAATACTGTCGGTGATGGTGATGTTCATTGGGCCAACGGTAATGGAGTAGAGCCCGGAAAACAGCACCGCCAATAGCAGAAAACTTGTGGTGATGACAAAAGAGAATGGTCTTAACACTGGGAGCCTCAAGGGTAAAGCAGGTCTTGAATACGTTTTGCTTCTTGTAAACTTTTCAATCCCAACCCTCCGACGAGGGCATGGCCATCAATCGCCACGATGTTTTTGTTCTTGCCGGCAGGCGTGGCGGCCAACATAGGAACCGCTTTCAATACGGCCTCTGTTCCGCCCAGCTTTTCTAAGCTACGGCCACTGACTAAGACCATATCCGGTTGCATTTCAATCATCGATTCCATTGAAAGCGGTTTGTAAGAAACGAGCATCTCTGCTGGGTTTTTAGCACCAGCCAAGCGAATTATCGTGTCTGGTACCGTATCGCTGCCTGCTACATTCGCTGCCCTCCCTTCGTGCAGCAGTAAAAACAAAACCTTCTTGGCTGCGGTAGGTTGTTTGGTTTGCAAGGCGGTGATCTGTTGTTGCACGGTTTCTTTTAAATGCTGTGTCGTGACATCATCGGTTTTCGTGAGCTGAGCAATGTGATCAATACGGTTCAATAAACCTTGCGCCGTAGCCTCACTATTAATGATATTCACTTGGATGCCAGCACTACGCAGTTGTTGCAATGCCGTTTCTGGTCCCATCTCATCAGAGCCGATCAATTGAGTAGGGTTTAAAGCCAGTAAACCTTCCGCCGCTAGACGACGGTGATAACCGATCGTTGGCAGGCTAAGTGAATCTGGAACTTCGCTAGTCACATCTACGGCGACCAACTGTTTTTCAGCCCCGAGAGCTAACATCAGCTCAGTGACGGCGCTGCCTGCACTGACGATTCTTTCTTGAGCCACGCCGATACCCGATGTACAGCAGGCTAGCAACACAACGAAGGATTGAGTAAGTTTCATCTTGTTTCCATTAAGAGTGAGGAGTATCCGTCAGCAACTGAGTTGCTGGAATGCCATGTTCTTGTAAAAAGCTCAGCAGTTTGACCAACTGTTGAACTTCTGCACTTTGGTCAGCAGCAATCACAATGGGTCGTTGATTGCTTTGTACGGCTTCAAGCAGCGCCAATGAGAAGTTGTGCCAATCAAGGTAAGTTTTCCCATCGATCGCCCAATAAGGCTCGGTAGCTAAGATATTGATCGTGATAGATTCTTTATTTACGTCGCTCACCACTGGAGAGTCAGTCGTAGGTAGAGCCACATCTAAAGATTCCAAACGTACTGAAGCTGTCAGCAATAAAAACACCATTACGATGAAAATGATGTCGAGCAATGGAGTGAGATCGGGGGTTAAGCCTAAATCAGCAGGTTTGGTAGAAGATTTAATCATTGACTTCCACCGTTAAAGCTTGGGGGGAGACCACGGAAATCGAAGCATGGGCATTGAGAGTCATGCCTTCTAGCCAAAGGTTGACGTAATTCAACGAGTGTTCCAATTTCGCCATAGTGCGATCCGCCCACAGATTGAGCAATTGAGCCCCGGCTACGGCTGGTACGGCTATCATCAAACCTGCGGCGGTGGTGTACATTGCAACCCCTAAACCATCGGCTAACACGTTCGGAGTAATACTTCCGGTAGTGGCGGCGACACCTTTAAACATTTCAATTAGGCCAAGCACTGTACCCAACAGACCAAGCAGAGGGCTGATCACGCCAATCAGCGTCAACAACCGTAGCCCAGAATTAAACTGGTGACGTTGCTCCTGTAACCAGATGCCTGCGGCATCTTCACGCAGGGATTTTTCAAACTGATGATGAGCCAGTAGCATGGCGACACCACGATAAAGTACAGGACGTTTACCCGTGAAATGTTCGGTCAATTCTGCAAGCTGCGTGGAGTTGTTAGGGGAAACATTTTGCAGTGCTTGGCGAATGGCACCTTTGCCTACGGTTAAACTAAGCAACACTTGGAAAAGGCGCTCAGCCAGTAGCATCACCGTTAATGCTGAACAAATGAAAAGTGGCCACGCCATTAAGCCAAGTTGTTGTTGGAGTTGTTGTAACGATTCCATTAGCCTTCCAATTTGAAACGAACAGGGATATGAACACGGTGTGCCACAGGCACACCATCGAGAACGCGTGGAGAAAACTTCCACTGCTTAATCGCTTCGAGAGCGGATTGATCCAAAATTGCGGTGCCAGATGAGGTGAGCAGTTGTTGTTTGATCTGATTACCTTGTTCATCAAGCCAAATTTCATACATCACCGTACCTTCGATCCCCCTCTTTTGCGCGATTCGTGGGTAACGAGGTTGTACTGGCGTCGTCACAAAAGCGGGTTTGTCGACCAAAATAGGCTGACTGCTGACCCCTTGGCTGGCTGCGGTTGGTTTCGCCTGCGTTGGTTCGCTTTTGGGCTCATTCAGCGTAGTGTCGAGTTTTTCGGTATCGGTTCTGCTAGTGGGAGCTTGTTTTGCTTGTGCTGCAGGAACGGGCTTTTTCACCACTTTGGGTTTGGGTGCGGGTTTGGTTTTTTCGATTTTCGGTTTAGCTGGCGCCGGTTTTACCCGCTCTTCAGGTGGCACCGGTTGGTTGGTTACCGGCTCGGCAGGGGCTGAAGGTTTGGGCATCGCGACCAGATTAATCGAAACCGATGGATTTGGGTTTCCAGCAGGCATGGCAAATACTTGGGCTTCATCCGTCGTGATAAGTAATACAGCATGAACAGCCATAGAAAGCCCCCCTGCAATAACATATCTCTTCAGATTCACGACTTCCTTCCTCACTGATCGGTGCCATTTCCGTGCTGAATGGCAAATTCATACTGCTGAGAGAGTGCTGACACGAGCGCACTCTAACCGCCTAGCTCATTGAGTCACTATTATTATCCTATATTTAAATAATATCAATTATCAATTGCATTATCATTAGCATCATTTTATGATTTTGATTCTATGAGATGAAATGAAGCGCAACCCTTATCACATGGGTGTTAGCGAGAGAAATGGCATGTTGATTTTAGATAATTTTGATGAATCGATTGTGGGGGCAGACACGTCTGATCCGCTGCGTTTTGCTTTCAGAAATAAGCATTCTGCTCACGCAGGAGGCATTGCGAGCCCAGTTGCTGCAAATGAGCAAGCGCAGGTTTGGCAACAAATTACACAATCGATCAGTGTGCGCCAACATGCTCGTTGCCTTTACATTCATGTGCCTTTTTGTCGAGTGCGCTGTACTTTCTGTAACTTCTTTCAAAATGCGGCCAGTCGTCAGCTGGTTGATGCGTATTTTGCCGCTCTATTGGCCGAGATTAAGCAAAAAGCGGCGTTGCCATGGACGCAAGCCGGGCTTTTTCATGCGGTTTATATTGGCGGAGGGACTCCTACGGAGCTTTCTCCGCAGCAAATTCGCACGCTAGGTGAGACGATTCGTGGTTCATTTCCACTATCGACCGATTGTGAAATTACTCTAGAAGGCCGCATCCATCGCTTCAGTGATGAAATGTTTGAACAAGCCCTCGAAGGAGGCTTTAATCGCTTTTCGTTTGGAGTACAGAGTTTTAATACTCAGGTTCGCCGCCGAGCCAAACGCTTGGATGATCGTGAAGTCGTGATGGAACGTATTGCTTCTTTAGCCGCGACCCAACAAGCGCCCATCGTCATTGATCTGCTGTATGGGTTGCCATATCAAACGGCGACGGTGTTTGAACAAGACCTACAAGATTTCATGCAAACTGGCGCACAAGGGATTGATTTGTATCAGCTTGTCGTCGGTGGTGGTGCGCCGATGCTCAATCTGGTTGAAAAAGGTAAATTACCACCGCCAGCCACCACACCCGATAAAGCCACCTTGTACCAAATCGGGGTGGAATTTATGGACAAGCATCATCTGCGTCCATTGAGCGTAAACCATTGGACTCGCGACAACCGCGAGCGCAGCCTTTATAACAGTTTGGCCAAAACCTATGCCGAAGTGCTACCGATTGGTTGTGGCGCGGGCGGGAATATGGGCGGTTACTCACTGATGCAACATCGCCAGCTCGATACTTACCTTGACGCGATGAAAAATGGTCAATCGCTTGTCGCCATGATGGCTCGCCAACATGAATATGAACCCCTGTTTGCCGCCTTGAAAGCCGGATTCGACTCAGGCGTCATCGCCAAACAGCGTTTACCTAAATTTTATCACCACCAAACCTTTGACTGGTTAAAGCCACTCTTTTTACGTTGGCAACAAATCGGTTTGGTTGAGGTGGAGCAAGACTATCTCACTCTGACTACAGCCGGACGCTTCTGGTCGGTAAGCCTTGCGCAGGCTTGTATTCAGGTGCTTATTCATTCGTACAAATATCAACAGCAGCGTATCGCATAAGCATAACTAGACTGGAAAAAACAATGGAATCATTACAACAGCAAGTCGCTCAACTGCTTGAACAGCAACCCACTTTATTACCTGCCGCCATGGCCGAGCAACTCAATGTCACTGAGTTTGACATCGTGCATGCTCTTCCTGAAGAGATGGTCGCGGTGGTGGATGGCTCTCATGCGCAAACCATTTTAGAAAGTCTGCCAGAATGGGGCCCTGTCACCACGATCATGACCATTGCGGGTTCTATTTTTGAAGTCAAAGCACCTTTTCCAAAAGGGAAAGTTGCACGGGGTTACTACAATTTAATGGGTCGTGATGGGGAACTGCATGGCCATTTGAAACTCGAAAATATTAGCCACGTGGCTTTAGTCAGTAAGCCATTTATGGGACGCGAGAGCCACTACTTCGGCTTCTTTACCGCTCAAGGTGAAAACGCGTTCAAAATCTATCTGGGACGTGATGAGAAACGCGAATTGATCCCAGAGCAAGTCGCACGCTTTAAAGCAATGCAGCAGCAACACAAACAATAATAAACCATCGTTGAGGAGAAAGAGATGGATCAGCAAGTTAAGCAAGAGCGTTTGCAGGGTCGTTTAGAGCCAGAAATCAAAGAGTTCCGTCAAGAGCGTAAAACACTGCAACTGGCGACTGTGGATGCGCAAGGTCGCCCGAATGTTAGTTACGCGCCTTTTGTGCAAAACCAAGAAGGGTATTTTGTGCTGATTTCACAAATTGCTCGTCATGCGCGTAATCTTGAGGTGAATCCACAAGTTTCTATCATGATGATTGAAGATGAATCGGAAGCTAAGCAACTTTTCGCACGTAAGCGCCTCACGTTCGATGCCGTTGCCAGCATTGTTGCTCGTGATAGCGAATTATGGTGCCAAGTGGTTGCGCAGATGGGCGATCGTTTTGGTGAGATCATTGATGGGTTGAGTCAGCTACAAGATTTCATCCTTTTCCGTTTACAGCCGGAACAAGGCTTGTTTGTGAAAGGTTTCGGTCAAGCTTATCAAGTTTCAGGGGATGATCTGGTTGATTTCATCCATCTGCAAGAAGGCCATCGTAAAATCTCTAACGCATAAACTTCATAACGAGGGTGTTCGTTATCCTGCTCACCCTAAAACGTATTCGTGGCGTAAATCTAAAGATAAATCATGACTGAGCGGTTGAAAAATCAGCCGCTTAAGTGCGACTGCCAATCTGCAAAATGTTACTGCACTAAAATCGTTCCCTGCTTTCCGACAAGAAATAACGTGACTTGCAGCACGTAAATTTGTTACTCCCAATTTTCTTTTACTCTAGAACTGCTACCTAATTAGCGTTCAGGTTCGACTCGACAAATACCCGTAGAAAAAAAGCGTAATTCGCCTACAAGTTTGCCGTACATCTTCTAAGCTGAAAGTAACAACAAAAAAGTCATTATAAATGACCGAAAAGGTACTTTTTTTTCCCTAGAAGGAACTTCCATGAAAATTAACACAACTATGAAGCTTGTTTTTGCCGCCATAGGAATTGGCATTGCTGTGAGTATGGTGACAGTATTTCAACTTGATAGCCTTGAAAGACAAGCGGATCAACTTGCACAAATTCGATACAAATCTTATCAAGCAGCTGATGAGCTACGTCAAAGCTCAGATGATTTGACTCGTCTTGGGCGCACATACGTGGTCACTGGCGATGACAAATACGAAAAAATGTATATGGATATTCTCGATATTCGTAACGGGAAAAAGCCTCGCCCAGAAAACTATCACACCATTTATTGGGATTTGGTGCTGCAATATGGCCAGAAACCCAAGCCAGATGGTAATTCGATTGCTCTGCAACAAATGATGAAAGATCTTGGCTTCACCGATAAAGAGTTTGCGTTGCTTAAAGAAGCACAAAATAACTCAGATGCTCTGGTGAATATGGAAGTCAAAGCCATGAATGCGGTCAAAGGTTTGTTCCCTGATGCCAGTGGCAACTACACGGTGAAAGGTGAGCCCGATAGAAATATGGCGATCCAATTACTGCACAGTGATGAATACCACCGTGAAAAAGCCAAAATCATGGCACCGATTGACCGTTTTTTCCAAGAACTTGAGAATCGAACCTCGCAGCAATTTAACCAAGCGGCGGAACAGGTAAAAAATGCGGTATTCATTGGTAACATCTCGTTGGTGCTTGTCGCGATTATTGCGATTATAGGTTACGCCATCGTCAATCGTAAGATTGTTGCCCCCGTTGATCGTATGGCACTGATTCTACAAAAAGCGGACGATAACTCGGATCTAACCCTGCGTGTTGAAGATAAAAGTGATGATGAGCTAGGTGTGATTGGGCGTACGATCAATAAGGTGTTGATGAGTTACGGCACCACCATTGATAAGATCAACCAAGTGAATCACACCATCTCCTCGATATCAGATACCATTCGTAGTATCACGGATCAAAATATGAAGATGTCGAGCCAACAAGATCAAGAGTTGGAGATGGCGGCAACGGCAATGGAAGAGATGACTTCAGCGCTCTCCAGTGTTTCACAAAGTACCAATATGGCGGAAGAATACGCAGGCAGCGCCGAGAAAGAAGCGAACAACAGCAAACAAGTGTTTGAGAAAACCATTCGGGAGTTTGCGGACTTGGACGGCGAATTCCAGAAAACATCTGAAATTATTCAACAATTGGCGACTGAATCAAATAATGTGGGCAATGTGTTGGATGTGATTAAAGCAATAGCAGAGCAGACCAACTTGTTGGCGTTGAACGCAGCGATTGAAGCTGCCCGTGCGGGTGAACAAGGCCGAGGCTTTGCGGTGGTAGCCGATGAAGTGCGTTCTTTGGCACAGCGTACGCAAGAGTCGACTGGCGAGATTGAAACCATGATCTCTATGCTGCAAGAAAAAGCGGAAATGTCGACCAAAACTATTCGTGTCAGTGCCGATAAAATGCAATCGACGAGAGGGAATATGGGTGTCGCCAATGATTCTTTAGTTGCGATTCAAGGCTCCGCAAAAGAGATCCACAAACTCAATACCTCAATTGCAGCGGCAACCGAAGAGCAATTGGCGGTGAGTGATGAGATTTCAAGTAACCTCAGCACGATCAAAACATTATCAGGTGAAATGAACCTTGCTATCAAACAACTCGGGCCAGTGGTGGTGGATTTGCAACATAACGTCGACGATCTCAATAGCGCAATAGCACACATCCGCACCTAATCAATACCTCTATTTCACTCCCATAAAAGCTGCCAGCGGGCAGCTTTTCTTTTTGTGCATAATCACAAAAATGAGTAATGGTGATGTTGGAAATTGACAAGTGCGCTTATAAGTCTGCGCTGAGCGGGTAGGGAGTCAGTCATGATACTGGATAGTCAATTAGCGCAACAAATTGTCGATCGCACCATGGCGATCATCGGCTACAACATCAATGTGATGAATCAAGCTGGAGTGATCATTGGCAGTGGCGAGAAAAATCGGATTGGCCAAGTGCATGATGGTGCAATTTTGGCACTCAAACATGGCGATTCGGTAGAGCTAACGGCAGAAAGCTGCGTGGCACTGAAAGGTGTAAAACCAGGCATCAACATGGTGTTGAGAAATCAGCAGCAAGTGGTAGGGATTGTGGGGATTACCGGAGAGCCGAAAGATATTCGTGATTTTGCCAATCTGGTCAAAATGAGTGCCGAAATGATCATTGAGCAAGCAGCCTTGGTCGAACAACTGCAATGGGATCGGCGGCATCGTGAAGAGTTCATTTCCGCTTGGATACACAATACCTTATCGGCCGCTGAGCTTGATGCATGGGCGGCGAGACTTTCCATTGACCTCTCTAAGCCTCGCGTGGCAGTGGTCATCGCCTTTCGTCAACCGAAAAGTGGACAAAGCTTGGATCAGATCCGTCAAGTGGTTGAGCTTTTGGAGCACCCTGAACGGGACAATCTGGTCGCTGTGGTTTCTATGCAAGAGATAGTCGTGCTCAAACCTTGTCGAACACCAGAGCATTGGACCAGCGAATACGAAAGTTTGCGGATTGATAAGTTGATGGCGAGGCTCAAAGCCTATGACATCACAGGATATGACATTGCTTTAGGCCAGCTTTTTATCAACCCAAACGCGATCCATCTCTCTTACCAAAGTGCCAAGCAGGTACTGAGGATTGGCCAAGTACGCCAGCCAGAAAAACAGAAACATCTCTACGAGGAACTGCGTTTGCCGGTATTGCTTTTGCCATTGAATGAAGGATGGCAAGGTGAACAGTGGCGACGAGTCATGCAGGAGTTGCAGACACAGGATAAGTCAGGGCAACTCGTGAAAACGTTAAAGGGACTATTTGCGGCAAATGGCAACTTGAATCTTTGCGCCCAACAACTGTTTATCCACCGAAATACGCTGCGCTATCGATTAGAGAAAATTACCGAATTCACGGGGATTGATACCAACTCGTTACTGGGGTTGGCCGAACTGTATATTGCGTACCAGCTCACAAGTTATGATTGAAATTGTGCGTTTGCACAGTTTTTAACATTTTATTGATAATTGTATTTGTTGTTCTGCCTAAAGGAATCAAGCGGATCAATGAGGATAATAGCTCGACCCTACGAAGAGGCTGGGGAAACTGATTCACCTAGCCTCAGAACATAAAGACATGGAGTTATTATGAGTCTGATCTTAATCCTATTAGCGGTAATTGCCTTTATTGTGCTCGCTACCACCAAGTTTAAAATACACCCTTTCTTAGCGTTACTTCTGGCCGCATTCCTTGGCGCATTTGCTTATGGTTTGCCTGCCGACACGATTGCCAAAACCATTACCACAGGCTTTGGTGGTATCCTCGGGTATATCGGCTTAGTGATTGTACTGGGTACCATCATTGGCGTGATTCTAGAAAAAAGCGGTGCAGCCATTACCATGGCGGATACCGTCATCAAGCTATTGGGTGAGCGTTTTCCAACGTTGACCATGAGTATCATCGGTTACATTGTTTCGATTCCAGTATTCTGTGACTCAGGCTTTGTGATCCTCAATTCATTAAAAGAATCGTTGGCCAAACGTTTAGGCACCTCCAGTGTGGCCATGAGTGTGGCGCTTGCTACGGGTCTCTATGCTACGCATACCTTTGTTCCACCGACTCCGGGACCGATTGCGGCGGCGGGTAACTTGGGCTTGGAATCCCAACTAGGCTTGGTGATTGCGATTGGCCTGTTTGTCGCGGCAGTTGCTGCGGTTGCTGGTATGTTGTGGGCGAACCGCTTTCAAGCCGTTGAGGCTGATATCATTGATCCACAAGAAAGCCCAAAACAAGACTGGCAAGCACTTAAGGCTTCTTACGGCCAGTTACCCTCTGCCAGTCAAGCGTTTGCTCCCATCTTCGTGCCAATTTTGTTGATCTGTCTTGGTTCTATCGCGAAATTCCCGAGTTTCCCTTTTGGTCAAGGTATGCTGTTTGAGGTGTTGGGCTTTCTTGGTCAGCCACTGACGGCACTGCTGATCGGTTTGCTTCTTGCGGTGCGCTTATTGAAATCTGCCGACAAAGTGGCTGAATTTGGCGAGCGTATTAGCCAAGGCATTACCGCTGCCGCCCCCATTCTGCTGATTACCGGAGCCGGTGGTGCATTTGGTGCAGTTTTGAAAGCCACACCACTTGGTGACTATCTCGGTACCACGTTGTCGGCTTTGGGTGTCGGCATCTTTATGCCATTTATTGTGTCTGCAGCACTGAAATCGGCACAAGGTTCTTCGACCGTGGCCTTAGTCACTACTTCTGCGTTGGTTGCGCCACTTTTAGGCCAACTAGGGTTGGATAGTGAAATGGGACGAGCTTTAACCGTAATGGCGATTGGTGCAGGTGCAATGACGGTTTCTCATGCCAATGACAGCTTCTTCTGGGTTGTTTCACAGTTTAGCCGTATGAGTGTGAGCTTGGCGTACCGCGCACAAACCATGGCGACCTTAGTACAAGGGATCACTGCGATGGCTGTGGTATATGTTCTAAGCTTAGTATTGTTATAAAAATTAGGAGCGCGTGATATGAAAGTGGTTATCGCCCCAGATTCCTTTAAAGAAAGCCTAACCGCAAAGCAGGTGTGTGATGCGATTCAGGCTGGCCTTGCGCGGGTATGGAATGATGCAAAATTTGTCGCTATCCCGGTTGCGGACGGTGGCGAAGGGACTGTGCAGTCACTGGTCGATGCAACACAAGGACGGATAGTGGATGTCAACGTAATGGGACCACAAGGTAAGCGAGTGGACGCTTTTTACGGAATGCTGGGCGATAGCCAAACCGCGGTGATAGAAATGGCCGCGGCTAGCGGCTTACATCATGTGCCGATGACGCAGCGCGACCCTAAACTCACCACCAGTTTTGGTACGGGGGAATTGATTCGGCACGCTTTAGATCAAGGTGTCACTAAGCTGATTATTGGTCTAGGTGGTAGTGCGACCAATGATGGCGGTGTTGGCATGCTCGCGGCACTTGGCGCGCGCTTTACCAACGCTGATGGAGATCCCATTCAACTGACTGGCGGCGGTTTACGCGAGTTAACTCACATCGATTTACAAGATTTCGATCCAAGGTTACAGCACTGCGATATCTTGGTGGCCTGTGATGTGAACAACCCATTATGTGGCGATAAAGGTGCGTCTGCGGTATTTGGTCCGCAAAAGGGGGCAACGCCAGAAGATGTTCAATTATTGGATGGAGCCTTACGGCAGTTTGGTTTACTCACGGAAAAAGTGACTGGCAAAATGGTTTTAGAGAGTGCCGGTGCGGGGGCGGCAGGGGGATGGGCGCGGCGCTTTTGGCCTATACTCAAGCAATATTACGGCCGGGTATTGAGATTGTGTTGGAGACGGTTCAACTTGCTCATCAAGTCAGTGATGCAGATTTAGTGATCACTGGTGAAGGGCGCATCGATAGTCAAACCGTACATGGTAAAACCCCAATGGGGGTGGCCAAAGTTGCCAAACGCTTTGACGTTCCTGTGCTTGCGTTGTGCGGCTGCACTGGCGATAACTATCAAGCCGTGTACCAGTGCGGAATCGATGCGGTTTTTGCTGCGGTGCCGCGGGCCATGTCGCTTGAAGATGCGCTTAAAGAGTCCGATTTTAACCTTGCCGATTTGGCCGAGAATGTCGCCAGATTGTGGGTGGTCTCCAAATAAATGTAAAAGCTGACGAAAGTCGGCTTTCTTTTCTGGCTTAAGTCATGCTCTATTTCAGTTCCTTGCTCCAATGTTGAACACCTGCTTAGGCAGTTACGTATAACGAAAACGATGATTTAGAAAGGACTCTCCTATGTCAAAATGGCTTCGCTTACTCCTACTTTGTACTCTGCTAATCGGGTGTGGTACTAAGTTTGTTTATCACCATCTCGATTGGTTCACGATTCACTACATCGAAGATTTTGTGGATCTTAATGAACAACAAAAGACGATGATAGAAGCGGTGATGCCAAGCCTTGTTGAGTGGCATAAAGCCGAAGCTCTACCGAACTACGTGAAGCAAGTCGATGAATTATTAGTCCTGCCGCTACGGGAGGTGACGGTTGCACAAATAGCTCAGCACCAAGAGCGGGCTCGTGTGCACTATGAACAGTTGGTGAAGAAAGTGCTTCCCAACGTAGCGCACGTCGCCGTTACGCTCAGTGAAAAACAAGTTGACCAGTTCATGGAGTCGGTTTTAAAGAGACACGAAAAGTTTGCGAAAAAATACCGAGATATGAATGGCTCAGAATTGCGTGAATTTTATCAAGAGAAGGTCACTGAGGACTTGGAAGAATGGTTGGGGCCGCTCACTCCAGAGCAAACAGAAGTAGTAAAGGCTTGGAGTCTTAACATTCAATCCACGATCAGTGATTGGGTGGTAGTGCAGAGGACGTTTCGTGAACAAATTCAAGCTTTGTTTGATAAACGCCAGCAACCTGAGCAATTTCAGGCGCACCTTGAGCAACTCCTTTTGAACTCAGAATCGTATTACAGCCCGATATTAAAAGCCAAAATTACCTACAATCGTGAGCTGGCTCAACGGTATTTAGTGGATATTTTGCAGATTAGTTCACCTAAACAAGAGCTGCATTTCCGACAGGAATTGCAAGACTGGAAAGAAATTGGCTTGGATCTTTTGGCTACAAATTAAGTAAAGGTGTGAATCCTCCGGTTGAAAAGCGCGAATCAAGCGGTTAAATTTCGAGTCATAAAACAAAACAATAGGATAACCAAATGAAAAGGACGTCGTTGTTGGCTGCACTGGCTTTATTCCTGCCTTTGGCCGTGAATGCTGCACCTTCATACAGTCATTACACCTACATTGCGGGTGGTATGCAGTTTGCCGATATTGATAGCGATGATTTAACTCAGTACATCGGAGCACCCTATTCCAATATGGATGCTCAACAGCTTTACGGGGTTTATTTTAATGCCAGTTTTTCCACTTCCCGCATTCCGGTATTTTTCAAAGCAGAATTAAGTGGTATGTATTCCAGTGAACTGGAAATTGAGAATAGCTTTGGTGGAATTGGTGTTTACCAATATTTTGGTAATCACTCAATTTATGGGGCATTGGGTTACAACAAAGTCGAACTTTCTCGTGAAACGGATCAGTTTGTGCGTGAATTCAATGAAGGTGGCGCCAGTGGTGAAGTGGGCATGAACTTGCAAGTATTGCCGGTTTATAAAGTCGTACCCAGAGCACGCTTTACACGCTTAGCTGGTGAGATGATGAGTGACTATCAACTGAGTAACCAGATCATGTTTGGTCCCGTATTAGCGGTTGAATTGAACGTTGGCTATAACCAGTTCCAAGATACCTCACAAACCAATTACCAAGTAGGTATTCGTTTTTCGTTTTAAATAACATTACTTGCCTATTCGGACGCGAATGAGTTGCTCGTAAGCATCGCGTTGGGCGGATAGATAAACAGCCAGCAACCTATTGATTCAGTCTGATTCAATCACGTTGTTGGCTGTTTTTTTATGTTGGTCTTACAGCGTTTTTAGCCACTGTTGCCACTCTTGTGGGCGGCCATAGTAATGGCTCGGACTTAAGGTGTACCACTCGTTATTTTTTTCAATCGCGAGTGAAGGAAAACCTCCTAAGCCAAGCTGCTGCATTAAGCGCTGAGTTTGAGCAATTTCGTGTTGCACTTGTGTGGCCGCTTGTAACATAGCGTTTTGCCATGTTTCAGGTGTAATATCCAGTGCTTGTGCTAACTGCTGCAATACCTCAGTTTGTGTCACATCCAGACCTTGCTGGTAGTGTGCACGCTGAATGGCTTTCAGCATGTCGAAATCACGTTTGCCAGCAAGACGTGCCGCAATGATGGCTTGGGCTGTGAAGTACGAATCGAGCATGAGTGGTTGACCACTGCGTACACGCTCTAAATACGCCTCGCCAAACTCTGCGCCAGTTTCACGCTGAATGCGTTGGTCGGCTTGCAAAATATGCGCACGAAAATCAGGACTGATCTGTGCTTTATCCATCATGCCACCGGGGTGTAGTACCAGTTCAAGATGGGATTGTTGTGCCAGTTGTTCCATCAGTGAGGTGGCGCCGAAGCACCACCCACACATAGGGTCAAAAATGTAGTGAACCCTTACCATTTCATTTCACCAGTATGCACTTTCGCACCAATTTCAAGCGCCATAGGCAGGCCTGCATCCGGATAGATTTTGCTCATTGTTTCAATCAGTTGCGCACTGTTTTTACTAGAGGCTTTCGCTTTAGCAAAATCAGCTAGGTATTTTTGTGAAAACGTAATGGCACTGCTATCCATCGCCGTACCTGAAGTCATATGCCCTGGAATGACCACTTTCGGCTTAAGTGCTGCCATCTCGTCGAGTTGTTCAGCCCAAGCTTTGCGCTCACTGTCTGTTTGTGCATCGGCCATCCATAGATGAACGTTACCGTATACAGCCACATTCCCCAAGATCGCTGCATTGGCAGGGATCCACAAGTAAGGACGATGTTTTAACTCACCTTCGGTACCACGAATTTCGATTGTTTGGCCATCAATTTCCAGTGTTTTACCTTGGTATGCGGTTGGCAGAACCGGTTTCACTGGCGCGTTGGCGCCCATTTTCGGTGCCCAGAAATCCAGCTTACCTTGCAGTTTCTGTTCGATTTTCGCTTTCACACCTGGGGTTGCAATCACTTCTGCTTGCGGGAACATCTGCTTTAACACTTCTGCACCAAAGTAGTAGTCTGGATCCGCTTGCGAAATGAAAATGGTTTTTAAGGTTTTACCTGAATCCAACACTTTTGCGCCGATGCGCAGCGCATCTGCTTTGGTAAAGCCAGTATCCACCACCATCGCTTCGGTTTCACCATACACCACGGTTGCATTCACATGGAAGCTGTTACCATCGGCGTTGTAGACATCTAAAGTCAGTGGGGTCGCAGCCATGGCTTGAGCAGATAAGGTCATGGTAGCAGCAAGTAGTTTAGTCAATGTGTTCATGTAAGACTCCGTTGTTAGGACGTTTGTTTTGTTGCGGTGAGTTTAAGCAAAGCATACGGTTGGATATATAGCGACTTGGCAACATGATTGTTTCTTATATTGAACTAATTGATAGTGAGTTTTGAAGATTAGTTGATTTTCTATGTCTACCATACTCAACATTGCCGCAGTGTTGGCGACGTCCGTTCATTCCAATTACATGGTCTGTCTATGAGTTTGGGGGATGAATTCACGGAGTTCCTATCTACAATGACCAGCCCTTTGGGGCATATCGCGGAAAATGGACATAAAAAAAGCACCCTGAGGTGCTTTTTTCATCGGCGTGGTTTGAGTTACAAACCGCCTTGTTTTTGTGCTTCTTTCACCATTTGTTGGCGCTGAGCTTCCATGTCAGATGCAACGTCACTGTCCTGATGTGTTGAGTGTTCCAAAGCCTGTGGAACCAAAACATAGTACTTGTTGATTGTCATCATCGATTCTCTTAAAAGCGAAATGTGCAGAAAAAAATAGAGGATGTCGGTAAAACCGACATCCTCCCTGAACGGCGAAATTATAGGCTGAGACGAAAGAAGTAGCTAGCTCTAATTTCATCCTTATCAGTATGAGACTTTCTTACTAGGTGTGATTACACGTCGTAAGTGGTAGACGCCGTATTACCGCCTGTACCCGTCCAGTTAGTGTGGAAGAACTCACCACGCGGACGATCGATACGCTCATAAGTGTGCGCACCAAAGTAATCACGCTGTGCTTGCAGCAGGTTCGCAGGCAGGCGAGCGGTGGTATAACCATCTAGGAAGGTCAGTGCTGAAGTCGTACATGGCATTGGAATGCCGACTTCCAGCGACTTCGCAGCCACTTTGCGCCATGCTGCCAGACAGTTGTCCAGAATACCTTTGAAGTACGCATCAGAGCCTAAGAAAGCCAGTTCTGGGTTCTTTTCAAACGCATCACGGATGTTGCCTAGGAATGCAGAACGGATGATACAACCACCGCGCCACATCAGAGCCACGTTACCGTAGTTCAGGTTCCAACCATTCTCGTTTGATGCTTCACGCATCAGCATAAAGCCTTGTGCGTAAGAGATGATTTTTGAAGCCAGCAGCGCTTGACGCAGTGCATCAACCCAAACTTGTTTGTCACCTTCCACTTGCGTTTCAGTTTTACCAAACAGTTTTTCTGCTTCAACACGTTGATCTTTCAGCGCAGACAGGCAGCGAGAGAACACAGATTCCGTGATCAGAGTCAGTGGAATACCCATGTCCAGCGCGTTGATGCCAGTCCATTTACCTGTGCCTTTTTGGCCAGCAGTATCGAGGATCTTCTCAACCAGTGCTTCACCATCTTCATCTTTGTAGCCAAGGATGTCAGCGGTGATCTCAACCAAGTAGCTGTCTAGCTCAGTTTTGTTCCAGTCAGCAAACACGGCTTGCATTTCATCGGCCGACATTCCCAGACCATCTTTCATGAACTGGTAAGCTTCAGTGATAAGCTGCATGTCGCCGTATTCGATACCGTTGTGAACCATTTTCACGAAGTGACCTGCACCATCGTTACCAACCCAGTCACAGCAAGGCTCGCCAGCGTCAGTTTTGGCAGAAATGCCTTGGAAAATTGGTTTCACCGCTTCCCACGCTTCAGGTGCGCCACCCGGCATGATGGAAGGTCCGAAACGTGCGCCTTCTTCACCACCAGAAACACCCGTACCGATGAAGTGAATGCCTTTTTCACGCAGTGCTTTGACACGGCGGTTAGTATCAGGGAAGTTGGTGTTACCACCATCAATGATGATGTCGCCTTTGTCGAGCAGTGGAACCAGTTGCTCGATGAAGTCATCAACCACTTGACCCGCACGTACCATCAGCATCACTTTGCGTGGCGTCGCCAGTTTATCAACCAGCTCTTGCAGAGTGTAAGCGCCAACAATGTTAGTGCCTTTTGCTGGGCCTTCTAGAAACTCGTCCACTTTAGCCGCGGTACGGTTGTGTGCCACAACTTTGAAGCCGTGGTCGTTCATGTTGAGGATCAGGTTCTGGCCCATTACTGCAAGGCCGATTACACCGATATCACCTTTCATTTATTTCTCTCCTTCACGCAATCTTTGCTGCGGCGTCTGAATCTAAGTACCACTCGGTCACTCCTGAAGTGGAGTGAATTTTTGCTGCCGGATAAGGCAGTTGCTCGGCTGGAGTGGTGTGAATTTGTTCTACGATCTCGGCTTTACCTGCGCCAAGAACGAGATAACTGATGCGTTTTGCGGCTTGCAGCACTTTCGCGGTTTTCGAAACGCGTCGCTGTCCGGATTCCGGATGGCTTGCCACCACCGAAAGATTCGCGTCTGCATAGTCGGTTTGCCCTGGGAACAGGGATGCGGTATGACCATCTGCACCCACACCCAGTAGGATCCAATCAAATACTGGCGTGCCGTTTTCCGTTGGGATCACATGCGCCATCGCTTGAGCAAAACGTTCGGCTTCAGCTTGTGGCTCGTTTTCACCCAGAATGCGGTGAATGTTTTGCGCAGGCATATTGATTTTGCTAAACAGCAACGCATTGGCTTCACCATAATTACTTTCTGCATCATCCGGTGCCACACAGCGTTCATCACCCCACCAGAAATGCAGGTTTTGCCACTGAATGTCGTTCGCGTAAGGCTGGCTTGCCAGCAGCTTAAACAGCATTTTTGGCGTGCTGCCGCCAGACAAGGAAATATGTACTGGCTGACCTTGCTGGCTGTACGCCAACATATCGTCAGCAAGGCTTTTCACCACGGCATCCGCAGTTGGGAAAATTTTATGGTTGATCATAATTCGCAGTAATCCGTGTTAGTGAGGTTTTTACAAGGGAAGCGCCACTCACGGCCGTCACGGCGTAGCAAGTCATCCGACTCTTTAGGGCCCCAAGTACCACAGGCGTAGCCATACAGCGATTGCGGATCTTGTTTGAAATCGAGGATCGGCTGCACAAACTTCCAACAAGCTTCTACCGCATCAGTACGGGCAAACAGTGTCGCGTCACCATTGAGTGCATCGAGCAGCAAACGCTCATAAGCGGTCAGCATTTTGATCTGCTCCAATGAGGCGTAGTGGAAATTCATCGACACTTCTTTGGCTTTGAAACCTGCGCCCGGCTCTTTCAAGCCGAAGCTCATCAGAATGCCTTCATCAGGCTGAATACGGATGATCAGCTTGTTCTCTGGTGCATTTTGCCCAAAGACAGGATGCGGTGTACGTTTGAAGTGAATGACCACTTCGGTGACACGCGTTGGTAAACGTTTACCGCTGCGCACATAGAATGGCACACCATTCCAACGCCAGTTATTGATGAACATTTTCAGCGCAACGTAAGTTTCGGTGCGTGAATCAGCGGCCACGCCCGGTTCATTACGGTAGCTGGGTAAAAACTGCCCACGAACTTCCGATTCGGTGTATTGACCAAGCACCAGATTGTTGCGCAGATCAGATTCAGAAAGCGGTTGTAGGCTTTGCAGTACCTTGTTCACTTCGTTACGAATGGAATCCGCGTTGATCGCCGCAGGCGGCTCCATGCCCACCATAGCCAGCACTTGCAGCAGGTGGTTTTGGAACATATCGCGCACCGCACCAGAACCATCGTAATAACCGCCGCGTTCTTCCACACCCAGGAATTCTGCGCCTGTGATCTCCACGTAATCAATAAAGTTACGGTTCCACAGTGGCTCAAACATGCCATTGGCAAAGCGGAACACCAGCAGGTTTTGCACGGTTTCTTTACCAAGGTAGTGGTCGATACGGTAGATCTGATGCTCTTTGAAGTGGTGGTGGATTTCCACATCCAGATCTTGTGCAGATTGCAGATCGTAACCAAAAGGTTTCTCGATGATCAGACGCTTCCAGCCTTGGCTCTCATCGTTGAGGCCATGTGCCGCAAGGCAAGCTGGGATCACGCCATACAGGCTTGGCGGCGTTGCGAGATAAAACAGCGTATTGCGCTGTTCAAACTGATAATCGTTAGCCAGTGTATCAAGGCGAGTCGCTAAGTGCTGATAATCAGCTACTTCGGCCGTGTTCAGCGCTTGATAATGCACGTGCTGCATGAAGGCTTCGAGAGCGGCTGGTTCGGTTTTTTCCAGCTCTTGCAGCGAACGTTTTAGCTTCTCGCGGTAAGACTCGTCACTGTACTCGGTACGGCTCACGCCTAAAATCGCAAACGATTTAGGCAGTTGCTGACTGGCATAGAGGTGATACAACGCAGGAATAAGCTTACGGTACGTCAAATCTCCCGAAGCACCGAAAATTACGATGCTGCTGTTTTCAGGTATTACCATCATCTTTCCTTTAGAAACGAGGTACTCCCTTGATTTTGCAGTGAATCAATATCCATGTTCACCGGAAAATCTTTGGGTATTGGTAGCATGCGCCAACCCTAGCAGCGCAATACACAAATCAAAAACCGATCTTACCTATAGGTTTAATAGGAAAAATCAATCGGTGGGGAAGAACGGCGTGCTAGCGAAACTCATCCCCAACTCGGGGGCGTATTGTCTACGACTCTTTGACATACATCAACTATTGATAACGCAATCGATTGAATTGTGACACGATAAAAACTTAACTCTACGTTTTTAAAAGGAAAACATATTAAAGGTTGTTAGTCGCTGTAAGAGGGTTTTAGGGCTAATAAACCTCTCGTAAATAAGTTTGTACTTTTCGGATATGCTCTTGAGTCTCTATCACGCCATTTTGGTACTGTTCTGGGTTGAGAAAACGCTCGGCGTAAACAAGATGGAGATTCTGTTGTAGAAAGAGCAGGTAGAGTTTGGGGTCGATGTGTCCGCTGGTGGCCATCTCGGTCATGATGGTAATGCACTCTTGCAAGCTTTTGGCTTTTTTATAGGGACGATCGCTGGAAGTCAGTGCTTCAAACACATCGGCAATCGCCATAACTCTAGCTGGAATAGAAAGCTGAGAAGCATCCAAGCCTCGGGGTAGCCTTGGCCATCCATGCGTTCATGATGACCGCCTGCAATTTCAGGCACGCCTTGTAAATGTTTTGGATAGGGGAGGCGTTGCAGCATCAAAATGGTTTGCACAATGTGATCATTAATCATAAAGCGGTCTTCTGCGGTGAGTGTGCCGCGTTTGACTTTCAGGTTATGTAGCTCTCCTCGGTTGTATTGGAGTGCGGGTGGTTTGAGACAAAACTCTTCTTGCCATATCTCTTGCGGGGTTTTGCCTTGTGGCCATTCGAATTGATGCACGAGTTTATCGGCCAGTAAGGATTCCCATACCGGCAAGGCGGAAGAGGGGGCCGCGCGAGATTTTTCAATCCAAGACACCCCAATTTGATCGTCTAATGTCCGCTTCCACTGCCGTTGAGCAATCTGCTCAAGTCGTTCTATATCGGCATCACTCATCCCTTCACTGCCTAAATTGCATTGAGCAACAAAAGCAAATTCTGCATCCAATTGTTGATGCTGCGCTTTCAACTCTTGCTCTGCTTGAGTTGGGTCTCCCCCTTGAGCGCAAGTGTGCCAGTAGTCGCGCTCGGCTTGCATTTTCAGGAGTTCAAAACGCATGCGCACCTCGTGAATACGGTCATAAATCGTTTCCAGTTTGGTGGCTTTGTCGACCACAAATTCTGGTGTGGTGACTTTACCGCAATCGTGCAGCCAAGCCGCGAGCGTTAACTCTTCCCACTGTTCGGCATTCATCGTAAATTCCGGGAAATAACGTTTATCTTTGGCGGCGGCTTCGGCCAACAAACGAGTCAATTCTGGAACGCGTTGGCAATGGCCTCCGGTATAGGGTGATTTGGTATCAATGGCTGATGCAATCAACTCAACAAACGCTTTCAGCATCTCTTTTTGCTGCTGAATTTTATCAATGTTGTCTTTGGCTATTTCGGCAAAACTGAGTAACTCACGCAAAAAGGCGTGCTTGTCAATTTGAGCCTCTTCTACCGCTCGTTCATAACCTAAACAGACAATGCCGACTAACTGGCGCTCGCGGTTAAGCAACGGGAAAAAGTACAAGTCAGAGTTGTAAAGCTGGTCGAGATAAGCGCGCAGAATATTGTCTTTTCGATTGAGATGAATAGTTTCACCCTTACGCAATTCGGCTAAAAGCCATGGGCTGCTACTGAGCAACTGATTAATGTCGATCTTCAATGGGATAATCGCATGGTTGGCTGCGACCGAAAATTCATGCCCTTCTTGATCAAGAACATACAGAAGAATGGTTTCTGCTTTGGTGATGACATAGCTTTGGTGAGCAATGGTTTTGGCTAACTGAGAGAAATCTTGGTTATTGGTGGTTTCGCGCAGTAAGCCAAGCAAATCGTGCAACGCATGTTCCATCAATTGGATGGATTGGCTTAAATTGGCTACCTCAGTAATCAAAGTTTGTGGGTAGCGCGTTTTCTTGAAGTTAAAACGTGCAATATTATCAGTGAGTTGAATAAGGTTATGCATCGGGCTAAAGAGGCGCTTTGCTACCCAAATCACCACAGGAAAACAGAGCAGAAGCAACACAATGGCGCTGGTGATTTGTCGATTTCGTAAAGTGATTAAATCTGCCAGCAACTCCTCTTTTGGGGTGGCTTGCGCTAAAAAAAGATTGAGTTGTTGATTGAGTTTGACTGGGGTGAGCGTGGTCACCCAATCTTTACCTTGGCTATGGGGTGTGTCGTATTGAGGTTGGCTACTGATACGATTCATGACCGACGCGAAGGGCGTATCGTCATTGAGCAATGATTGTTTAATTTGCTCTGGCTTGTTACGTAAATCGAGCCCAGAATTATGTTCAGCCAATGGGCGTAGCTGTTGATCTAGCAAGATCAATTGTGAATGGTCGGAAAACCCGAGTTTGCCCAGTTCGTTTGAGAGAGCTTTGAGGGTTAAATCTGCACCCACGACCTGTTTACCATTAAACGAGCGACGAGATAGCGTTAAGCCATACGTTTGTAAGGTAAAAAACAGATAGGGTTCGGTGAGTCGGACAACGCCATCATTCTCCGCATTCAAATACCAAGGGCGTACTCTTGGATCAAAAAAGTGGGCGACTTCTTTGTATTGACCCACCAACTTCATGTCTTGATTGAGAAAGTAGATATCATTTGTGCCAGAAGTATTGCTGTAATTCATCCACAATACCGCATCATCCGGTGCGGCGAAGGTCGCGCGATCCGCACGGCTGAGCAGAGGTCGAAACATAAAAAACTGCCCAGTTTCATTAGCAAAATAGAGCGCGTTAAGATTCGCAGATTGTTGAAAGGCGCGAACGATGGATGTTAACCAGCGCTGCTCATGCAGTGGTAGTGTGGTGTTTTCGATAAAAGTGCTGGTGGCGAGAAAATCAAGCGTGGTCAAAATTGGTGCCACATTTTGTGTGAACACGGTTTCGAGTTTTTGGCTATTCTCATGCGCCAAGGTTTTCGCACTACCCGCCAAAAGCTGTTGAGAGCTGTGGTAACTGATGGCAATCAACACACTACCGATAAACAAGATCAGAATAAAAAACAGGCTGCTGATGTGAATAGAAAGAGAATAGCGACGCTTTTTCATAATGTTACCTAAGCCAAATAACATAATTAAGTATTGTCTATCCTCGCTAGGTTGCAAAAAAATCAGCCTATTTAATGTGTTCGCTCTTACTGCGGTAGAGTACCGAACGGGAATCTGTAGAGCGCGATAGTCGTGGTTCAAAGCCGTGATATGAACGATTCAACATAGCAACCCTAAGGGTAGGCTGCTACACTGGCCGACAATGCGTTTGGAAGGACTGTTGAAATGAAATTAGCCGTAGATACTCACACTCACACTTACGCCAGTGGCCATGCTTATAGCACGCTGATTGAAAATGCGCGTGCGGCGAAACAGAATGGCTTAACGCTGTTTTGTACCACTGACCATGCCGAATCTATGCCCGGAGCGCCGCATTACTGGTTTTTCTCCAACCAACGCATTTTGCCCCGTTTTCTTGAAGGCGTGGGCGTAATTCGTGGTGTGGAGGCCAACATCCTCAATCCGCAAGGCGAAATCGATTTGCACCCAAGCGTTGACCAAAATTTGGATTGGGTCATTGGCAGTTTCCACGAACCAGTATTTCATCCCGCCGATAAAGCCGTGCATACCCAAGCCTTGATTGAAACCATCAAAGGCGGTCGAGTGGATGCGCTAGGTCATCTGGGGAACCCGCATTTTGATTTCGATTTTGAACAGGTGATTGCCTGTGCCAAAGCGCACAATGTGGCGATTGAAATCAACAACAGCACTTTAAAAGGGCATAGTCGAGTGGGCAGTATTGATCGTTGTTACGAGATTGCTCGTGTCGCGAAATCGCTCGATGCCTACATCACCACTGGCAGTGATGCCCATTTTTGTCTAGATATCGGCGGTTTATCCCTAGCCAGTCAACTGATTGATGAAGTGGGCATTAACCCGAAACGCGTTATCACTCATACCGCGCGTCAGTTCCTCGATTTTCTTGAGTTACGTGGTCGCCAGCCAATTGAAGAGTTTGCCGACCTACTTTAATTTTGCAACAAAACTCAGCTCACTTTTGCAGGCAGAATGGCGTACAATTCCAGTCCCTTCAAAAGTGAGTAGAAAAATGAAAAGAACACTGATTCTAACGGCGGCATTGCTCGCCACTCCGGTTTTTGCCGCTGGGCATGATCTTAAATCGATCATGCAAGACATGAAACTGGCGTTTAAACAAGCCGCGGAAGCCCAAACCGTCGAAGCAATGCAAGCGCCAGTGACCACGCTGGAAAGCTTAGTTAAGCAAGCGAAACAGAGGTCGTATCCCGCTGAAAAAGAAGCCACTTATCAAGAAGGTTTCAACAAACTTGACGTCACACTGGGGCAAGTTGAAGCGCATTTGCAAGCTGGTGAGCTTGAAGCCGCAAAAGCGAGCCTAAAAACTGTCGATGATTTGCGTGTTGAATACCATGGCAAGCGCAATCCAAGTATCTGGAAACGTCTATTTGGCTAATCTTCTCTCCCTTCCGTTTTGTGGTTTCGCGTAAAACTGGAAGGGAAAAATAATGTTTGAGATGTAAGCAACCCTCAGTTTTTGTTAAAACTTGGGTGTAACACACTGTTATGGTTATCACTAACGGTTATAGTAGTGAGCAATCCATAAAGAGTGTTGTTATGAACCCGCAACGTACCTTTCACCGTTTGATGCTGAAACTCAGCCTGCTTAGCTGGCTGCTAGTTTCGATCATGCCTGTGCTGAACGCGCACGGTAATGCGGCGGGCGTTTGGGCAACACTCTGTACCATCAATGGTTTTGAACTGGTCAAAATTGAAGATGGCAAACCGCAAACTCAGCACAGTAAGCCGTGTCCGTTTGCCCATTTCTCCAATTTTCATCACACCGAACTTCCAACCACACGACTTCCAATTCGACAAACGACGGCGCAAGTAGACGGTTACACTTTTTTGGCTCTAAGTGTCCGTTTTGAAAGTGCTGTCCCGCGTGCTCCGCCTGCGGCCTAACTGAATTCATTACCCAATAACAATAACCTATTAGTAAAGTCACACGCTCATATCCCATTTGGTTTCTCGACCGAAGGGATAATTTGCGTTTAAAAAAGGAAGAAATACGTTGAGTACCGTTACTACACCTCAACCGACGGCGGCTGCGCGTCGTAAAACCCTCTATTTTCTCACTTGGCGTTGGCATTTTTATGCGGGCCTGTTTGTGGTGCCTTTTATGTTGATGTTGGCGCTGACGGGCTTAGTCATGTTGTTTGATGATGAAATTGAACAAGCCCGCTACGCCGAGGTATTAAACGTTACACCACAAACGCAGGTCATGCCTGTTTCTCAGCAGCTTGCGGCAGTACAAAAGGCGTATCCAGAAGCGCAAGTTACCCAGTTTATTCCTGCGCTTCAGCCGGATTTAGCCAACCGTTTTTCTGTACTGTTTAGCGATGGCTCAACCCAATTTATCACGGTTAATCCGTATAGCGCTGTGGTTCTGGGCGCCATTGATCGTAGCGAAAGCTGGTATGAATGGGCGAACAGCATTCACGGCACCTTATTGATTGGCGATTGGGGCGATTATTTGATTGAAGTCGCGGCGAGCTTGGGGATGATTTTACTGGTGAGTGGCATCTACTTATGGTTGCCGCTCGATAACGCGCGTAAAGCGGGGTTTCTCAACATCCGAGTAGGCAGTGGTGCGCGAATTTTCTGGCGTGACCTGCACGCAAATTTAGGTGGCATGCTGTCCTTAGTGCTGCTGTTTTTCCTGATTTCCGGTCTTTCGTGGGCAGGCATTTGGGGCGGAAAACTGGTGCAGGCATGGAATACTTTCCCGACGTATTACACTTGGGGAGAAAAGCCGCAATCTTTGCTCACTCACGCAGAACTGAATCATGGTGCGGAAAAAGAGATGCCGTGGAACTTGGAGCAAACACCAGTACCGCAATCTCATCATCATGGGGGGAGCATGAGAGAGTCGCGACCAATGCCACTATTGGTATTGACCAAGTGATCGCTCAGGCCAAGGCGCTCGGTTTTACGCAGTACCGCGTTGCTTTTCCGCGTGGGGAAACGGGCGTGTATACCGTTTCTGCCAATACCATGGCGGGTGATATTGTCGATCCACGTGATGATCGCACCGCGCATTTTGACCAATATTCTGGTGCGTTACTCACCGAGGTCACTTGGCAAGATTATTCGCCATTTGCCAAAGCGATGGCGGCGGGGATTTCGCTACACCAAGGCGATCTCAGTGTGTGGAACAAAATAGCCAACGTGCTGTTTTGTCTCGCTTTCATTCTGATCTCTGTTACAGGTGTGATGATGTGGTGGCTGCGCCGCCCGACCGGTCAGGCTCGGCTAGGTGTTCCGCCCCGTTTTGAACAAGATGGGATCTGGAAAGCAGGCTTAGTCACGTTACTGGTGATTGGCGTGGCATTCCCACTGGCGGGAGCGACGATAGTGTTGGCTTTGCTGCTTGATGGGTTACTGGTGAGCCGTATTGCTAAGCTGAAAATCGCTTTCAGTTAAGTGCAAAACTAGGAAAGTAAATAGAGGCCAGATTTTATCTGGCCTTTTTAGTTCACATGAGTACGAGTCGACCTCGTTTAAGCCTGATACAACTCAAGTGGCAACCCATCCGGGTCAGCAAAAAAGGTGTAGGCTTTGCCTGTGTATTCATCAATGCGGATCGGTTCCACACTCACGCCTTGTTGCTCGAGCTGAGCCTTTATTTCCGCCACATCATCCACCACAAACGCCAAATGGCGCAGCCCTTGTGCTTCAGGAAAACTTGGCCGCTCAGGTGCGTTAGGAAAAGAGAACAACTCAATCTGCGAACCATCGGGCAGGGCTAAATCCAGCTTGTAAGAGTCTCGCGCGGCGCGGTAGTTTTCGGCCAATACGCGCAACCCGAGAATTTCTGTATAAAACGCTTTCGAGCGTGGGTAATCCGAACAAATGATTGCAGCATGATGAATGCGTTTTAGCATGTGGACTCCTTACCATTGAGCTTGGGACTGAGGTGTTCGAGCACAAAATCAATAAACACTCGCAAGCGAGCCGGCATGTATTTGGTCTGCGCGTACTGCATAGCAATCGCGCCGTGATAATTACTCTTAATATTCCACTCTTGCAGCACTTGCACTACCTTGCCAGCCGTCAGCGCATCGTGCACCACAAAATCATGGAAAATGCCGATGCCGAGGTGATTCTTCACCCCAGTTAAACGCAGTTGCGATTGGTTCACGGCGTAACGACCACTCACCGCAACTGTGTGTGTTTCGCGGCCTTTGGCAAACGTCCAGATATGATCTTTATCGGTTTCCGCGAGGTAGAGACAATCATGCTCGGCTAGATCGGTGGGGTGAATCGGCGTGCCACGCTGCGCCAAATATTCAGGGCTGGCACACAGCACCAAATTGGTTTTGCACAGTTCGCGCAGCACGAGGTTTTCATCCGGCTTATCTGTCAGGCGAAAGGCGACATCAATATTGTGTTTGAAGAGATCAATGTCACCATCGGCGGCGCGAAGCTTGAGCTGAATATGCGGATATTGGGCGAGAAATGGCACCACAAACGGCTGCAATACAGAGTTTAAAAATGCCTCTGGTGCAGCAACAGTCAGGGCGCCAGCAGGCTCGGCATGTTCCGAGCTGGAGATTTCGATCGCTTGCTGCGCCGCATTGACCATCAATAAGCTTTGGTCATACACCTTTTGCCCCGCTTGGGTGATGATGAGTTTGCGCGTCGTACGTTCAAACAGCTTGACCGACAAGGCTTGCTCAAGGCGAGTAATCAGTTTACTGAGCGCAGAAGGTGTTACGCCAAGTTTGCTGGCCGCAGCGGTAAAACTGCCTTCATTGACCACCACAATAAAAGTGGCGAGGTCGGGCAGTAGGGCAATCAATTTTGGAAGTAACATAAGTGTCGATGAGTCGGGCAACCAGTGGCGTCACTGTCGCAGAATCATCGGGTAAATGCAATTTGGTGAAACTAAAGTGAGGGGTTGTCGGGCAAGAACAGTATCCCGCCTAGATCTAGATATAGGCGGGGCAAGGTACGCATCGCTTAAGCGTTCAATGCTTGTTCTAAGTCGGCCAGAATATCATCGATGTGTTCAATGCCGACAGAAAGGCGGATCATCTCCGGTTTCACGCCCGCTTTGAATTGCTCTTCTTCACTCATTTGGCGGTGAGTAGTGGATGCAGGGTGGCAAGCGAGTGATTTTGCATCCCCGATATTGACCAAGCGTTTGAAGATTTGCAGCGCATCGTAAAAACGCACGCCTGCTTCATAACCGTCTTTCAAACCAAAGGACAAAATCGCCGAAGGTTTACCGCCCATGTATTTTTGCGCCAGCGCGTAATACGGCGAGTCTTCCAATCCGGCATAGCTGACCCAACTGACTTTCGGATGCTGCTTGAGGTACTGCGCGACTTTCAGCGCGTTTTCGGTGTGGCGTTCCATACGCAGTGGCAGCGTTTCCAAACCTTGCAGGATCATGAAGGCGTTCATGGGTGAGAGGGCAGAGCCAGTATTGCGCAGCGGCACAGTACGCGCGCGGCCAATAAAGGCAGCATCGCCAAAGGCTTCGGTGTACACCACGCCGTGATAAGACGGTTCTGGTTGATTAAATACGGGGAAGCGGTCTTTGTGTTGCGCCCACGGGAACTTACCTGAATCGACAATCACGCCGCCCAACGTGGTGCCGTGTCCGCCACAATATTTGGTCAGCGAGTGGACGACGATGTCCGCACCAAAGTGAATGGGTTTGCACAATGCAGGGCTGGCGACCGTGTTATCGACCATCACTGGCACACCTTTGGCGTGGGCTAAATCCGCGAGGCGTTGTAAATCAATAATGTTACCCGCTGGGTTGCCAATGCTTTCGCAGTACACCGCTTTGGTCTTGTCATCGATAAGCTCAATCAAACTCTCGGGGCGATCGTCCTTGGCGAAGCGCACTTCAATCCCTTGGCTTGGCAACATATGCGCAAATAGGGTGTAGGTGCCGCCATACAGTTGCGGTGTGGAAACAATGTTATCGCCCGCTTGCGCCAACGTCAGAATCGCGTAGTTGATAGCGGCGCTGCCCGCACTCACTACCAACGCGCCAATCCCGCCTTCGAGTGCGGCCATGCGCTTTTCCAACACATCATTGGTTGGGTTCATGATCCGCGTATAAATGTTGCCCGGCACCGCCAAGTTGAATAGGTCTGCGCCGTGTTGTGCGTTATCAAATTCGTAAGCGACCGTTTGGTAAATCGGAGTGGCCACCGATTTGGTGGTCGGGTCGGTGGTGTAACCAAAATGGATAGCAAGAGTTTCGTCTTTCATCGTCTGTCCTTTGACTGGATTAGTGAAATTTCCTTTCTACTTGAAGCTGCTGCTCCAAGCCGTCTGGGTATAAGCCATCTTTGAAGTTTCATGCTCATAAATCAAGCGTTCGCGATTCAACACGAGATGCATGACACAACGAATCCTCGATAAGATTGGCTAGAAAAGTGTATCTGTGCCTGAGATTCACGAATGCTTTTCCGTTACCGCAGATAATCGCTTGCGTGAGCTTGGATTACACTAAGGGAAAGGTTTTTACAGTGTAAATATACCCTTGCGACTTGAAGCATTGCCGCTAAGTGTCTTAGGTATAGATCCTGTTACCCACAAAACAAAAACAAGAAGGAACACGCAATGTCTTCTGCTTTTTATCAGCAAATCCGAACTCAGCTTGAGGAAGTGAAAGCTGAGGGGCTTTATAAATCCGAACGTGTGATCACCTCGCAGCAACAAGCGGCGGTCGAAATTTCTACGGGTGAACAAGTACTGAACTTCTGTGCGAACAACTATCTTGGCTTGGCCAATCACCCAGCGCTGATTGAAGCAGCGAAACAGGGGATGGACAGCCACGGCTTTGGTATGGCGTCGGTGCGTTTCATCTGTGGTACGCAAGATATCCATAAACAGTTGGAACAGAAACTCTCTCAATTCTTAGGTAAAGAAGACACCATTCTTTACACCTCATGCTTTGATGCCAACGCGGGTTTGTTTGAAACTCTGCTTGATAAAGAAGATGCGATCATCTCTGACGCACTAAACCACGCTTCGATCATTGATGGTGTGCGTCTGTGTAAAGCGATGCGTTTCCGCTATTCAAATAACAACATGCAAGAGCTGGAAGAGCAGCTCATCGCGGCGGATGCAGCCGGTGCTCGTCACAAGCTGATCGTGACTGATGGTGTGTTCTCAATGGATGGCGTAGTCGCTAACTTGCCTGCCATCTGTGACTTGGCGGATAAATACAACGCCTTAGTGATGGTGGATGATTCTCACGCAGTGGGTTTCATGGGCGCGAATGGTCGCGGCACACACGAATACCACGATGTGATTGACCGCATCGACATCATCACCGGTACGCTAGGCAAAGCCATGGGCGGTGCATCCGGCGGTTACACCTCGGGCAAGAAGGAAGTGATTGATTGGCTGCGTCAACGTTCACGTCCATACCTATTCTCTAACTCAGTTGCACCTTCGATTGTTGCAGCATCTCTGCGCGTGCTGGACTTACTACAAGAAAGCGGCGATCTACGTGAGCGCCTATGGGAAAACGCAGCGCACTTCCGTACTCGTATGGAAGCGGCGGGTTTCACCATGGGCGGCGCTGATCACGCCATCATTCCCATCATGCTAGGTGATGCCAAAGTGGCTGCAGAATTTGCAGAACGCGCACTGGCCAAAGGCATTTACGTTATTGGTTTCTCATTCCCGGTTGTACCAAAGGGACAAGCGCGCATTCGTACGCAAATGTCAGCCGCACACAGCCGTGAACAACTGGACAAAGCCATCGACGCCTTCATTGAAGTGGGTCGTGATATGGGACTCATTTAATTATGAAAATCAAAGCACTTTCAAAACTGAAACCGGAGCAGGGCATCTGGATGAACGAAGTGGACATGCCTGAGCTTGGCCACAACGACCTGCTGATCAAAATTAAGAAAACCGCGATTTGTGGTACGGATGTACACATTTATAACTGGGATGAGTGGTCACAAAAAACCATTCCAGTTCCTATGGTAGTCGGCCACGAATACGTGGGTGAAGTGGTTGGCATTGGCCAAGAAGTGCGTGGTTTCCAAATTGGTGATCGCGTTTCTGGTGAAGGTCACATCACTTGTGGTCACTGTCGTAACTGCCGTGGCGGCCGTACGCACCTGTGTCGTAACACCATTGGTGTGGGCGTAAACCGCACCGGTTGTTTCTCTGAATATTTGGTGATCCCAGCGTTTAACGCATTCAAGATCCCAGATGGTATTTCAGATGATCTGGCGTCTATTTTCGACCCGTTTGGCAACGCCGTACACACCGCGCTTTCATTCGACTTAGTGGGTGAAGATGTGCTTATCACCGGAGCTGGCCCAATCGGCATTATGGCCGCTGCGGTTGCGAAACACGTTGGTGCGCGCCATGTGGTGATCACCGATGTGAACGAATACCGCCTCGATTTAGCTCGTAAAATGGGCGTGACTCGCGCTGTGAACGTTGCTGAGCAAAACCTAGACGACGTGATGAAAGAGCTCGGCATGACCGAAGGCTTTGATGTGGGCTTAGAGATGTCTGGCGTACCAAGTGCGTTCAGTGCCATGCTCAAAACCATGAACCACGGTGGCCGCATCGCTCTGTTAGGTATTCCACCATCATCCATGGCGATTGATTGGAACCAAGTGATCTTCAAAGGTCTGGTGATCAAAGGCATCTACGGCCGTGAGATGTTTGAAACTTGGTATAAGATGGCGAGCCTCATTCAATCGGGTCTCGATATCAGCCCAATTATCACTCACCATTTCAAAGTGGATGACTTCCAAAAAGGCTTCGACATCATGCGCAGCGGGGCTTCCGGCAAAGTTATCCTCGATTGGCAGTAACCGAAAATCTCTCCACAGAGCGCTCCGAAAGGGGCGCTTTGTTTTTAGCTAAAACTGTTTTTATAAACAGTGAAGTGGAAAATATGACCCGATTTAGCCCTCGCTTTGGTCCCATTTTGGTCCCATCTCACTTTGTAATGGGACCACGTTCAGTTTGTTTTGGTCCCATCATCGCAACACGTAGAGGCGAAGATGTTCTATGTAATAATTGGACAAAAGTGAATTTAATAACAACTTCAGCTCGAGCAGTTGATATTAGAAAAAGCATCTTGAAACCTTAAGCGTCTGTATAGGTTGACAAGTATGACCGTTTGGGCTGAAACTTTTTTCCACATCCCTCATTATGTATGCTGTTTAATTGTAATGAAGTCATTTCTGTTAACATGCATTATGTCAATGGCTACCTGAATGGGGACCATAATGCTATCATAAAGTGTTAGCGCTTGAGGTTTGATTGTACGAAATCGCTATCAGTATCAGGCTCCTCAATAAACTAGTTATTACTTTCGACTGATAAACAATTGAAGTTCAGGAATGTGATATTCAGGTTTGGGGAAAGATTGTATTAGAGGCAAAACATAAATAATAAAAATAACAAACACCGGGTTGGTTAAATGGGAAAACAAGCAAGAAATTACTCACAGCAAACGTTGAAAAAGCTCTTTGCACTATCTGGAAATCAATGTGCGTTCCCAGGTTGTACTAAGGCACTTGTAAACACTGACAATGCAAAAGAATCTAATATATGTCATATCGAAGCAGCTAACGAAGACGGTGAGCGTTATAGGGAAAGCATGTCAGACAAAGAGCGTGCAGATTATAACAACCTTATTCTTTTGTGCGTTCAGCACCATACCGAAACTAACGACGTTACAACATATACAGTTAACAAGCTTAAGCAAATGAAGGAAGACCATGAAGCAAAAATTGCTGTGATAAACCTAGGTCGTTCTCCCTCTATGCTCAAAACTGCAGTAGATAAAATTTCGAAAATTGGCTTAAGCGCACTAAAAGACGCCGATGCAACAAAAAGTTTTAACATAACAGACAAACTAAATCACAATGGCGTAGCTGATAAGCGACGTCTAATCAATGACTTAAAGGTTTACTATCATAAGTTAAACCTGCTTTACGATGAATTAGATGACACAGGATCTTTGAAAAAAGAGAACTTATTAGATAACATCCGTCACATTTATTTGGATGTATCTGGGCGATATATAGGCAAGAATGACGACTATATGCCTATCATAAAGCAGAACGCAGATGCTATCTTTGAAGATGTATTTGATGAGTTACTACAATTTATTGATTTTGGTGATGTTAGTATTGAAGATCTATCACCGGCCTTAAGAGTTGTAATGGTCGATGCATTCATGAGATGCAAAATTTTTGAAGAACCAATTTAGGGTTAAGGCTAGGCATAGATGATTATTAGCAAAAATATCAATCCAGATAAAGACCTCTATGTCATTGGAGCTCACATCATTGATGTTCTTAAATCTACTAAAGGAAAGTCAATCGATTATTTTGAACTTTACCAGAAGCTTAAAAATCATATTGATGTTTCAATGCAACTATTTTCTCTTTCAGTTAGCTGGCTATTTCTTTTAGGTGTTATTGATAAAAATGGCGAAGGGCGAATAACTAAATGTTTTTAGAATCATTAATTGTCAAAAATGGTGATAATATAATTAGGGAAATACCATTTCATAAAGGAATAAATCTAATTGTAGATTACACTGCGCCTAACTCAAAAAAAACAGACTCGGGTAATAGTGTTGGTAAAACTACGGTTTTAAGGTTAATAGATTTTTGCCTGGATGGTAATGCTAAGAATTTATACAGCGACCCTGAATTTAAAGACTCAAATGATAAGATAAAAAATTTTCTGACCCAAAACAATATAAATATAACTTTAAATTTAATTGAAGATATAGAAAGCCCTGATTCAAAGAAAATTTCCATCTGTCGAAATTTTTTATCTCGAGCAAAAAAGATTCAGACAATAAATGGAGAAAAATGTTCTAATGATGAGTTCTCTTCAAAACTGAAAAAACTCATATTTAAAACGACTTCCGAAAAGCCTACTTTCAAGCAATTAATATCTAAAAATATTAGGGATGAAAAGAACAAGCTTGTTAATACTATTCGCGTATTAAGTCCGTACGATACAGATGTAGCCTACGAAACACTTCATCTATTTTGGTTTGGTGTAGACATTAACCAAGACAAAGATGAATTGGTGCGTAAGCAAAATTTAGAAAATAGGCTTCAAGCACGTTTGAAAAGAGAAAGCACTCTTTCTCAAGTGAAACAAACACTCTTAATCGTGGACAGTGAGATTGAAAGACTCACACTCATGAAAGATAATTTCAATCTGAATCCGAATTATGAAAGTCAACTAAATGAATTAAACTTTGCAAAACAGAGTATTAATGCACTAAGCGAAAACATTTCTCGCCTAGAGTTAAGAAAAGAACTTATTCAAGAGAGTGTTTGTGATTTAAATAAAGGTTTTTCAAAGGCTAGCGTTGAACATATTAAAAAAATGTATGAGCTAGCTAAAGCATTGATTCCTAATCTTCAGAAAACATTTGAAGAAACCCTTGAGTTTCACAACAGTATGATTCAAGAAAAGATTGATTTTATCAGTCAAGATTTAAATAAACTGGATGAGGAGCTATTTGCTAATAAGCAGAGCCTTACATTTTATCTTGTTGAAGAAAAACGTCTATCTATAAATCTTAAAAAATCTGGTGCGGTAGAAGAACTTCAAAATATCATTAGTGAATTGAACGCATTCTATGAACAAAAAGGGAAATTAATTGAACAACAATCCGTATGGGAGAAGAGTAATAATGAGCTTGAGAAAATAGAAACTGCGTTGAGTAGAATGTCTAATGAAATCGAATCAAAAGACATTTTAATCCAAGAAAAAATTGCGGATTTCAATAAGATTTTTTCCAAGTTTTCAAGCCAACTCGATGGTATACATTCATTGCTCAGTGCCGAATCTGATAAAGGAACTTACAAGTTTTCAATAACGAATATAGAAGGTAACCCTGGAACTGGTTCTAAAAAAAGTCAGATGGCATCTTTTGACTTGTCTTATATAGCGTTCGCAGATGCAAACGAGATACCCTGCTTGCACTTTGTGCTTCAAGACCAAATCGAGAATGTACACGCAAACCAGATAACAAACTTATTTACAGAATTAGTAAATCAAGTTAACTGCCAATATGTTCTACCTGTTTTAAGAGATAAGTTACCACTTGATATCGATATATCACACCTTGAAGTTTTATCCCTTTCTAACAAGGATAAGTTTTTCAAGTTACCGTGAGGTTGTGAAAGAGAATGCATGAATTGCATTTAATCAGCCCCACTGTTATAAACTTTAGCTGAAATGTGTATTTATTATCATGTTAGTAAAATTTGGTCGATACGTACAACGCTTCCTGAAGCGGTATTACACTTTGGGGCAAAAGTTTGTTGTCATACCCACTTGTTTGGTCATGTACAGTTTCGATACCCCATTCTATAGGATCAAAAAACCGCCTTTTGGCGGTTATTGATTCCTTACTTTTTCTAGTTCTTGCCATACCCGTTCGGATTCTTTCTTGTTCGATTCAACCAGCCATTTACCGTAGACCCTTGCGAACATGGTGATATCTGCGAGGCCCATTTGTTGTGCCAAGTAACTCACGTTGACGTTAGCGTGGGTAATCATCCAACTGGCGTAGGTATGTCGAAGTTGATACTGATTACGGTAACGGACGCCTCCTTTTTTACACAGTGGCGACCTCATTCGGCTGGGCGCATGTTTGCCGTAATGTTTTAACCGTTGGAAGAATGAAAACTCATACGCTCTATATCCGATGGAGTGGTGGTATTGGTCATTTTAGCGATCAGTCCCCCAATTCGTTTGCGCATCTCACGTCTATCCACAATCATATCTAGAGCGCCATGCTCTAAGAGGAATTCACTTTGCTGAAAGTCTTCTGGTAGTTTCTCTCGAACGGTTTGTTCTATAACTCGGCGCCCAGCAAACCCGATCCTTGCTTTCGGCTCGCCAATATTAATGTCACCCAACATGGCGACACTTGCAGATACTCCCCATAAGTTTGATCGGTTAACACTGAGATGTAGGGCAATTTAGCCATTGATAACTGATTCAATGCAGCACTGGTTCTAGCCATCTGCATCAATGCAATGAGTGATTCTTGCATTCGAGCGCCCCCACAAGCAGAAAAGCACACCAATCCACAATTTGCATCAATAGCAGCGTCAACAGCCCGAACAAAACGCGCGCCTACCACTGATCCCATTGAGCCGGCCATAAAAGAGAATTCGAATGCGCAAGCGACAACAGGTAAGCCCATCACTTTTCCCTTAATCACAACCAGTGCATCTTTTTCACCAGTGTTTTTCTGTGCTTGAGTAAGGCGCTCTTTATAGCGTTTTAAGTCCTTAAAGTTGAGCAAATCTCTTGGTTCAAATTCGCTTGCTATTTCGATTCGCTCTTCTTTATCCAAAAAGCTGTCTAATCGTTGGCGAGCACCCATCCGCAGATGGTGATCGCATTTGGGGCATACTGAGAGATTATCCTGGAGTGCTATTCGGAATAAGATCTGCTCGCATGAGGGGCATTTAGTCCATACACCTTCTGGAATTGATGCTTTACGTACATTGATGATGTCTTTCTTATCCAATAGCTTTTCTAGCCAACTCATGGGGAAACCTTACTCAAATACCGTTAAGAAAGAGTATTGTATTAGCCTGACTTGGGTAATAAAGTGGCAATTCTTGGTTTAATAATCCCACTAAATGGGACTAAATATATGCTTGATAAGATTGAACAGCAGTGGTTAAAAAGTTTTCATTGTGTCTATGAGAACAACAGCTTTAAACGAGCGGCGGAATTTTTAGGTTTACCCACATCCAATGTCAGCCGTCATGTTGCCCTTTTGGAAGAGCGGTTGGATATACGGCTATTTGATAGAACGACACGCCGCATTGCAGCGACGGATGCGGGTGATCATCTTTATTTGCGTACACAACCATTGTTGGAAAAGCTGAATGATGCTCTTGAGGAGGTGACTCTTCATGCAAACCAAGTAATAGGCCAGCTTAACGTGTTAATGCCTGACTCACCGGCTTTAGCTCAAGCCGTGGTTTCTTTTTGTCTCCGGCACCCCTCTATTTCATTATGTTGTGATACGAACATCAGCCCGAAAGAGGATCTGCTTGATGGTTTTGACATCGTTTTAAGTTTTCATCGGGGTAAGCTCGAAGATAACAGTTGGGTTGCTCAAGAGATTAAACGGTGGCCAAGTGCTGTTGTGGCATCGCCCCAAATACTACAGCACTTTCCAAGACCCTTTCAGATGAGCGATTTAAAACATGTTCCATGTATTAATAGTTTTACCGCAATAAATGGCGCGCCATGGATATTTAAAAACGCTAAAGGTGAGCTGATTATTCAAAAAGTACAATCGGCTTTTAAAGTTAACAGTGGGCATCTTGCCAAAACAGGGGCAATATCTGGTTTAGGCTTTGCGATACTTCCTACCGAATTTTGCCAGTCTGAGATAGAGGCAGGGACTTTGGAAGTGGTTGAAATGGAATATCAACCCGCTGATCTTGTTCTATATGCTTTTTATTCCTCTAGAAAGCACTTAGCTAAGAAAATTAAGATGTTTATTGAACATCTGAAGTATCACGCAAATATCGTCAACTGAACTGAATACTTGATTCGAAAGACGCTGGGGCTTTGTTGCGTAACTCAGCCCCACAATAAACCCACCCCATTAGATGTATAAGAAGCAACATGGCAATTTGGCTCAGGGGTGGGTTTGGCTGCTAACTTTTGTAATCACTGATTTTGGCAATTTGCTCTTGGCTGCGTTGCTTTTTGTATTGTTTCGCATCGGCCGGGATCGGGGTGACTTTGCCGGTTTCTAACCAAGTTCTCAAACGGGTGGCATCACCGACAGGGGAAAGTTTGCCCTTGGTATCTAGCACAACAAAAGCGACTTGGCGTTTACCCATTTGTGTGCGCATCACAAGACAATGTCCTGCGGCATTGGTAAACCCTGTTTTGGTTAGGTCAATTTTCCAATTGTCGTTGTGCACCAATCGGTTAGTGTTGCGAAAATCGAGCGTGTATCTCGGTTTGGCAAAGGTGACGGTTTTCTTGTCTGTAGAGCTTAACTGACCCAACATAGGGTATTTTTTACTGGCTTTAAGTAATAGAACAAGGTCACGAGCGCTAGAAACATTTTGTTCAGATAGACCTGTGGGTTCCACAAAACGAGTATTTTTCATTCCTAAGGCTTTAGCTTTAGCATTCATGGCTTTGATGAAGGCTTTATAACCACCGGGATAATGATGGGCAAGGCTGGCTGCCGCTCGGTTTTCTGATGACATTAAAGCCAGTAATAACATCTCTTTACGGCTGATTTCACTGCCGATACGCACTCGGGAGTGAACCCCTTTCATTTCTTTGGCTTCTTTGATGGTGATGGGGAGTTTGGTATCCATGGGCAGTTTAGCGTCTAACGTGACCATTGCGGTCATCAATTTCGTGACAGAGGCGATCGGTTTAACCGCATCTGGGTTACTTGAATAGATCACTTCATTGGTTTTAAGATCAATCACGAGTGCGCTGTGTGCGGCGAGTTCTTGCTTCTTTACGGTTTTCTTCACCGTGGCTTTTGAGGTGGCAGTGGCCGAATCGGCGGAATGCGTTGGTGTAGCAAGCATTAAACTGCTGCATACCAAAAAAACACTACCAAGGAGAGAGAGCATCTTCATGTTGATTTCACTGAGTGGTTGGTTAAGTCAAAGGTTCGGTATGTAACAGGGTTGCTGATAAGTATAAGAGGCCTAGTTGCAGACAAATAGGAAGCAAATTGAAAATATATTTGTGCTCAAATACTGGAAATTCCCTGATCGCAGTATACGATTTTGAGCGCTGAGCTTATGTGAAATACGCGCGTTAGAAAAGGTGTCCATCTGACGCAAGTCGCACTTAATGATAAAGTTTAATGATTTAAGTGCGACTTAATGAGGAACCATGTCTTATCCATCATGAGTGTGATGATGGGTTGGCGATTTAATGAGCCACTGGTGCACTTAATTCTTCAAATTGAGAGATATCCCAATCACTTAAACTATCGGTGACTTTACCAACCAAGGGGAGTAATCGCCAGGCTTCACGTTCACGAAACGGGTGGTTTGTGATCACCGCATAACCGGCAATGCAACAACGGCCGCCTTTAGAGCGAATAAAATCGGCAATCGTATTCACGGCTTCATCACTGTATGACTCGATCTTATAAAGATTATCCATGTTGTTATCCTCCGTTTGGGGAACATGGAATTTATTGCATATTTGATGCCATGATGGCACGCCAAGGCTGCATTAGACGAGTGTTATGAATGTTTGCAAAAAGTGATGCAAGTTGCAAAAGTGCATTATTGATGTACCTAAATGATGCAAATTGATTTCCATCAAGTTTGTGTGGTTTTTGTGTGCTACTGTGCGCGCAACAGAAAGATAACAATAGCCCTACACAAAAAGGAAAACGTAATGAAAAAAACACTTTGCGGTTTATCCGTGCTTGCAGCCCTTATGTCTACTCACGTTATGGCACATCAAGAAGGTGATGTTATTGTCCGTGTCGGTGTCGCTTCGGTAGTGCCTAATGACAGCAGTGACAAAATCTTAGGCAGCCAAAGTGAACTTGCCGTTAACAGCAACACTCAACTGGGTTTAACTCTTGGTTATATGTTTACGGATAACATCAGTTTTGAAGTGTTAGCCGCAACGCCATTCTCACACAAAATTTCAACGGACCTCTTGGGTCTCGGTGATATTGCTGAAACCAAACATCTGCCGCCAACGTTCATGGTTCAATACTACTTTGGCGAATCAGGCTCGACTTTCCGTCCTTATGTTGGTGCCGGTTTGAACTACACCACCTTCTTTGATGAAGGTTTTAATAGCACGGGCAACAATGCCACGCTGACGGATCTGAAATTGGATGATTCATGGGGACTGGCTGCGAATGCGGGGTTTGACTACAAACTTAACGAGAGTTGGTTCCTTAACGCCTCTGTCTGGTATGCCAATATTGAAACGACTGCCAGCTACAAGTTTGGTGGCGCGGCACAATCGACGGATGTAAAAATTAACCCTTGGGTATTTATGATCGCCGGTGGTTATACATTCTAGACCGAGATCCTCAAATAAAGCCGCAATTGTGCGGCTTTATTTTTTTGTGCACCTCATGTGATATTCATTCAGAGTGCTAAACGTTCGTCAATCCTGCCATTCTATTGATAAATAGGTGTCTAATTTTAAAGACGCAAACCTATCAATAGAAACCTATCTCAATGATTTCATTTGTCTTTCTTCTTCTGTTCACCCAATGCATATTGGCTTAATGAGTAGTTTGTGACACGTAAATTTCACACTGTGTTTTAACATTTATTTAACCTCGATTTGGTGTTTTTCATCAAGCTGTACCACTGTGATTGGACGCGAAATGTCGCGTGCAATCGGCGTTGATGGGAGCTGTTCAACGCTTAATAACCCAACATCTCTAGGATTGAGAAATGAAACAGATACAACGTCCTTTAAATTGGCTAGTTCTGGCTGGTGCTACCACCGGTTTTCCTCTGTATGCGGCACAAATGGTGACGATTGATGACGCCTCTTTTGTCCAACAAGCTTTAGTTCAACAGCAGTACAGCATGGTATCTACCGTCGATGGTTTTAAAGCGGTCAATACCGTTCATTTACCGAATGGCAAGGTGAAAGTACGTTACCAGCAACTCTACAATGGGGTGCCTGTGTACGGTACAGCGATTGTTGCCACACAGTCTGGTAAAGATATTTCCCAAGTATATGGGCAAATGGCACAGCAGTTGGATGCTGATCTCTCCACCGTAACTCCTGACATTGATACCCAGCAAGCGATTCGCTTAGCGGTGGAGCATTTTAGTCAGTCAAGCGGCGTGGAGAAGAGTGAGCCATTGCCGGTTGAAAATGCTAAGGCGCAACTTATGGTGCGCTTGGACGATAACCAACAAGCCCAGTTAGTTTATCTGGTTGATTTTTTTGTGGCTTCACAATCACCGGCGCGCCCCTTCTACTTTATGAGTGCCGCAACGGGAGAAGTGCTAGAGCAATGGGATGGGATTAATCATGTTCAGGCAATGGGTTCAGGGCCTGGGGGTAATCAAAAAACAGGTCGTTATGAATATGGCAGCAATGGTTTATCCGGATTCACGATTGATAAAACCGGTACAACTTGCACCATGAATAATAGCGCAGTGAAGACGGTCAACCTCAACGGAGGAACAACAGGCACAACTGCATTCAGTTACGGTTGTACTGATAGCACCAATTACAACAGTGTGAAAAGTGTGAATGGAGCCTATTCCCCCCTCAACGATGCACACTATTTTGGTCAAGTAGTGTTTGATATGTATAGAGAATGGTTGAACACTTCACCGCTCACTTTCCAGTTAACCATGCGCGTACATTATGGCAATAATTACGAAAACGCATTTTGGGATGGCAGTGCGATGACCTTTGGGGACGGTTACACCCGTTTTTACCCATTAGTAGATATCAACGTTAGCGCCCATGAAGTGAGCCACGGTTTTACCGAACAAAATTCAGGCCTTGTGTACCAAGATATGTCTGGCGGGATTAATGAGGCCTATTCGGATATTGCGGGTGAGGCTGCGGAATATTTTATGCGTGGCAGTGTTGATTGGGTAGTCGGTGCTGATATTTTCAAATCATCCGGCGGCTTACGCTATTTCGATCAACCTTCTCGTGATGGTCGTTCGATTGATCATGCCTCACAATATTACAGTGGGCTTGATGTTCACTTATCGAGTGGGGTCTTTAACCGAGCGTTTTATCTTTTGGCGAATAAATCAGGCTGGAATGTACGCAAAGGCTTTGAAGTGTTCGCGGTTGCTAACCAATTGTACTGGACGCCAAATAGCACTTTCGATCAAGGTGGTTGTGGGGTAGTGAAAGCCGCGCAGGATTTAAACTACAACACCGCGGATGTGGTGGCGGCGTTTAATACGGTTGGTGTAAATGCCTCATGTGGTACAACCCCTCCACCGGTCGGTAAAGTGCTTGAAAAAGGTAAGCCGATTTCTGGGTTGAACGGTTCACGCGGCGGTGAAGATTTTTACAGCTTTACCGTGGCGAATTCAGGCAGTGTCGTTGTGTCCATCAGCGGTGGAACAGGCGATGCGGATCTGTATGTTAAAGCGGGCAGTAAACCCACCACATCGTCTTGGGATTGCCGTCCGTACCGTTCAGGCAATGCAGAGCAATGCACCATTTCCGCAGTAGTGGGGACAACGTATCATGTGATGCTGCGTGGTTATAGTAACTACTCGGGTGTCACGTTACGACTCGATTAGGTTCGTTTCTGCTCAAAAATAAAGCGCACTCTTAGAGTGCGCTTTTTCATGGAGGGTAAACCCTGCAGTTTTATTTCAGGACAGCGGTATTGGCAATGGCATCTAAACTGTCATCAAAAAGGAAATCAGCCGTTTCGGTTTGCATCTCAGTGTGATGTGCTAAATCTGCATATCCCGCATCTTGCGGTGCAACAAAGGTCGAGTGTTTCGCCGTGCTGCTAAACTGAACAAAACTGTTTGTGGCGTAAGGTGTTGTCTGTGCTGCATTGACAGAGTTTAAGCTCAGCAAAGTCGCGAGTGGTTCAGTACCTGCAAATTGTGGGCTGAGATACACCAATTGGCCACCAGGGTTACTGACGCTATTAGGTACCACGCTATCGCCATCCACCTCTGAGAAGTAAAGGGCGGTTGTGAGTGCGCCACTGCTCAGTTTGGTACTGACCACTGAATATGGGTCAATAGTGTCTAGCAGAGTTTGTGCAGCGTACGAGAACAGTTGGAAGCCAGAGGTGACTTGAGCCAATTGCTCTTGGGTGGCTAAATTGGTAAACAAGGTATAGCAAGCTGAATCGTCTAGGCTGGCACATTGTGCATCCGCAAACCCTTTGTATTGTGTGCTAGCACTTAATGCCACATTGTGTTTGATCTGCGGACCAAAGAAATCCGAGCCCAATAACAGGTTGGAAATTTGGCCACCTGAGTTTTGAATGGCCGCGCCAGAAAAACTGTATAGCGCATTGGCTGCAGCAGAGCCTAACGTTTTATTGCTCTCGGCCACTGCGGAGGTGCCAACGATGCCACCCAAAGAGTGACCAAGCATACGTACTTTAGAACCAGTACCCACATTGATACTAGAAAGTGGCGTGCCTGTGAACAGCTGCTGTGAAACGGTTAACGCAGCTCGCAGTCCCAATACATCGAGAATGCTTTGGCGCAAGTTATCCCGCGCGACAGCCAAGTAGGTGAGGTTGATGTAAGCGAGCGGATCACTATTGGCTGAGCGTGTGCTGTCTAAACTGCGTTCACCGTGTAGCGGTAAATCAATTGCGATTACGGCAAGCCCTACTGCAGTGAGGTTTTTCGCAAATGCATATGCATTTTCTTTCGCCGAGGTCACACCGTGTTGATAGATCACAATATTCGTTGGGGTACTGCCATGGGGTGTAAACAGCAAAAACGGCACATCTTGCACTGATTTCACTTTCGGCACTGGCGAGTAACGCGTGATATAGCGGTCGGGATCCAGCGGAGTGCCATCTGATTTCGTCAATGTTAGACCAATCAGCTTGAGCTGCTCGCTAGCATCGGTGGCCAACTTACTGGTATCAATGCCAGCTGCGAGCAGTTGGCTACCAATCGCAAATTGCTCATTGCTGTCTGCCAGTGCGGCTTTGATTTTGGCCAAGCTTGGCATTGCAGATTCAAACGGTTGAGTATTCCAGTTACTGCCGGTTTCGAGGTAGTAAGGTAGACGTACCGTGCCTTTGGTTACATCCACGGACGCTGTCGGTGCAGCATTAAATGCAGTGATAACGGCTGCTTTTTTATCTGCACCAATATAAGTACTGAAATTGGTGTCATTGGTCAGTGCTGTCACAAAGTCAACCGGTGTACCTAATTGCATTGTGTAAGCCGTATCGAGCCCGATTCCGGTTTGCTTCCAAATGGTTTCTAGCTGATTGCTGCCACTGGCAAAGGCCGATGCCGTTGCGCCGCGTGTGGCAAACAGCGTATTACTCACTGATTGAGTGGAAAACCAAGTTGAGTAAACGATTTGAGTATCATCTACACCACTGAGTTGGAAAATTTTCTCTACACCTTGAGTGACTTTTTGCAGCGTTGCAATGTCCCCTTCTGCGTAAATCTTTTTCTTGGATTTTAGGGCGGCGTAACTGGAAGATGTGCCAACCGGATTGCCGTTGGCGTCTGAAACGTCAGAGGTCACTGCCAGAATATATTCCGATGAGGCATTGAGTGCTTTGGTCGGCACGATGAGAATTTTATCGGAAGCCGCACTGGAGATAGCGGTGTAATCCACCCCATTGGTTAATAAGGTTTTGATGGTCGGAGACCCAGTCATCGAGTCGGTTAACTCATACAAATAGATGCCGGAAGAGATCACGCCATCGGCTAAGCCTGCGCCTTTAAAATCGAGGAATAGTGGCATAGTGATAGGCCAACCATCCACTTGCCCCATTGCGACCAATGGGTTAGAGCCAGAAGTATTGCTTCCTGGCGGAATTTCTAATGTGCCGTCACTGGCATTCATTAAAGCAAACGAAGGAAGAGGCACGTTAGCATTACTGCCACTTAACGCAAATTTAATGGTGGTATCTCGTTTCAATGCTTGCTGAATATAGGATTCATACTCAACTGTGGTGCTGTCACCAGAGCTGGTCGTTTCATCGCCACAGCCGACTAACCAGAGTGCTGAGCAAAGAAGAGAAATCTTAATTATCTGTTTCATGTTCGGCTCCGGAAATCAGTTAAAACGATAGTTAAATTGCAGCGCGCTGATGTAGGCGACCGCCTCAGAATCAAATTTGAGGTTTTCCCCAACTTGGTTGGTTTCGATGAACGAACCTTTACGGCTTTGTACAAGGGCAAAACCCGCATCCATAGTCAGCTGCGGAGTCACGCTATAGGTCAAACCTGCTGAATACCAAAAGCGGTCACTATCGGGAATGCTCAAAGTTGCCTTGCCGGCTTGTTCATCAAAGGCGAAACCGGCACGCAATGTCCAATTGGCGTTGAGAGTGAAAGTCGTACCGACAGACCAGCGGCCGTTGTCTTCGTATTTCTCTATTTTCTGGAAACAAATTCCATTTTTACATTGGCTTGAGGTGGCACTCAGCTCTTTAAAACTGCTCCAATCGGTTTGTTGATAGCTGTAATGCACCGCCCATTGATCATTCAACTGATGAAAACCAGACAGTTCCCAAATGGCAGGAAGTTCAATTTTCAGTTGTCCCGGCACCACAGCACTGGTGGCGATGCCTGAGTCGTAACTGGAAAAGTCGCCATCATCAAAGTTGAGTTTAACGCGTGAACGGTAGCCAAAACCGATGCGGTTTTTATCATCCAATTCGTAAAGTGCGCCAATATTCCAGCCGAAACCCACGGTTTCACCGGTCATGCCAATCAAGTTGTCACTAGGGCTTCCACCAAGGAATGGGGCTAGTCCGCCTTTATGGCGCGTTAGCTCTGCTTTTGCGGCGACCAGATCCAAACCAAAACCAAGACTGAATTCTTGATTAACGCGATAGGCAATATTGGGGTTAAGGTTAATGGAAATTAAAGAGGTATCTCCCGCTAAATCGCCCGCATAAATATCATTGGGATAGTCTGTTGCCACGCCGTAAGTGGTAAACATGGCAAAACCCCATGCCCATTGGTCATCAATGGGGCTGATGTAATAAGCCGCAGGGACAATTTGCATCGGCGCGACATCTTTCATCGATTGATGGTTTGACAGGTCATCTACGTTGACTTCGGGATCGACGATAGACAGTGCACCAGAGAATTGTGCTGTATCGAACAGCATCATGGCGGCGGGGTTGCGTGCCAGTACACTGGCGTTATCGGCGACGGCGGCTTCGCCGGAAAAAGCGCGGCCTAAGCCTGATGCAGAGTGTTCGGCTACTTGAAAGCCTGCTGCGCTGGCGTGCCCCGCTAAGAGCACGCTAATACATGCAGCAAGTGAAGATTTGTTCAACATTCTCGACCTCCTGAGGTCTTAGTTATTGTCGTTATTCCATTGACGATCCTGCAAGTCACTTACCCACCTCAATGTGCGTTTGGACTGAGCAGTACAAAGCGATTTGGGTGCGAGAAAGATCAAGCATAGTTTGATGTTAATTTTGTGTTAATTCGATGTCAAAGGTAATGGTGGATTTATTTTCAAGAGGGGGCGAAAGATAGAGATTTAATCCAGATGAATCAATGAATTAAATGGATTTTCTGGTTGTACCAGTATAAGTTTGTCGAGTTTACAGTAAGTTACATCGAAAGGTTGATATTGCACACTTTTCTAATCTAAGCCGAGGTTTGATAGAAGGTTTAACCAGAGGCATTATTACTATGCCTCTGGTTGATGGGGTTAGCGACCGATAAACGCGACGATGACTTTATCGTCACCGAACTGTCGAGTGAACAGGTAAGCGTTGGATTGAGGGATCTCACGATGGATTCCGGCGCCAATTGCGGGATGGCGTTGACGAAATTGTCCGAGCGTTTGCCAGTGTTTGAGTAGGTTTTGGCGCTCGGTATTCCATTCCCAAGGCATGTCAGAGCGTGTTCCTTGGTGGAAATCATCGGCGTAAGGTCCCGCTTCGCGAGCGATTTCATCCCCGTAATAGACTTGGACTGCCCCCGGCGTCAGCAGCAGGGCATTGGCGGCATTGCGCTGCATCTCGAAAGATTTAAAGCGACCGAAGAACAGCTCTGTATCGTGGGAGGACATGTAACTGACCGGATTGAAATCCGGATATTTGGCGAGGGTCTGAGCGTAGTCACGGTACACCATTGCCATTTGGCTTAAACACGCCGCGCCATTATCCATACGTTTTTGGATATCAAAGTTAATGAGCGCATCGAAGCCATCATCAAAATAGGGGCTGCGATAGGCACTGTGTCCCCATACTTCTCCCATCATCCAAAACGGTTCACCGCTCTGCTTATGTTCTTTTCGCCATGCGGTTAGGTTTTGGCTAGCTTGCTGCTTTAAGCGTTGCCACACTTCCCCTTCCACATGTTTGACGGTGTCGATGCGAAAACCGTCGATCCCAAAGCGGCGCACCCAATCGCTTTGCCATTCGATTAAATAGTCAGCGACAGTGTAATGAGGTTTACTGACCACTCGTGTGCCGGGGTTGTTGAGTAACCACTGTGGTGGCGTGACGGCTTGAGTCGACTCGGTACGAAAATCGGGTAAGCCAGCCAAGTTCATGGTGATGTCGCTGCTGCCCGGTGCCGGGTACCCCGGAAGTCCAGCACGTACCCAATCACCTCCCCACCATTGCTTCCAGTTGTTACTTTGGTAATCAATCGCTTGATGAAAACTGTGCCAGTTTTGGTCTGCGTTGGGTTTCCAATCACTCCAGCGTTCGGGCAGCATGGGCGCGTTCACCACTTGTACCGCATCTTGCTGTAAATCGGCGAGTGTCGCGTAACCTGCGTGATTGATCACCGCATCCATCAAAATTTTAATGCCGCGATGATGCGCCTCACGCACTAAGGTTTGTAAATCCTCATCTTTCCCAAAGTTGGCATCGATCTTGGTGAAATCGCGGGTCCAATAGCCGTGATAGGCATAAAACGGGAATGATCCTTTCTCACCGCCACCGACAAATCCGTGTACTTGTTCCACAATCGGGGAGAGCCAAATTGCGTCCGTGCCTAAGCTTTTTATGTAATCGAGTTTGGCGATAACCCCTTTCAGATCGCCGCCATGAAACGTTCCGATCTCCTCTTGTCCGTCTTTTTGCCGACCGTAACTGCCATCATTGCTAGGGTCGGCGTTGTAAAAGCGATCGACCATCACGAAATAAATATTGGCATTTCTATAGGTAAAGGGTTGAGCTTGGGTTTGTTTAGGTTCAAGCAGCACTAAACCGCCACTGTTTGTGGAAGGGGTCAGGCGTACTTTGCCTTGCTCTACGGTCACCACTTGTCCGGTAAAGGCCTCTTTTAGTTGAGTGCCATCGGCGAAGCTGTCAGCCAAGTCTAAAGTGACATCACCGCCTTGGTACACTTCACAGCTGACGTTTGGGATCGGCCGGCGAAATTCGGTTTTGGCTGCTTTCGTTGTTTGGCGCACAAAAGTGAGTGTGTTGTTTTGCGCTTGCCACTGGAATGCGTAGTCGCCAGTAAAGCGTATGCGCAAAGGCAGTTGAGTCGGGGTATTACAATTTAGGGTTAGCGGTGTATTGAACTTGATTTCTTGAGCAGGGGCGGGTGGGCAATTCCCCTCAATCCCGCTGATCGTTAGGGTGTAATCTCCTTTAGTCAGTGGGATCACCAACGGCTCATCGGCTTGCAACGGAAAATCACGACTGTTGGTGGTGGTTGCCACGCTTAAATTCGCGGTCGTATTAGAGGCGGCAAGCGCGGGCAGCGCCAATATTGAGAGTAGGGACAAGGTCAAAGGGTTCAGTTTCATTGTCTATCCTTATTGTTATTACTTCGGCTTACCTATCGTAATGGCGCCGATTTTTGAACTGATAAAGGATAAATCGCTCGACGTCACTCAACATCATTCTCAGCTCTACGCCTTGTTAACTTGCACTGCATCACAACTTGTTACTGGTAGGCGTAGAGCGACATCGGATGTCGGCATCATGGTTAAAAATCCAATCTAAGTCACAACTTCACCTTTGGGTATTGATAGGTTTTGCACCGAGCTGTGCTCCTGCTTAGGATGTGCTTAGTGAAGAACAGGAGAAAGACCATGCAACAACAAGCAACCGTACAGAAAGTCACGATGGCGCAACAAGGGCCAGAACTCTCTGAATTGGTTCAAGGTTACTGGCGGCTGGCCGAATGGAATATGACGCCTCAACAATGCTTAACCTTTTTGAAGCAGCACATTGAGCTAGGGATCAGCACCGTCGATCACGCCGATATTTATGGTGGTTATCAGTGTGAGGCCTTATTCGGTGAAGCGTTAGCCCTTGAGCCCTCACTGCGTGAGCAGATCCAGATTGTCACTAAATGCGATATTAAACTGTGCAATCCGAACTTTCCGGAGCGCAAAATTAACCACTACGATACCAGTGCCGCGCACATCTATCAGTCGGTGAACAATTCACTAGAGCGTTTGGGTGTAAATGACATCGACGTGCTGCTGATCCACCGTCCAGATGTACTGATGAATGCTGATGAAGTCGCGGAAGCGTTTTCTGAACTGCACAAGGTCGGTAAAGTGAAACACTTTGGTGTTTCAAACTTCAGCCCAGCGCAGTTCGATTTGTTGCAATCCCGCTTAGGCAAGCTGTTAGTGACCAATCAAGTCGAAATCAACCCTCTTAATTTTGAGGTGGCGCACGATGGCACTTTGGATCAATTACAACGTTTACGTATTCGCCCGATGGCGTGGTCATGTCTTGGGGGCGGTGCGATTTTCTCCGGCCAAACCGAACAGGCGCAACGTGTACGTAAGGTTTTAGAAGAGATCCGCGCGGAGTTGGGTGCAGAATCGATTGAACAAGTGATTTATGCTTGGGTTCGCAGCTTACCAAGCCAACCATTGCCAATCATTGGTTCGGGCAAGATTGAACGTGTTGAAAGTGCGATTGCGGCACTCTCCTTACAGCTGACGCGCGAGCAGTGGTACCGAGTGTGGGTCGCATCGAAAGGCCATGGTGTGCCGTAACGGTTTTATGGCTCTATCCCCTTAAAGCGGCAGCGGTGTTGGTTACGTTCGTTCACCCCAATCACATCGTTTGCTTATGCTCATGGGGACTCACTTAATGCCTACCTGCAACGCCAAGTTGATTGAGTACGTACGCTCTTGCGCCAGTCTTTGTACTGGCGCAGTTTTTCTCAAGTCATCCTGTCTCTTAACTTGTTGCCTCCCATTCGCTCCCGCTATTGTCCATTCACGCCCAATAAAGACCATTGGTCGCAAACCCCGATAAGCGCGGTTCATATTCAGTAACCTGATCCCATTCCTAATTGCTGCGGCACTGTTGTACGAAACACGGTGAGCAGTTTGGACCGATTATGTTATTGAAAAGGATCGTTCACATGAAAATCTACCCTCTGTTTAACTTCTCATTTTATGCCGTTGCTTTACTGCTCAGTTTAGGTTCTTGGCAAGCCATGGCACAGCCAAGCGAAGCGATGATTGAGCGTTATAACCAAGCAGCACAAGGTGATGAAACACTCGTTGACCCTCTGTATGCCGATTTAGAAAAATTGGTGGAGCAAGAAGGAGCAACACCGCTGACCTTGGTGTATTTAGGCAGCACTCGAACGCTGATGGGGCGTGATGCGTTTTTACCGTGGAAGAAAATGCGTTATAGCGAAGAAGGGCTTGCCACTATTGAAAAAGGGCTTTCTTTATTGAGTGATGACGCGGCAAATTCACAAGAGCGCCGCAATGGTTTGCCGACCCAAATGCTAGCGATCGCCGTGGCAGCGGCGACTTACACGGCCATGCCTGACATGTTTAACCATTTTGAGCGCGGATATGATCTGTACCTGAATTTGTTGGCGGATCCGCAATTTCAAGCGCAGCCATTTGCTGCTACCGCGTGGATCTATCGTCTCGCCATCGTCGCGGCCTTGCGCGCGAAAGATCAGGCGCAAGCCAAACAGTGGCTAGAAACCATGCAGCAAACGGATGCTCAACATCCCGACACCCAACAAGCTCAAACCTTATTGAGCCAAGGGTAGGAGGGTATATGCTTCAATTTCAATCCGTTGAGAAACAATACACGCTGGGTTCGCAAAGCGTATCGGCTCTGCGCGGCGTGAGTGGTGTTGTGCAGCAAGGTGAAATGCTGGCGTTGTGTGGCCCCTCTGGCTCTGGAAAAAGTACCTTATTGAATATTCTGGGCTTGCTTGACCCTTGCTACCAAGGTGAGGTGATGTTGGAGGGCAAGGCCTATCCACGGCGTGGTAAGTCTGCGGCATTATTGCGCCGAAGCCAGTTTGGTTTTGTCTTTCAAAAATTCAACTTAGTGCCGGTGATGACCGCACTAGAGAACGTGGCTTACCCTTTGATGCTCAATGGTTTCAGCCGCAATGACCAGCAAAAATTAGCGCGAGAAATGTTGCTTAAGGTGGGGCTCGAAGACGTCATGCAGCAGCGCCCAGATCATCTTTCGGGGGACAGCAGCAACGCGTGGCGATTGCGCGGGCTTTAGTCCATGGCCCGAGATTGGTGGTGGCAGATGAGCCTACCGCGAGTTTGGATAGCCGAACGGCCACGTTGGTGATCGGGCTGATGAAAAGCCTTGGTCATGAGTTAGGTACCACCTTTGTGGTGGCCACTCACGATGGTCGTATGGCGGCGCAGTGCGATCGCACACTCAATTTGGTTGACGGACAAATTTCTGTGGAGGCCATGCAATGGGCAAGTTGATCTCTCAAGCGTGGCGTTTAGCGGCGCTGAATCTGCAACGCAATCGCCGCCGTAGCTTACTTTCTATCTCGATCATTGCCATTGCGGTACTGGCGTTAACCTCCGCAGGTGGTTATGGGCTTTACACATACGATTCGCTACGTGAATCGACCGCGCGTGACGTTGGGCATTTAACCATTAGCCAGTCTGGTTATTTTGAACAAGAGGAAGAAACCACGCTCGCCAATGGGCTCGCAGACAGTGAACACATTCGCCAAGCCTTACTGGCGAACCCTGCAATTCGTGGCATTCAGCCTCGAATTGAACTCACGGGACTGGTGTCGAATGGCGTGAAATCCACCATTTTTGTTGGGCTTGGGGTGGATTACAAAGAGTTTGATATGAAAGGGCCGTTTCTAGATGTGCGAGCAGGGCAAACCTTGCAAGATCCTAAATCTCCGCGCTTTGACTCTACTCAACCGCAAGTGATGCTTGGGGTTGATCTGGCGCGCAACTTAAGTGTGGGCGTCGGTGATTGGGTGACGTTACTCGCGACTACTGCGGATGGCGCACTGAACGCGCTGGATTTTCAAGTGCGTGGTCTGTACTCAACGGGCGTACCGGAACTGGACAAACGTCAGCTTTATCTGCACTTGGCTTCCGCGCAAGAGCTGCTCAACTCAAGCAAAGTTAGCACGTTATCTGTGTATCTATTCACCACAGAGCAAACAGAAGCTGTGCAAGCGTGGGTTGGAACACAGTTGAGCAAACAGCCTTTAGCTCAGGATCTCCAAGTCACGCCATGGCAGCAGCTCGCATTTTTCTACTCCCGAGTGAAAGATTTATACGATCGACTGTTTGGTGTGATGGGAACCGTGATGGCGTTGGTGGTGTTTGTGGCACTGTTTAATACCTTAACCATGTCAGTCAGCGAAAGGACTCGGGAAATCGGCACTCTGGCAGCACTGGGAGCATACCCGAATGACATTGTGGCTGGGTTTATGCGTGAAGCGACCTTGCTGGCGCTGTGCGGCTCACTCTTAGGAGCCTTGCTTAATGGAATGACCATCGTGGCAGTACGTGTAGCGGATATTCAAATGCCACCGCCTCCGGGCAGAACCGAAGGTTATCCCCTAGATCTCTATTTCTCGTTCACTCTGGTTGGGCTTTGTACGATCGGAACGGTGATGATTTGTGTACTCGCGGCGTGGTTTTCTGCCCGCAAAGGCGTGAGTAAGCCCATTACGGAGGCATTAGCGTATGTGTAAATGGATAGCAACTTTGTGGTTGGTGCTTGGCTGGGCGTGTAGTGCTGCCGCAACTGAGTTGGATGTGGTCAGCATGGTGCAAAAAGCCGACGAGTATCGACTCAAAGAATCGGCTGCCAAAGTGACTTCGGTGGTTAAGCTTTATCACGATGATCATTTGGAGAAAACCAATCAATATGATGTGTATGTGCGTGAAAATCGCGAGTCGCTAGTGCTGTTTCAATCGGCGACAGAAGCGGGGCAGAAAATGCTGATGCTTGGCGATAACTACTGGCTTCTGATGCCGAAAAGCCGCCGCCCAATCCGCATTACTCCGATGCAGAAGCTGCTTGGTGAAGCCTCGGTGGGGGATATTTCAACGTTGACTTGGAGTGATGATTACCAAGCAAGTTTGGAGGGGGAAGACTCGGTGCAACGTGATGATCAATCCAGTGTTGAAACGTACCGCTTGTCGCTCAAGGCGAAAACTGCAGGCGCGAGTTATCAGGCGATCACCTTGTGGCTAAATAAAGCGGATGCCTCCCCTGTTAAAGCCGATCTTTATTTGCATTCAGGCAAGTTGGCTAAAGTTGCGTGGTTTACGGTGCAAGATGAACGCGTCATCGAAATGATTTTGCAGGATAAAATTCAAGCGCAGAAGCGGACGGTCATTCAATACCTAGCGGTGCAGCCATTACGGTTGGCAGACAAGTTCTACAACCCTGCGTATTTAATCCAAAACCCGTCATTGGAGCAGAAATGAACAGGATGACCAGAGGACTGAGCATCTTCATGTTGGGGAGCACGTTTCCGCTCTTGGCACAAGCAGAGCCAAGCTTCGACTGGGATTGGATGGTAAGTGCTGCTCACATTCGTCCTAGTGATTCTTCCTTGTTCACTTCTGTCACCGGGCAACATTCGGAAACGTATGAACAGATGGATGCATTGCTTGATCTGCAAACACGTTGGCAAGGGTGGACGACGAGCCTCGCACTCACCGCTTCTCCGCTCTATGACAATGGTGATCAGTCCCGCGATACCACCTTCACTCTCAGTGAACTGTTCTGGCAAGGGGAAAAAGAGGTGGCAGGAAAAATGCTGAATATTACTGCCGGAAAAATTCGCCTCGATTGGGGTGTTGGCTATGGCTATCGGCCGTTGGATCTCTTTTTACCGTATCGCCGTAATCCATTAGGCATTCAGGTTGAAGAAGGCGCCGGCGTGCTGGCTCTCTCGTCTTACCAAGGGCTAGGGGAGTGGACGTTGATTGCCACCGACAGTTCTTGGCAACGTTCGAGTGAAGCGCAATGGGGAGAGAGTAATGAACAGCAAGGTATTGGGTTGCGCCACTACCGTTTAGTGGGAGAGAGTGACATTCAAGGCATTGTGTATTACGACAATGTGCGGCGTGGTTTGGTGGGTGGCTCTTGGGTCTCTGTGCTCAATCCTGCTTGGAGTGTACACACCTCGTGGCTTTATCAACGAGAATATTGGCAGTATCAACCACAAACTGAGCACCCGCTCGAATTGGTTAAAAAGCAGCATGCCGCGCAATTTTTGTTTGGCTTAAACTGGGCAAATGCTGCGGGACACAATGTGATTGCCGAATATTGGTACGATGGGCGCAGTTGGAATGAGCATGAATGGCAAGAGGCAATCAACACGGCAAAACAAATGCATGCGGCTGGCCTTACTCAAACCGTTGCGTCATACGCGCAAGGTTATCAAGCCGCCAATATTGTTGCGCATAACGTCATGTTGAATTGGACATGGGATGGTGCCACGGGTCGGCCGTTGGGTATCGATAACGTAACGCCGACCATCGACCTGCTATGGTCGGCCGAAGATGGAGGGCTCATTGTGACACCGTGGCTCAATTGGCAGGCGTACGATAGTGGTGCCTCCTCGTTGGAACTGGAACTTGCAGCACGCTTTTTTAGTGGGAAATCAGACTCGGCGTATGCAAATTTACCTGATAACGCTAGGATTCTGTTCAATCTAAAAGGAAAATTCTAGATGATGGAACGCTTTGATATTTCAATCTCCGATGTAAAAAGCTTGGGGTTTACCACGCTATTTTGCATCGTGATAGCTTTGACCACGATGACCCTGTGGGAAGGGGATTTTTCTGAACATCTTGTGATCAGTTTAGGTTACGGCTATAGCGCATTTTTATCGGCACAATGTATTCAACGGCGTTGGCCTGAACTCTCAAAACGCTTGGTTAATGTGTTGTCATTAAGCTGCTCGGTGGTGTTGGGGACTTTAGGCGCGTATTTTTGGTTGCATGAGTACCCCGGCTTCGATGATTTTTCCGCGTATAAACCGATCATGGTGCTCGGTTTTATTTTTTCTGCCGTGTGCTTTTTATACTTCTACTCTCATGAGCAGAAGTTATTGGCACTCGGTGCATTGGAAGCCGCAAGACGGCGTCAATCTGAGCAGGAAAAGGCCTTACTTCTGAGTCAGCTTAAGCAACTACAAAGCCAGATGGAACCGCATTTCCTATTCAATACCTTGGCCAACATAAATGCGCTAATTTCTGTTGAACCCTACAAAGCTCAACTCATGCTCGAAAAATTGACGGAATTGATGCGCGGTGCAATGCGTTTGCGGCGCACCAATACCGGCGATTTGCGTGAAGAAATCCAGTTGATTGATGCTTACTTGGGTATTCAAAAAATTCGCTTGGGTGATCGGCTAGAGTATACGCTGCCCGAACTGGCTGAGTGGGGTAAGCTCGGCATGCCGCCAATGCTCATTCAACCTCTCGTGGAAAATGCGGTATCGCATGGCATAGAGCCTAAAGCTGAAGGCGGAATGATCAATATTCGTATCGATGTCGCGGGTGATTGGTTTGAATTAACCGTTGCAGACAACGGCATGGGACTCAGCGATACCCCCAAAGGAAACGGTATTGCACTGGAGAATGTTCGTCAGCGTTTATCTGGTTTATTTGGTCATGAAGGATTACTGACCGTAGCGCAAAATTGTTCAGGAGGCGTGACCGCAACAATTCGGGTGCGACTGCACCATTTGCAAGCGTTACAACGTGCCACGTATGGCGAATGACATTACAAAAGAGCAGATGAACGATGAACTCAACTTATACCGCGGTGATTGCAGATGACGAGCCTTTATTGCGTCATCACCTGAACAAAATGTTAGCGGATCTATGGCCTACGCTAGACATAGTGGTGAGCGCGGAAAATGGCGAAATGGCATTGCATGCGATAACACAGCATCAACCGGATGTGGTCTTTCTGGATATTCGCATGCCCAAACTGGATGGAATGGAAGTGGCGCGTCGTTTGTTGTCATTACCTAAAGTACCTCTGGTGGTGTTCATCACCGCTTACGACGAGTACGCAGTCAGTGCTTTTGAAGCTAACGCGATCGATTATCTGCTTAAACCGTTTTCTGTTTCACGTTTGGCGGATTGTTGTGAAAAGTTGCAACAGCGATTGTCACGTCAAACTTCGCCCACTCCTGATTTAACGCAGCTATTCCAGCAATTTGAGCAACTGATGCGCCATACCAAACCTGAGTATCAAGTGTGGCTGAAAGCCAGCAAAGGCGAAGAGATACATTTGCTCTCGGTCAGTGATGTTTTGTATGTGAAAGCGGAGGATAAATACCTCTCTTTGTACAAAACGGATGGTGTTGCTGTGCAAGAATATCTGCTACGCGCTTCCTTGAAAGATCTATTATCTCAACTAGATCCCAACCAGTTTTGGCAAATTCATCGCTCCTTAGTGGTCAATGTCGGGAAAATAGACAAAGTCACCCGTGATTTGAACGGGAAAATGTGGGTGCACATCGATCGGGTACAACTTCCCGTGAGCCGCGCCCTGCAACATCTGTTTAAAGCGGGTTAGCACTCCGCTTTCATATCCTTCCAGCCTGTGTCCTTAAGCCGAATTCACAAGCGTCCAATTTGAGCAATATTGTGAATTTCGAGCCATTTCACAATTGAGACGATGTATATATAGTTTTGGTATGAGTAGTTATTTAGTTATGCATCGCGTATAACTTAATCGGGAAGTTTAGTTACAAAATTATAATTACTTCCACTGAAAAAATAGATCTATCCCTAAACTACTTGAAATCATGGATAGGCCGCGGTGCGCTCCTCGTTATGAACATCAGTACACGATGCGATGTGGAGTGAGAAAAATGCGCATGCCTCGATCATTTTAAATAGCCAAGGGTAATCACCACTTATCGCGAGAAGAAATGGGGGCAGTATGGAATCTCAAGTCGTCACTCAACCAGTAACCGTAACCAACGTGGTTGGGTATGTCGTTGCCGTTAATGCACAAGGCCAAGCGCGAACGGTGAATACAGGGGATGTACTGCAACCGGGTGACATTCTTATTACGATCAACCACTCAGAAGTGGCGTTGCAGACCCAACAGGGCACTGTGCAAGTGGATGCGAACTGTGTGGCTTGTTTACCTGTCCTCTCTTTAGATGGTCAGCCTGAGGTTCAAGCTGCGCCGGTCCAAGGTGAGATCAACGTAGATCTTGCGCAGCTTGATACAGCGAATTTTGATGAACAAGCTATCGCCGCGATTCAACAAGCGATTTTAGATGGTGTCGACCCGACAACCGCATTACAAGCGGCAGCCGCTGGTGGTAATGCGACCGGTTCCGCTAACGAAGGTGCGGTCACCATTGCCTATAATTACCCCGAAGTGCTTGCCAGCACTGCATTTGATACCCACGGTTTTAATCAAACCTTTTCGACAACTCAAACTTTCGTTAACCCACTGCGCTTTGCCGCAGGTGGTGAAAGCCTGAGTTCGCAAGTCACCGAAGGTTCTTTGTCACTTGGCACTTATCCGCAGACGTCGACGGTCACTACGTTAATTACTGCCGGTAGCCTTGCACTGCTGCCTGCCTCTTTTGTACCTGAAGCAGCCTTTTTAACCTCGCTGCTTGCCGAACTGAACCAAGACATTACTTCTTCCGGCCAACCTGTGGTTTTCCGTTATGATGCCGCGACCAATAGCATTATTGGTGAGCAAAACGGTAGCACAGTATTAAGTATTGCGATCAGCGCAGAATCTGTTGGGCGAGATTTGAACTTGACCGTCACCACCACGCTGAGCCAGCCGATTGACCATCTACCGTCGGTGGGTGGTGGTTTGGTTTCGATCAGTGGTGATCAAATTTCAATTGCACTCCAACTTACGGGAACCGACAGCAACGGTAACGTGATCCAAGCCCCCATTGATGTGGTTGTGGCCATTAATGATGGTAGTGCGCCGGTGATGGTGGATGAACCCACCCTCAGCCTGAATGAAAATGATCTGCCAACGGGATCGGATGGTGCGGATTCACTGACCGTGTCTGGCCAGTTTGATACTCAGTTAGGCTCCGATCAGGTTGCGTCTTATCAGATTGCTCCCAGCACTGCTAACCCTATCGCAGGGCTGACTTCGCAAGGTGAAGCGGTGATCTTAGGTGAACCCACATTCATCGATGGTAATCGAGTTTATCAAGCCACCGCAGGCGGCCGTGATATTTTCCAACTGACGCTCAATGCCGACGGCAGTTACCAGTTCGTGTTACAAGGCACTCTGGATCATGCGGTGGGCAGTGATGCTCTGACCATTAGCTTGCCAATTGTCGCGATAGATTACGATAACGACAGCTCTGCGCCGGGCAATTTGAACATCGAAATTCAAGATGATAAGCCTTTAATTACGGGTGTTGAGCCACTCACCGTGGCTGAGAAAACACTAGATACTGGCTCGATCGGTGGTGGTGCGAGTTTGGTTGCCGATGGCAATTTTACTACCACTCAAGGTTCAGATGGCGTGGTGTCTTATCGTTTAGACAGCCTAACGGATGCCGTAGCAGGTATCACGTCAGGTGGTGTCGCGGTGACATTGAGCGAATCGGTTGATGCTAACGGCAATTACACCTATACCGCGACGGCTGGTGGTGAGCCAGTATTCACTCTGCTGCTCAACCAAGATGGCAGCTACCGCTTTACCTTACAAGGTTCACTCGATCACGCGCTCAACAGCGATGAGTTGTTGGTCAATTTTACCGTGGTCGCGACCGATTTTGATGGCGATACTGCAAGCATAACTTTGCCAGTAACGGTAAAAGACGACAAACCGTATTTCACCAATGTCACCAGCTTGAACGTTCATGAAAACGATCTGCCGCAAGGTTCTGATGTGACAAAAGAGCCACTCACCGCGAGTGGTCAGTTTGAATTAGTGCAGGGCTCGGATCGCGTATCGAGCTTCACGCTCGATGGTAGCGTCAATCCAGTACAAGGGTTGACCTCAAATGGCGTAGCGGTCACGCTGTCAGCGCCTGTCGATGATGGCAATGGCAACCTGACTTACACCGCGATGGCGGGCTCAGTGACTGTCTTTAGCTTGACGCTAAATAGCGATGGCACATACAGCTTTACATTGTCAGCACCGGTTGATCACGCGCTGAATAGCGATAGCCTGACACTGAATTTCAAAGTGATTGCCACTGACTTTGATGGCGATAGCGACAGCATAGTACTGCCGGTCAAAATCAATGACGATAAGCCTTACTTCACCAATGTACAGGGCTTGTACGTACATGAAAACGATCTGCCGCAAGGCTCAGATACTGATAAAGAGCCCGTGACCGTCAATGGTCAATTCCAGTTGGTGCAAGGGGCCGATACCGTATCGAGCTTCACGCTCGATGGTAGCGTAAACCCAGTACAAGGGCTGACTTCGAATGGCGTGGCGGTGACGCTGTCAGCGCCTGTCGATGATGGCCATGGCAACCTGACTTACACCGCGATGGCGGGCGCAGTGACTGTCTTTACCTTGACCCTGAATTCTGACGGCACCTACAGTTTCACGCTGGCGGCGCCGGTTGATCACGCGCTGAATAGTGATAGCCTGACACTGAATTTCAAAGTGATTGCCACCGACTTTGATGGCGATAGCGACAGCATCGTGCTGCCGGTGAAAATCAATGACGACCGTCCGCATTTCGTGAATGTGCAAGATCTGAACGTACATGAAAACGATCTGCCACAAGGCTCCGATACTGACAAAGAGCCGGTGACCGTTAATGGTCAATTCCAGTTGGTGCAAGGGGCAGATACCGTATCGAGCTTCACGCTCGATGGTAGCGTAAACCCAGTACAAGGGCTGACCTCGAATGGCGTAGCGGTCACGTTGTCAGCACCTGTCGATGATGGTCACGGCAATCTCACTTACACCGCGATTGCGGGTGCAGTCACCGTCTTTACCTTGACCCTGAATTCTGACGGCACCTACAGTTTCACGCTGGCGGCGCCGGTTGACCATGCGCTCAATAGCAACGATTTAACGCTCAACTTCCAAGTGATTGCCACCGACTTTGATGGCGACAGCGACAGCATCGTATTACCCGTTAAAATCAATGACGATAAGCCTTACTTCACCAATGTGCAGGGCTTGTACGTACATGAAAACGATCTGCCGCAAGGCTCAGATACGGATAAAGAGCCCGTGACCGTCAATGGTCAATTCCAGTTGGTGCAAGGGGCAGATACCGTATCGAGTTTTGCGCTCGATAGCAGCGTCAATCCTGTACAAGGGCTGACTTCGAATGGCGTGGCGGTGACGCTGTCAGCGCCTGTCGATGATGGTCACGGCAACCTGACTTACACCGCGATGGCGGGCTCAGTGACGGTCTTTACCTTGACCCTGAATTCTGACGGTACCTACAGTTTCACGCTGGCGGCGCCGGTTGACCATGCGCTCAATAGCAACGATTTAACGCTCAACTTCCAAGTGATTGCCACCGACTTTGATGGCGACAGCGACAGCATCGTATTACCCGTTAAAATCAATGACGATAAGCCTTACTTCACCAATGTGCAGGGCTTGTACGTACATGAAAACGATCTGCCGCAAGGCTCAGATACGGATAAAGAGCCCGTGACCGTCAATGGTCAATTCCAGTTGGTGCAAGGGGCAGATACCGTATCGAGTTTTGCGCTCGATAGCAGCGTCAATCCTGTGCAAGGGCTGACTTCGAATGGCGTGGCGGTGACGCTGTCAGCGCCTGTCGATGATGGCCATGGCAACCTGACTTACACCGCGATGGCGGGCGCAGTGACGGTCTTTACCTTGACCCTGAATTCTGACGGCACCTACAGTTTCACGCTGGCAGCTCCTGTAGATCATGCGCTCAATAGCAACGATTTAACGCTCAACTTCCAAGTGATTGCCACCGACTTTGATGGCGATAGCGATAGCATCGTGCTGCCGGTGAAAATCAATGACGACCGTCCGCATTTCGTGAATGTGCAAGATCTGAACGTACATGAAAACGATCTGCCACAAGGCTCCGATATTGACAAAGAGCCCGTGACCGTTAATGGTCAATTCCAGTTGGTGCAAGGGGCAGATACCGTATCGAGCTTCACGCTCGATGGTAGCGTAAACCCAGTACAAGGGCTGACCTCAAATGGCGTAGCGGTGACGTTGTCAGCACCTGTTGATGATGGTCACGGCAATCTCACTTACACCGCGATGGCGGGTGCAGTCACCGTCTTTACCTTGACCCTGAATTCTGACGGCACCTACAGCTTCACGCTAGCGGCACCGGTTGATCACGCGTTGAATAGCGATAGCCTGACACTGAATTTCAAAGTGATTGCCACCGACTTTGATGGCGATACGGCGAGCATCGTGCTGCCGGTGAAAATCAATGATGACAAACCCTCGTTTATTAATCGCCAACCCTTGAGCGTCAATGAAGATGATCTGCCACAAGGCTCGGACAACAGCAAAGAGTCGCTGAGTGCCAGTGGCCAATTTACCGTAGTGCAAGGCGCGGATCAGGTGGTTAGCTATCAGCTCGATAGCAGTGTCAATCCGGTGCAAGGGTTAACCTCAAATGGTGTTGCCGTGGTGCTCTCTGCACCAGTGGACGATGGCAACGGTAATTTAACCTACACTGCAACGGCGGGTGGTAACCCAATCTTTACCTTAGTGCTGAATACCGATGGTAGTTATACTTTCACCCTGTCTGGTCCGATTGATCATGCCGCAGGCAGTGACAGCAAACAGCTTAATTTTAAAGTGTTGGCAGTGGATTTTGATGGTGACGCAGCCAGCGTGAATCTGCCCGTTACGATTATCGATGACAAACCGACCATTACCGGTGTGCAAGCGCTATCGGTCGATGAGGATGATCTAGCTCAAGGCTCGGATACCACGAAAGAATCCTTAACTGCCACCGGACATTTCACCACGACGCAAGGTGCGGATCATGTGGTTTCCTACACGCTGAATCTTACTACCAACCCATTGGCCGGAGTGACTTCTGGTGGTCAAGTGCTAACTCTGTCTGACAGTGTCGATGCCAGTGGTAACCATACTTATACCGCGACTAAACCCGATGGCACGCTGATTTTTACCCTGCAGCTCAATGCGAATGGTAGCTATCAGTTCACCTTATCAGGGCCACTGGATCACGCTGCAAGCCGTGATGAATTGCTGCTGAATTTCAATGTGGTGGCGACGGATTACGATGGCGATACCTCAAGCATTGTATTGCCCGTGACCGTGGTCGATGACCAACCTTCTGTGATCAGCGCGCAAGCCTTGTCGGTCAACGAAGATGATTTGGCTTCTGGCACCGATCAAACGAAAGAATCAACCACTGCCAATGGCCAATTTACGACCACCCAAGGTGCAGATGGCATCGCCCATTATCAGATTGATACCAGTGTAAGCAGCAACACTGGGCTGACTTCACAAGGCCAACCTGTGGTATGGGGCGCGCCTAGCATAACCACAACCAGTAGTGGTCAAGTCTATACCTATCAAGGCATCGCCAATGGCGTGGTGATCTTCACCCTAGTGCTAAGAGCCGATGGCAGCTATAGCTTTACCTTAAACGGCGCGGTAGATCATCCTGTTAATGCTGATCAGCTCATTCTGAATATTCCAGTGCTGGCGCAAGATGCGGACGGCGATACCTCACCGATCACCTTGCCTGTCACTATCGTGGATGATGTACCGATCCTGCATGATAAAAATATCGCCTTGCAGGAGGGGGCTTCGGCATCGTCGGTGAATCTATTCTCGCGTGACAATAACTTAAGCCCAGATACACAAGGCGCAGATCGCGGAGTGATTACTCACTTTAGCGCAGTAGATGAAGCGGGGCGTGATATCCAGTTCCGTGAAGGCAATGTGCTGAGCAATGATATTGAGCTCAATGGCGCCGAGAAAACCGTCACTGTGGTGGAAATTGTTAATGGTGTGAGCCGCGATCTTGGTACGTTAACCATTCAACCTAACGGTACGGCCACTTTCACTCCAGTTGCACAGTTGGATCACACTGATGGAAACGACATCAAATTTACGGTGGATGTGACGGCGACCGATTACGATCACGATACCTCGACGGAACAGCTCAACATTACGATTTCCGATCACAAAGCGACCATTACTCAGCAGAAATTTACGGGCTATGAAGACCAAGGCCACGATGCGGCTCTGAACTTGGTGCCTGCGGGTGAGCAAAGCAATGCGCAAGATAACTTGGGTGGATTACCGGTTGAAGCTCTGAAACTCGCTTTGCAGGTCAACCTGTATGACGTAGACCAAGGGGAAAGTCTAGGTGAAGTCTCGATTTGGAATCCAAACCAGATCCGTGGCGATTTCTATTATTTGGATAGCGCCAACCAGCTAGTGAAGCTGGATGTCGATCCGGCAAGCGGACATGTTGTGCTGCCTGCCGCACTGTTGCAACAGTCGATCAATGGCACTATTGCCACGGTCGAAAACCTCTACTTTGTGCCGGATCGTCACTACTCGACAGGCAATGGAGGCATGAATGCCTCAGTGAGTGTGGAAATTCTGCACAATGGTGTGCGTGATCATTTCACCAACGGCAACATGCGCATCGAGATTGAAAGCGTAGCGGATATTGCGACTTGGAAGAGTAGCAGTGAGTTTCACTATGATGCGGTGGAGGATGGCAGTAATGTTAGCCTCAATATCGCAGCGGAGACTCAAGACAACAGTAATCCTGAAGCGATCACCTACCAGATTCGTTTTACTGAAAATGGCGCAAATGCCAACTTGGTTTACAGCGATGGCTCGCCGATCCCAACCAAAACCGATGCTAATGGCACTTACTATGAAGTACCGGCCAACAAAATAGCCCAAGTTCAGGTCGATCCGGCGGATAACTTCGCAGGCCAAATCAAACTGGATGTCACGGCCATCACTAAAGAGTCCACCAATTACGTTGCTGGCAAGCAGACGGCGCAATCAGAAACCAAAGAGATTGTGATTGATGTCGCGCCAGAAGCCGATCGCGGTAGTTTCACGGTCAATCGTATTTCGATTTTTGAAGATAATGCTTCCAATCAAAATGCGGTTGATCCGAGTGTTGAGCACGATCCTCTCCTGCTCAGTGAAGTGATTTCCATGACAGGCTCAAGCGATGCGGATGGCTCAGAAGCGCTATTCGTTCGTCTGTCCGATTTTACGGATACGGGCGCCACTTTGGTGTGGTTAGGCTCTGGCCCAAGTCCGATCACGGTTGGAACCTATCCTAACGGGGAAACTTACTATGAGATCCCGCAGAGTGCGCTATCTCAGGTTGAGGTTCTACCAACGAAACACAGCAATGAGAATTTCTCGTTTGTGGTCGAAGGTATTGTGAAAGACACGGTTAACCTATCAACGGGTCAAGCGCAGGATATTGAATCGCTAGGCAGCAAAACCGTCAATGTCACCGTGAAAGGAGTCGCCGATCTTCCGAATGTTGATTTTATTAGCGGCAATACGCAATGGCAGTCATTTAATGACGGTACTCATCAAGGTGTGATGACTACCGTAGCGGAAGATAGCTTAGTCGATCTCAACTTCAGCATCATTTCCGGTGAAATCGCGGACAGCCCGACGGACAGCTCAGAAACCATTTCGGTACTGCTCTCGAACATTCCGGACGGTGTAAAGCTGTTTGACAGTGACGGTACGAGCGTCGATTTGGTGTTTGCCGGCTACGACAGCAACCATAAACCGATTTATCAAGCCAACTTGACGGTCGCTCAGGTAGTCACCGGTATTCAGGTTCAGCCAGTGGCATCATCGACAGCCAATATTGATATCAAGGCAACGGTGATAGTGACCGAAAACGATGGTCATGTTCGCCAAGTGGAAGAGACGATCCGTATTTTGGTCGAGCCGAAAATTGATGTGACCGAAAACTACCACAATGCCGTGTCTGGTAATGAAGATGACCGTATTCATGTCACTTGGGTCCCACAAAACACACCGGGAAATATTCAAAACCCTGATGCGCAAGAGTACTTCAGCCGAGTTGAAATCTCTGGCTTCCCAGATGGTAGCCGAGTGTTCGTCAATAATGTTGAAGTGACCTTAATCAATGGCGTGCTGGTACTTGAACCTGCAGCAGGACAATCGGATCTCGATTTCTCAAATCAGGTTTCCGCGGCGGGCTACATTCAGGTCATTCCTCCGCACAACTCCAGTACTGACTTTACACTGGATACGACGATTACCGTAAAAGAGCAAGACCACGAGTACGTGGATGCGGCTAATCCGGGCCAAGGTATTGCCGAGGAAGTGATCCACGGTTCAATTGGCGTGAAAGTGAATCCGATCGTTGAGCCGGATGGACAGCTGTTAGTCGAAAATGCAGGCAGCGTAACCCAAACCGTGCAAGCTGATCCGAGTGGCAAGATTGATTTCACCATCAATGATGCCAGTGGTGGCCAAGCGGGGGCGAATGTGATTCGCTTTGATAACCTTGATAGCAACACCGCAGGCAGTTATCAGTCCGATGAGTTAGTGGATCAACTGGTGGTCAGCTTTGGCAACGTACCGCAGGAGGTATTGAACCAACTGCTGATCACTGGCGCAATCAACAACGGTGATGGAACATGGACAATCACCAACGAAGCCGATTTCAGCATCAAAGCGCCCAATGGTTTGGTGTACAACAGTAATAACGACCCAGATAACAACGGTTTCAACGACATCAAGATCACCATCACTGCTAAAGTCTATGACCAAGGTGAAGACAGCAGCGAAGTGAAAATCACCAAGCAGGTGAGCACAGAGTTAACCTTGAGTTTCCCCACCGTGGTCACGGGTAATAACAGCGTTGCCGCGCAGCTCAACTGGGTTGGCGATGCCGATGATTTGGTGATTGGCAAAGAAGATAACGCGGTGGACTTGGGGCAACAGATCCAAGACAAACTCATGGTCAATGCGACCGGTTTTGATGCGGTAGCCGACGAACTGAGTATTGTGATTAACGCGAGCGATCTGCCTGCTGGAGCCTCGATTGGTGGGCAAGATTTCAACTTTGTTGATGGTCAATATGTATTTAAAGGCACGCTGAATCCTGATGGTTCAATTTCTGGATTGGAAGGACTGGTGCTGATCCCACCGCGCGATTTTGCGGGGGATTTTAAGCTGCCGATCACGTTTGTGACGACAGATACCCAGTCGGGTGATGAGAAAACATTGACGGCGCAAGTGCCTGTCGCGATCTCTCCGGTTGCGGATGTACCCAGCAGCAGTGGCGATCAGCCACTCGATAATCATGTGACCCCAAGCATTACACTGAATGTGCAAGAGACACTGGGACTGGATGCGAACCATCAACCGACCGATTTGGCGAACGATACCCCAACGCAAGACGGTATCGCCTATGAAGATGGCATTGTGCACCTCAATCTCGCGATTGGCTTGGCGGATAGCCTCAATGGCAGTACGCAAGGCCAAGAAGTGTTAACCGAAGTGACACTGACTTTGAATGACACCAACTCTGGTGTCTTCGTGGATGCCAACGGCCAAAGTTTGGGAACCAGTATTACGCTCACTCAAGCTGAGCTACCGGCTGCACTCGGCGAAATTTACTTCAGACCAGCGCCGAACTATCCAAGTGGTAACGACATCAATACCGTGGGAATTACTGTGACCGGAAAAGTCACTGACAGCACCGTATTTGATGAAACCAACGCCAGTTCACAAGGTGTGAGCAGCAGCGATGCCGATAAAACCTTCACCTCACAAGTCAGTTTTGAAGTGAAACCAGTGGTGGATGACATCACGATTGGTTCTGGTAGTCCGATTTCGGTGACGGGAGATGAAGACAGTTGGATTGCCCTTGCCGATCAAGGCAATGCGTTCAACGTCAGCCTGAATGACAATGATGGCTCGGAACAATTTGTTTCCTTGGTTCTTACTGGACTGCCGACCGATTTCCTCGTCAAGTCACTGTCGAGTGACTATGTGGTGAAAAATAACGGCGGCGGCGAGTGGAGCGTGCAAATCCGCAATCCAAACTTAACCAGCTTGGATCTATCCGCACTGGCGATTAAACCGGCCAAAGATTTCAGTGGCGAAGTGCAATTGGGGATCAAAGTATTTACCCAAGAATCATTGCTTGGTGAACCCGTTGAACACACAGGGCAGTTCACACTCAATGTAACGCCTGTTGGTGATGATGTGGATATTGCTCCGATAACGAATGTTGCTGGCAATGAAGGTCAAGCGATTGACATCAGCCTTGGTGCGCAAATTCTCGATAAAGCACCAAGCTTACCGGGTGGGGCGAATTACACCGAAAACAGCCCAGAGACTTTGCGTGTTGAGATCTCCGGTGTGCCGGATGGCGCATCCTTGAGCTTGGCGGATGGTACTTTGGGAACACCTCTTGGTGGCGGCGTTTGGGTATTTGAAATTAATGCGCAGCAGCTTGATAAAGTGGTGTTCAATTCCGGCGATAACAACCAACTGAATTGGAATGGCAATCTGCATTTTAAAGTGCAGTCCGTGGATACCGGATTGGCAGGCGATCAGCACCTTGGCAGTGCGCAAGAGTTTGATGTGCATGTGGATGTGACGGCGGTGAATGATCGTCCTGAATTGATTAACGTGCAGGATCAAGTGACGGAAGAAGATACACCTCTACTGCTCGATAGCTTTACGTTGGCCGATATTGATGCCCAGTTGGATGACCCGAATGCGGATTATACGCTGCAAATCGGTGTGAATAGCGGCGTGCTGATCATCGACTCATCGCTCAGCAGCGGTTTGACCATTCAGGGCGATGGTACGGGGGCGCTTTCCATCACAGGTAACGTGGCCGAGATCAATGCTGCGATTGGCGCTGGCTTAGTGAAATTCGTCCCATCACCGGATTTTTATGGTCAGGTCGCCGTCACGCTTAACGTGAATGATAACGGCAATGCGGGGATTGAAATTGCGGGCGATGCTTCAACCGCGCACGATAACAGTGCACAGTTTGTGATTGATGTGACCGCGATTAACGATAAACCCGAGGTGGATGGTAGCCATGTAACGACTCAAATTAATGAGTTGTCAGAGCAAAAACTGACTGGAATTGTCGTATCGGATGTGGATTACACGGGAACCCATGCTAACGATGTGATGAGGGTGGCATTGAGTGTGACTGAGGGTGTCTTAAGTGTGCAAGCACCGACAGGAAGCTCAGTTGTTATCAGCTATGCGCTAGATGGTAGTGTGATTTTAGAGGGTAGCCCAGATGCGATTAATGCACTGATTAATCACAGTAGTCCTCTGTATGGTGTTTTTGTTGATGCGACCGCTATCGCGAGTACAGAGATCGAGCTCACGGTGCAAGCCCAAGACATGGGTGTGTATTTCGAAAATGCCTCAGGCATGGCGTTGGAAGAGACCAAAACCTACCCGATTCAGGTCACCCCAGTTGCGAATGCCCCCACATTAAGCATGAATCCTGCGTTGGGCTATGCGCAGCAAATTTATGCTAACCAGAGTGTCAGTGGCCAAGGTATTGCCCTTTTAGGCGCGATTGCGGCGTTAGTGGATTTACACGAAACACTGAGTTTACGCATTGACCATTTACCTACCAATGCAAACTTGGAGAGCAGTGCTGGCACGATAACCGATTTAGGTAATGGCAGTTGGGAAATTTCTCCAGATGCACTGGATAGCCTGAAAGTTGTCGGTTTGGATCAAGGGGTACATACATTGTCTCTGACGGCTATCTCGACAGAAAGTGATGGTAGTCGTGCTGAATCCTCGAATGTGATTGATTATCGTATTGAGATCGCTGCGGATGGTTTATCGCTTGATCACAGTAGTACAACCCATGACAGCTCAGTGATTGCTGACCATAGTGGCATGACGTTGATTTCCGGTAGTGGTAACGATTATGTACAAGGCGGTGATGGAGACGATGTGCTGATTGGCGGTTTGGGCGCCGATATCTTGGTGGGTGGCGCTGGTGCGGACTTGTTCAAATGGACCCTCAACGGGGTAGACGACAAAACAGACCACATTCGGGACTTTAATGTAGTGGAAGGTGATAGCATCGACTTGATGGACGTAGTGCAGGATTTGGGTAATCACCTCACGATGGAGCAGTTATTGAATAACTTAAGCTCGTCGAACCAACTGACCGCTCAAGTCGTTGATAATAATATCGAGTTGGCTGTGACTACCGACAATAATGTGCAGCAGACTATTGTGATTGATAATCTAGCTACTCAGATTGATTTCACCGGTATGAGCTCACTGGATATTATCAGTACGCTGCTTGACCAAAACGTACTGCGTCACGATTAAGATCCTATCGTCATAGCGTAGACTATTGGCCTCTCGTTTATTCGAGGGGCCGTTTTTTTAGCATGGCATTTTTCCATGTCGGATTTCTTTTCCTATACTTCAGGGAAAGCGGTTCGTATTAAGGTTGAGGTTTCATGAATGACAAGGTGTTGGAATCTGTTATCGAAATCACTGAGCAGAAAAACTCACTTGCACTCAGCTATAGCATTTTAGCGACATTATCTCAGCTTTTACCCCTCTCATCTGCAACTCTGTTCCATCACTTAGGTCGTTCTACCGTCATGGTCGCTCGCTTAACCATCACTAAAAATGCAGATGATGGCAGTACGCAGTATCAGTGGTTGTATGATCAAGTGTGTTCGGACAATGGTTATATTCACAAGCAAACTGAGATGTCATTCAGTTTGCAGCCGAATGGTCAGTATCAATGTCGTTGCCCGATACCAATCGAAGAGCATTTTTCTGCCGAATTATGCCTCCATCTCAATGAACCTCCGGAGCAATATCGATTATTGATTGATGGATTCGCCAAGATCTACCGAAATTACACTGTGATTTTGCATGAGAGTGAGCGCGATAAACTGACAGGGCTTTTAAACCGCCGAACCTTAGAAGACCGTTTACGTCATACTTTTGCAATTAACCCAACGGCAGAAGAAAATCATAAACTCTGGATTGCCATGCTAGATATTGACCATTTTAAAGCCATTAATGATCACTTCGGGCATATGATTGGGGATGAAATTCTGCTGATGTTTGCTCAGCAAATGCAGCATTATTTTGGGCATTCCGCGCAACTATTCCGTTTTGGTGGCGAAGAGTTTGTGATCATTTTTGCGAGCGGAAACGAACAAGAAATCAACCGACAGCTGGATGGTTTTCGGCACCATATCCGTCGTCACGATTTTCCTCGGATTGGAGAGTTGAGTTTTAGCGCCGGTTTTTGTTCGCTGAGACCAGGAGACTATCTACCCACCATTTTGGATCATGCTGACAAAGCACTTTATTACGCGAAAGAGCATGGCCGTAATCAGGTGCACTGTTATGAAAACTTGTGTGATGAGGGCAAAATTGCCAGCCCTCAACACCATTCTCCCGAAGACGATGTTGAGCTGTTTTAAATTCTTGCTTCGAGAGTGATTATGATTCTGTCGCTTGAGCCGTCGATTGCCAAGGGCGAACTAAAAGCAGGAAAACCGTGAGCGCGTATAACATCGACCAGCCTAAGCAAACGAAAACCCCAGTACACAATAATAATGCTATTCCCGCCAGATATTTACCCATCCCGGTAAGCAGTTTAAAAGCAGCTAACATGGCGAGTAGATAAACCAAGACAAAGATGCCATTGGCAAGCTTGAGGAAAAACTCCAGATCCAATCCAGTCAAATGGCCAACCAAACAAGAAACAAACAGCACGGCTCCGACCAATATTGTTGCGTGTGCAGGCACACCTCGAATTGAAATTCGAGCCACGGCGCTTTGTGGTCGATATTCGCGTGCTTGAGCCCAAACCATACGTGCAAGGCTTTGCGTGTAAAGATTGAGGCTAGCAAAGCAGGCTAAAAATCCAATCACGCTGATCACCGTTGCCCATCGTGTGCCAAATAATTTATCACTGAGCCACGGGATGGCTCCTCCGTCAAATTGAGCTTGGCCATAGGCGCCAAATTTTAATACCACCACAGAGCAGGCCCAATAGGTCAGGCCAGCCACTAAACTGCCAATCAAAATCGCTAAGGGGAAATCGCGCTGCGGATTGCGAAATTCCTCTCCCATGTGGGCAAAGGCTTCAATACCGACAAAACACCAAAACATCACTGCTAATGCCGCACCAATTGAGAGTAACCCTTCGCGGGTCAATTTTGGCATGACTAAATCGAGTGTGGAAACCTCGCCTCGCCATAAAAAGGCGATCACTAAACTGAAAATAGCTAAAGCAATCATGGTTTGTAATCGTCCAGAGGATTTGGTTCCGACCAGATTTACCCCTACCAATAAAAGAATCGTGAGTGTTTGTGTGAGTAGAGGATTTGCCAAAGGTTCTGGCAGCAAAGCCTGCAAAAAGCTGGCCGCGAGTGTGACGGCCGCAGGAACACCGACAGGAATGACGCTGAGAAATAACCACGCCACCGCGCGTTCAAGGCGAGGGTTAAATGCTTGACGTACAAAATACGCTGTGCCGCCAGCATTTGGGTAACGCTTACCGAGTTGAGCAAAGGTCAGTGCTATCGGGCATATGGCGATAAACAGTACTAGCCACGCCCATAGTGAAAAAGCACCCGCAATCCCCGCTGCAATGGCAGGAACCATAAATAACCCAGTCCCCATGAGCGTAGTCGAGAGTTGAGCCACCCCTGCGCCGAGAGAAATATCCTTTTTCAGTTGATTCACGTTGAGCATCCTGCGCTAAATTTGAGCTTTAGCATACTCTCTTTCATAGCGCCTTTCACTGAATAAAAATTCACTAAAAATCATTCATTCAAAAGTTAGGCACAATATTTATTACTCTTTTATCTATATTTTCCAATCATTTGCTTATATTGTTGCTCGCAGAGTGAATAAGTTTAGGAATTAACATGACACTAACGGTTTGGTTATCGCTGTTTACGATTTGTATCTTAGGCGCGATGTCTCCGGGGCCCAGTTTGGCAATGGTGGCAAAACATAGTCTTGCAGGTGGGCGTAAAAACGGTTTTGCGGCCGCTTGGGCGCATGCATTTGGGATTGGTGTCTATGCTTTTATTACGCTGATCGGATTGGCCGTTGTACTGCATCAATCTCCTTTGTTGTTTAAAACGATCAGTTACGCAGGTGCGGCTTATCTTGCTTATTTGGGTTGGAACGCATTGCGCTCAAAGGGGGGCGTGGCTGCGAAATTGGAATCGGGTGAGTCAGTGAGTGTTTGGCAATCCGCCCGAGAAGGTCTGTTGATTTCGCTGCTTAGTCCGAAAATTGCACTGTTTTTTATCGCACTATTTAGTCAATACGTTGCCGTGGGATCGGATTTTGCGAGCAAAGCTGCGATTGTGTTTACACCGTTTATCGTCGATGGGCTTTGGTACACGTTTATTACGTTGATCTTGTCTTCCCCACGCTTGCTCGACAAACTGCGTGCTCGCGCGGTACTGATTGACCGCCTCTCTGGCCTCGTGTTGATAGCTTTGGCCATTCGAGTGATCTGGACGGTATAAGTTGCCCTTTCTGGGTTTGAGATTCACTCAAACCCTAAGGCTATCGCCACTAGCGACGTGGCGAAATCTCTTCGTACTCACCTTCAATAACATTCGAATGAGTGGTGTACGCTGCTGGTTGATTAAATTGGTAAGCTCGTGCTTTGAGCTGTTTTTGCAAACGTTTACCGGTGATCAACGCGATAATCGTCAGTGGGATCGCCAGCAATAAGCTGAATATCAAAGCAAACACGCCAGTAATCATTGACAGTAAAGTGATCAGGAATCGGTTCATAATGGTTCCTCCAAGTAACAGAGCCACCATACCCTGAATAAGATTAATCGAAAATGAACAATGTTCATTTTCACCACAAATGGACAATCTTGACAGTCCGATGACTTGTGTCGCTGTGGCATCAGCACAAAAAAGCCGCCTACATCAGTGAGGCGGCAAGCTTGAGGGAGAGGTCGGTGTTGCTGATCACCGAAGCGATCAGCGCAGCACGACTTATGGTTTTTATTGTGATGACCCATTCCACCTGCCGTGAGACTATCGAGCTTCTCTGCACGCAGTTTGGGCCTGTTGTGGAGACGGTGATTTATTGAGCGGGATAAGTTGGGTAACGCACACCCATCATCTGTTCCATACAATGTACCACTTGGCAGCTATAGCCAAATTCATTGTCATACCAAACATACAGAACACAACGGCTATCTTGTGCAATCGTTGCTGTGGCATCGACCACGCCCGCATAACGTGAACCCACCAGATCGCTGGAAACAATTTCCGTAGATTCGGTGTAGTCAATCTGCCCTGACAACGGTGAGTTGATTGCTATATCGCGTAAGTAAGCGTTCAGCTCTTCTTTGGTTGTCGAGTGAGCTAAGTTGAGATTGGCGATCGCCATCGACACATTCGGAGTCGGGACGCGAATCGAATTACCCGTCAGTTTGCCGGTTAACTCAGGAAGCGCTTTAGCAACAGCTTTGGCCGCACCTGTCTCAGTGAGTACCATATTGAGTGATGCCGCTCGACCACGACGCTCACCTTTATGGAAGTTGTCGATCAGGTTTTGATCATTGGTAAACGAATGAACGGTTTCAATGTGACCTGAAGTAATGCCGTAGCGATCGTTGACTGCTTTTAACACGGGGGTAATCGCGTTGGTCGTACAACTGGCAGCGGAAATGATGGTGTCTTCGGGGTGAATCACCGACTGGTTGACGCCAAACACCACGTTTTTAATATCACCTTTACCCGGCGCAGTAAGCAGAACCTTACTCGCCCCTGGAGAGGCAAGGTGCTGGCTTAAGCCTTCGCTGTCGCGCCATACGCCCGTGTTATCCACTACCAAAGCGTTATGAATGCCGTAAGCGGTGTAGTCCACATCTTGTGGGGAATTTGCATAGATAACTTGGATAAAGTTGCCATTCGCGATCAGAGCTTTGCGTTCTTTATCAATGGTAATACTGCCGTTGAATTGGCCATGAACAGAATCACGACGTAGTAGACTTGCACGTTTTTCTAAATCCCCGTTTTTACCACCACGCACAACAATCGCGCGTAAGCGCAATGGGTAACCTGCACCACTTTTTTCAATCAATAGGCGAGCAAGCAAACGTCCAATACGGCCAAAGCCATACAGCACAACGTCTTTAGGCTGAATACGGTGTGTGGTCTGTAATGCTTCATCCAGAGCTGTGAGCAGAAAATCATTCAAAGCGTGCGTATCTTGATGCTGTTGCCAATATTGTTCGGCAAGCCGCCCAATATCAATACGACAAGGAGCAAGTTCTAGCGTGGCGATTTGCTGTACCAAAGGTAGGGTTTTATCGATTGGCAACGATTCACCAAGGTAGCGTCGGGCCACGCGGTGAGTTTTAATGATGTCGATGGTGGTCGCATTGATCAACGTTTTACCACACAACACCGTTTCCACCCCTTGCTGGCGATAGAGCTGACCAACTAAGGGAGAGAGTGTTTCAGCAAGAGTTTGGCTTTTTTGCCAGTCTAGAAAATAGTTCTCTGGACTCATAGTTTACTTGGGACCTTTCACGTTAGAGGTTATTCCTTTGCCACTCATCGTGCGTAGCATCAGGAGAGTTATTGGTTTAAACACACCGAAGTAGGGAGTGTGTTGAACAATGTTGACCATTCGATGGCATCGATAAGTCGTTGTTATTTTTATGTGGCGCGATTGTAAAGTTGGGATCGTTTTTCTGCTAGGAAAAATAATGCGCTGAGAAGTCACGCAATAGCGGTGAGTTTTGCGGAGGTTTTCGGTTAATTTGTGCTATTTTCGACGGTTGACTTTTAAAAAATTAGTGACTTATTTCGCTAGGATAACAACGCATGTCAAACTTTTAGTCGATTGATGACGAATTTGTTACAGGAAGAATGTGGCTTCGATCGATGAAATCTGTTTCGGTCAGCAAAAAATCAAACAGATGAGTCACGTAGTCAATCAATGCAAAATTTCCATGTTCGGAGTAAAACTGTGATGGTAAAAAATGGGACACATCAGTCCCATTTTTTATGTTTGCGATGATTATCGAGTTAATGATTGTTTGTCTCAGAGGGCAGTTCAATGGTATTGATGTGTTGTAGCTCAAGTAATGGTAGCCAATGTACTTTGACACCAGCCTGCAAAAACATATCTTGGCTGACTTTAATTTTGTCACCCCAACGAGATAAAAAATCGTCAGATTGTTCTGGACAATGCACTGCTGAGATGCCTGTTTGAATAATCTTTGCTGCGCAATTTGGGCATGGGAAATGGGTCACGTAAATTTCGCACCCATCCAGATCACGCTTCGCAAATAAGATGGCATTCTCTTCGGCATGAAGGGTTTTCAAATACTTCATATCCCGATCATCCGTGCTAGCGCTGTCGGAAATACCGTGTGGATAACCATTAAATCCCACGGATACAATACGGTTTTGTTTGGTGATCACAGCGCCTACCTGTGTGGAAGGATCTTTACTCCACGAGCCAACTAATTCGGCCATCTGGAAAAAACGTTGCGCCCATTTTGAAATCATGTCGTTATTCCTCATCTATTCGCGACATTGTTTAGCTATCAACCACGTACCACAGGTACATCATTGTGAGTGATACTATCCTTATTTTTGTGACAAGAGTCTATACCCATACTTAAATCAACCTAGCTTGTTATTCACTCTGTGGTTCGGTATCAAAGTGGATCTTTCGTACTATTGCCCTATCTGTTGCTTAATTTGTTTCCAGTATCGTGTGTTATTTGGTGGGATCGCTATCACAAAGTGAATCAGGGTCTTAAACGTAGATGTTTCTCAATATAGGATTCATTTTGTGCGAGATCTCTTACATCTCATGTAAGAAATTTAAGTGTTTATCTGCGGTTTTTTAATATCTAATGTTTTTAATTGTTTGATTTAAAATGATAAATTTAATTTATTATTGCGGTTGTCCGAAGTGTAATGAAAAACAGCAGTTGCTGAAATACGCTCATATCGTAAAGTGAATGGGTCAGCAGGAAGCCGACACGGAACAGGAAAGACCCAAGGATTGGTCATCTTCAGGACGAAGATTTCGATGATTCAGGATGAGTGATCGGCAAGGAAAGCGAAGGACATTGGCTGGACGCTTGATAACTAGGATGGTTATAAACGGAAAGTGAATGGACAACTTAAAGGATTAAGCGTGTTCTGTCAGGATGACAGAAGAAGGGACACCGCTAGGAAGGCGATGAAACGGATTGCGCTGAAGGATACAGCAGACTATCAAGGAATAGATGCAGGGAGCACCTATTAGTAGCGGGATTGCTGCGAGTAAGAACTGAACCCCACTAAGCGAAAGCTTAGTGGGGTTTTCTTTTTGCCTCGGTTACCGAGTCTGGCACCTTTCTGGGTGGTATTGTGCTAACATACTGGCGTTCATTAACTTTAGTGAGTTTCGGTTATGCAAGCGCAAGTGAAGTGGGTTGAAGATTTTCGATTTATCGGTTTGTCCAACTCGGGGCATTCTATTGTTATGGATGGCAATGGTGGTGCGAGTGCGCCAAGCCCGATGGAAATGGTCATGATGGCTGCTGGTGGATGCAGCTCTGTTGACGTCGTTGACGGCATGAAAAAAGCAGGGCAAAAAATCCGCGGCTGTACGGCACAGCTTTCTGCGACACGCCGTGAAACAGCACCGAAGTTATTTACCGAGGTGAATATCCACTTTGTCTTGAGTGGCGAAGATTTGGATCAAAATATCGTCGCGCAAGTCACCGCTGATTCGTTAGAGAAATATTGCTCGGTGTGTTTGATGCTGGGCAAAGGCGTTGAAATGACCCACTCATGGGAAATCTGTTCTGAATAACCTTGTTTTTTCAATTATATTGTCTAACTTGAAGTTACAGTAACGTGTGCTGTATTCATCCTTCTACCCGTTTCGTAAGGTATGTGAACTGACGAGACGGGGTAGATGCGCTTATCTACCAGCTTCGTTTGCCTTGTGATATTAACTCTCCTGTTCTGTTGATTTTTTGGGTGTATACCTATGAGTTTTTTCGAAAACATCTCCATCATCATGGCGTTGATTGCTGCCAGTTGTTTTTTTTCTATGTCGGAAATTTCTTTAGCTGCGGCTCGCAAAATCCGTTTACGTCAAATGGCGGATGAAGGGGATGAACGTGCTGAGCGAGTGCTTGAACTACAAGCCCATCCTGGAAATTTCTTCACTGTGGTACAAATTGGCTTAAATGCGGTCGCTATCATGGGTGGTATTGTCGGTGAGTCGGCCTTTACGCCTTATATCAAAGTCTTGATTGAGGGGATCATCCCCGCTAACTGGTTAGCACAAGCCAGCTTTATTTTGTCATTTATGCTTGTGACCAGCATGTTCATTTTGATTGCCGACTTAATGCCCAAGCGCATTGCGATGGCAATGCCAGAGCGTATTGCGACCAGCTTGGTGGGCGGTATGCTGATTTGTATCACGTTACTCAAGCCATTCGTGTGGTTCTTTAATGGATTGGCCAACTTACTGTTTCGTGCGTTGAGCGTGCCGACTGAGCGCAATGATGAAATCACGTCAGATGATATTTATGCGGTGATGGATGCCGGTGCAGAAGCTGGGGTACTTGATAAGGGTGAACAGCAGATGATGGAAAGTGTGTTCGAGATGCAGACTATTCCAGTTACTTCTGCCATGACGGCTCGCGAGAGTTTGGTTTTCCTCAGCCTCAATGACAGTGAAGAGCAGATCAAACATAAGATTTCCAATCATCCGCACAATAAGTTTTTAGTGTGTGATGGGCAGTTAGATTTGATCAAAGGGTATGTTGATTCGAAAGAATTACTAATCCGCGTGATTAACGGACAAGGGATGAATCTAAAAGAAGGCAGTGTGGTTAATGGCTGCCCAATAATTCCTGATACATTAAGCCTCTCTGAAGCATTAGAATATTTCAAAATTAACCGTGTCGATTTCGCGGTGGTGATGAACGAGTATGCGCTCGTGGTAGGTGTGGTGACGTTTAATGATTTACAAAGTGCCGTGATGGGAACTTGGGTACTGGCCGAAGGCGAAGAACAGATTGTGGCCCGTGACGGTAACTCATGGCTAGTCGATGGCGTTACCCCAATCACTGATGTGATGCGTAGTTTTGCTATTGAAGAGTTCCCTCAGCAGCAAAACTACGAAACCATTGCCGGATTTATGATGTACATGCTGCGTAAAATTCCACGCCGTACTGATTCTGTCGTTTACGCTGGTTATAAATTTGAAGTTGTCGATATCGATAACTACAAAGTGGATCAACTGTTGGTCAGCCGAATCGAACCACTGGAAGCTGTTGTTAAAGAATAGAGGAAATCAATTCGCGATTGTTTGCACTTTTCATTTGTTGGCTTGGCGTTAACCTTGGATTTTGCTTGATGATCGGGGGATACGAATGAGCGAATTAGACAAAATGCTGAATGGCGAAAACTTTGATGGAGCCTCCACTGAGATTGAAGCCTTACGCTGCCAAGCGGCTAAGCTAAAACTCGCGATTAATCAAAGTGTTGAGGAGGAAGATCGTTACGCATTGCAAACGGAACTGTTTGGCTCTCTGGGTGCGCAGAGTAGTGTGCAGCCTCCTTTTCACTGCGAGTTTGGTAAAACCATTCGTATTGGTACACATACCTTTATCAACATGAATGTGGTGATGCTCGATGGTGCGCCAATCACGATTGGTAATCATGTTTTGATTGGCCCTAGCACTCAGTTTTATACCGCATCCCACTCCTTAGATTATCGTCGCCGCCAGTTATGGGAGACTATTTGTAAACCGATAGTGGTTGAAGATGATGTATGGATTGGTGGCAACGTGGTGATCAATCAAGGAGTGACCATTGGTGCTCGCTCTGTGGTGGCGGCGAATTCTGTGGTAAACCACGATGTCCCCCCTGATACTTTGGTGGGTGGTTCACCCGCCAGAATTTTGCGTTCACTGAACGTTCTGACTTAACCTCGTTCTCGATTTAAACCACTTTGAGGCTACTTTGAAACAGCGTCTGATTACTCACAAACATACCTTATTCGGTGTGGCTGCAATTTTACTGTGGGGCAGCTTGATGGGGTTAACCCGCCGAGTCGCTGAAGAGTTTTCACCGATTGGGGGGCGGCGTTGATCTATAGCGTGAGCACGCTATTCCTCTTGGTCACAATGGGAATCCCACGCCTAAAATCCCACTCTACTCGCTATGTGCTGATTGGCGGGGCGCTCTTTGTGAGCTACGAAATCTGTTTGGCGTTAGCACTGGGTATGGCGAATGATCGATTACAAGCGATTGAAATGTCGGTGATTAACTATCTTTGGCCTGCATTGACGGTGTTGATTGCGGTACTGATGAGTCAACGTTCGGTCAGTGTTTGGGTTTACCCTAGTGTCGCTCTTGCTTTTATCGGTGTCGCGTGGACGATTGTGGCTGATCAAGGTATCTCAGTGGCAGATTTATCGGGCCGTATCGCTACTAACCCGATGGTTTATGCCATGGCGTTCATTGGGGCTTTTATTTGGGCCATTTACTGCAACGTTACCCAGCGTTTAGCACAAGGACAAAATGCTATCGTGCTATTTTTTGGCGCCACGGCAGCCACATTGTGGCTTCAATATGCGGTCAGTAATGAGCCAACGCTTGAATTCACTTGGTCAAATGTGACGATATTGCTTCTCGCCGGAGTGGTGATGGGGAGTGGTTATGCGCTGTGGAACGTCGCGATTTTGCGCGGAAACATGCTGCTGCTTGCCACGCTTTCTTATTTTACACCGGTCATCTCGACCTTGTTTTCATCGATGATCTTGGGGGTTGTACTTGGGCTGAGCTTTTGGCAAGGTGTCGTGATGGTGACGTTAGGATCCTTAATTTGTTGGTGGGTTACTCGTGAACCTAGTGCATCTAAAGAGAACCAAGCATCGGATCCGGTTTCCAATCAGTAACCATGAAATAAGCCCGCAATGACGCGGGCTTTTTGTTGTCATCCCTAAACCACCGCTTTAGCGGTGGTGATTGCTTAGCGCGCAACGCTCACAGTCAGTTGTAACTGATAAGGGAGTACAGCAAGGTTTTGTTCTAAATGTTTTTCGATGCGCTGAATGTCTTCAATTGCAATCGAATTCTCTTCGGTGGTTTTCAACGCGACTTCCACCCAAAGTTCGCGTCCCACTTTGGTCACCCCATAAAGTTCTAATGGCTGCTCGGCCTGTGTTTCAGTCGCTTGAATACTACGGGATACTGTTTGTTGAATTTCATGGCTCGGTGCCATCAATAGCATCTCACGCAGAGCCGATTTGAGCATACCAAGCGGGAGTTTAATAAAGTAGAACGACATCAGTAACATCATACTAGGGTCTGCATACAACGCGTAATGTTCCCATGGTGTGAGGCTAATCAACCAAGCCACAATAAAGCCCACCATCACCACCAAGCTGAGTAGGGTATCCATTTGCCACTGTTTGACTTCGGCTGCAATTAAGCCCGATGGATGACGTCGACTCAATCCAGCCATTTTCCACCAAGCTAAAGTACAACCGGCCACACTAAAAGCACCAAATAAGGTTGCAATCGAGGGATCTACCGCTCGCCCCCCATTGAGTAGTGCCGTGAATGCTGAATAAAGCGAATAGCTGACAATCAATAAAATCACTAAGCCTTTTATGGCAATCACTAAAGGCTCCAATACCGCGCGCCCAAAGGGGAAGCGCGCATCAGAGGGCTTTTGTATATAACGTGAAACGGCGAGCGACAATAATGTTAACAGTAAACTGACTAGCGAATAGACACCGTCAAAAACAATGACCATGGAGCCAACGAGTAGACCGACGAGCAAGCCGCTGCCAGCAAAGCCTGATGCAATAAGGGCGGAAAGCGTCAATACACGCTTTTCATTAAAATTGGTTTGAGAACACATCGTTAATTTCCTCGTAGGTTTCGCCGCTCATTCTGGCGACTAATCCCTTTTACGCAACGTGAAAATATGCAATTAACGAAAGCCTAAAATGATATATGCAATATATTATTAATATTCAAATAGTTAGAGAGTAATTCTACTGTCATGATTATTGGCGCTGAGTGCTGACAGTAAATCAGAAGCGAAGGAGACAAGTTTAGAAATCAAACAAATAATCGCTGAGTTTGTCACTTATCCACAGTACCACTGGGTTTTCACTGCTCCCTATTGGCTGAAACAGGCAGAAATCCTCTTGGGTTAAACCGTATGTGTGTTTGATTACGGTTAATTTCTGTTCACGGAGATAATGTCGGATCAACGGCTCGGGTAACACTCCCCAAGCGTGCTCGCTCATGATGGTATTGAGCATGTACTCAAAGCTGGAAAAGCCAATGTAGCGACGGGAAAAGGGTTGTAAGTTCGGGTTATCTTTCTCATTGAGATAAACCATGACCGCTTGCATGAACTTACGCAGCTCTTCATCACTGACTCGTTTTTGTTTCACTAATGGGTGATCACAGTTGCACACTGACATCATGCGAATTTTACCCAGTGGCTGATAGGTGATTCTTGGGTCATCAAGCCGTTCGTAATCCACGCCAAAGGCGCAGTTGACCTGTTGAGTTGCGACTAGATTGGCTAAATCACCGCTCGATGCCAACACCATATTGAAAGAAGTATTGGGAAAAAGCTTGTGCAACTGGCTAGCAATTTCTTGCCAGAAATGGTCGGGGAGCGAATCATCACGCGCAATCCACATTTCGGCAGCAAACTCACTGCAAGCCTGTGCGCAAGTTTGACGTATACGCGATGCCGTGATCAGCAAACTTTCACAATCTTTGTATACCGCTTTTCCTGCCTCAGAGAGCGTAAGGTAATTGCCAGCACGAACAAAAAGTGCCACGTTTAGCTCCTTTTCAAGTGCTTTAATGGCCATGCTGAGTTTCGTTCGATTGCAATCGAGTTGGCGGGCAGCTTCTGAGACTGAGCCAGTATTGGCAATAGTACAAAATGCTTCAATTTGTGATAGGTTCATAGCGGAGCCAAGTCATTCAAAGTGTTGGGATCATAAACAAAATTGCAGCGTCTGCCTATCTGAACAAATTCTCGGCAAATAAAGCAAAAGTGGATTTTCTTGGCAAAGAATGCGTTGTAACTCTATGAACTCTACTTCATTTTGGTTTACTCTTGGCAGCATTGCCCGAATACAAGAAGTAATACGGAGGCCATGATGGCACACGACTGGGATGAATACGCTGCAAACTGGGAAAATGACCCAGCGACCCATGCATTTGCGCAAAGCGTATTCCAACAACTGACAAAAATCCTCTCTTTGCAAGGAAAGCATATTTTGGATTTTGGCTGCGGCACGGGATTGCTAAGTCAGCTAATGTCACCGCTTGCCCGCGATATTGTTGCACTCGATTCCTCAGAAGCCATGATTGAGGAGCTTGACCGCAAAGAATTACGTAATGTGGAACCCGTGGTGGATTCTCTTACTCGTGGCTTAGTGGCGCAACATCCTGCATTTCGCAAGCAGTTTGATTTGGTTGTCGCTTCATCGGTGTGTGCTTTTCTACCGAATTTACAAGATGTGGTGGATATCATTGTCACTTTAGTTGATGAGGGCGGGTACTTTGTGCATTTTGACTGGTTGGCTGAGGAAAGTGGTATGGCTAGTGAAAATGGCTTAACGCAATCCGGCATTGAATCTGTGCTGAAGAGTGCGGGTTTTTCTGCCGTTGAAACTCGCGTTGCCTTTGATGTGGTTACCGAAAAGGGAACCTTACCCGTTGTGGTTGGTATCGCCCGTAAGTAAGTCATTTCCCTTAATGAAATGAAAGACTGGATACAAAATCCCGATAATATTGGCCGCTGCATTATGCCGCGGCTTTTTGTTGTCATCCTTAAACCACCGCTTTTAGCGGTAGTGATTGTTTCTGGGGATTAAAGACACGATTTTTACATGTGTCGCTGTTTTGCATATTGATTACGTTAACAGTGTGATTTGTATATCTTTTCCAAATAGTAAATTGATCATTTACATAATTTCACTAACAAAAACTAAACCTAGCACCTAAACTAATGACTGAATAATCAAGGACGAAGCTCAGTTCCCCGAGTGTACGTCTCAAATTTCTGTTTATTGACTGACAACTCATGGCTAGGGTTATTAACAAAAATCAAAAACAGAGCAACAAAGAAAAGGGTCAGCATATGCTGACCCTTTTCTTTTACTGCGTTTTTCAAACCACTATTTTCAAACCGCGCTAGAGAGCAGTTGCTGGCATAGCCAGCGGATTGCTCGATCATTCATGCTCGGTTTATTCCAAACGAGGCTGTAAGCGACTTTTCCATACTCGAAAGGTAATGATTTCTGAATTAATCCTTGAGCTTGCATGGCTTTATCTGCCCACATTTTTGAGCAAGTTAAAAGGAATTGGGTTTGATGACATAAAATAGCTGCCGCACCAAAATCGGGGGTGGCGACCGCAATGCGTCGAGTTTCGTGTTGTTGAGTCAGATATTTTTCAAAGTAAGGATCGCTCAGCTCATTATCGAGAATACCGATATGTTTGTGGGCAAGGTAGTTTTCAACACTGAGCTCCTGATCGACCAGAGGATGCGTTGGGTGCATTAAACAGACCAGCTCATCGGATGCGATGACTTGCCAAACCAAATCTTGAGCGAAAGTTGGGGGCTGACTCAGATCGTGCGGTAAAAGAATGAAATCGATCAAACCGCTTTGTAAAGCATCAAAACCATAATGTTCTTTGGAGTGAATCGTCATCGACAGTTCCGATGAGCATTCTGCGAGTATGGCGGTGATTTTGGGCGCAAACAGTTCCAGAGTGCTTTCTCGCATCGCCAAGCGGTAGTGGCCTTGGTATTGAGTGGGATTAAACTCGCTGCAATGCAGTAATCCGTTCATGCTCGATAAAATCTGGTGCACGGTAGGACCCATTTGCTGCACATAAGGCGTCGGGATGAGCTGATTACCATCACGGTAGAAAAGCTCATCATTGAGCAATTCGCGCAATTGGGCGAGAACTTTACTGATACTGGATGGACTGACACAAAGTCGAGCGGCGGTTTGGGTAACACTGCGCGTATTAAGCATGACATGCAGCGCAGTGAGGTGTTTTAAGCTAAAGCGAGTGAGATGAATATAATCCATAAAAAGCCAGTACAAAGAGTCACTTGGCCAAGAATACCACTGTGGCACGAAAAACAAACCGATAATTTTACTTAAGAAGTGCGGTACACATTGCTCGTTTTCATTTTTATTTTATGCCAAGAGTAAGTTTTCTATTTCACGCAATGCTTGTGGGTTAGCAATCGCACTGATGTTTTGAACCTGTTCACCATGACACACTTGCTTGACCGCCAATTCGACCAATTTACCGGATTTAGTGCGTGGGATTTCGCTGACCGCGTAAATGTGTGCAGGAACATGCCGTGGAGAACAACGCTCGCGCAAGAGAGTGCATATTTTCTGTTTGAGTGAATCATCCATATGCACATGATTGGTTAATTGAACGAAGAGAATTACTTGTTCATCGCGCTCAACGCGCCGGCCAATGGCTATCGAGTCTAGAATTTCTGGTAGTGCATTCACCTGTTGGTAAATTTCAGCCGTGCCAATTCGAACTCCTCCGGGATTGAGTACTGTGTCACTGCGCCCGAAAAAGACTACGCCTCCAGTGGCGGAAATTTCAATCTCATCACCGTGGTGCCAGACACCTGGAAATTTATCCCAGTAGGCTTGTTGGTAGCGGCTTCCATCATCATGCCAAAATCCGATTGGTTGATTGGGAAAACTATTGCGACACACCAACTCGCCGCGTTCAGTGGTTATTGCGTTACCTTGAGTGTTGTATGCCACGACATCTAGCCCTAACCCAGCACTTTGACACTCTCCTCGATACACCGGAGACATAGGATTACCTAGCACAAAGCAGCCACAAATATCGGTGCCTCCAGCAATTGAAGCTAAATGCAGATCGGATTTGACATGCTCATACACATAATCAAATTGTTCGGGATAAAGCACAGATCCTGTTGAGCAAAGGGTTTTCAAATGGGGCAGTAAGTAAAAGTCACAAGGAGAGAATTGATTTTTCTGTAATGTTTCAAGGTACTTAGCTGAAGTGCCAAACAAGGTAATATTGGCTTCATCAGCGAGAGCCCACAGTGCGCCAGCTTGCGGGTAGAGTGGATGCCCATCATAAATCACTAAGGTGGCGCCACTCGCCAGTGCAGAAACATGCCAATTCCACATCATCCAACCTGTGGTGGTGTAGTAGAACACCCGATCTTGCGGTTGAATATCACAATGCAACTGATGCTCTTTCAGGTGATTGAGTAATGTACCTCCAACGGAATGGGTAATGCATTTGGGTTTTCCGGTGGTACCTGATGAATAAAGTACAAATAAGGGATCATTAAATCCGACACGGAGGTACTCAACGCCTTTAGGTTGATAACTGGCTAATAGAGATTGCCAATCAGAAAAACTGTCGTTGAAATCCGCGTTAAAACTGCGTTCTTGTAGGTACTCGATTTGGCACGTGTTCACTAAACTGGGCAGACCAGCAACAATTTGTGCATTGCGTTCTTGCATGTGGAAAGGTTTGCCATTGAAGGTGTAACCATTACAGCAGAACAGAATTTTGGGTTGTACTTGACCAAAACGTTCAATCACGCTTTCCACTCCAAAATCAGGAGAGGTGGAAGTCCAGATCGCGCCTAAACTGGTTGTTGCCAACATTGCGATCACAGTTTCCGGTAAATGGGGGAGATAGCCTGCCACGACATCGCCTTGTCCGATGCCATTTTGAATTAGCCACTGTTGTACGACCGAAACGTGATCACAAAGTTGCTGCCAAGTCAGTTTTTTGGTGTGCCCATTTTCATTTTTGAACCAAATGGCTGTGCATTCAGGCGACTGAAAAGCGTATGACAACAAGTTTTCCGCATAGTTGAGTTGAGCCTGCGGAAACCAGATCGAATCACGAGCAGGGATCATCTCCTTACCAAAACGAGGTAAGCCTTCTCCAATAATGCAGTTTCCGCGATAACCGATCACATCGCAAAATTGCCATATTTCGAGCCAGAGTTTTCGTGTCTCGTTGATAGACCATGAATGCAAAGCGGGATAGCTGTGTATCGCTTCACCTTGCATATTCACATGCTCAATAAACTGCTGCAGGTTGGAAGCAGAAATACGTGCTTGGCTTGGTATCCAAAGTGGCATAGCTAACCTCTAATCTAAGAGTGAATGTGGCCTTATCACTGTGAACAAGTTTTGTTCTCGAATCATTGAAAGTCAACTAAGGGCGACATGAACAGGCTCATGAAAAATAACCAAAAAGCGCATGATTGTAAAAATATTGTTACAAGTAAGATGTCGTGATTAACCGAAAGTGCATTGGCAGTAAGGGTGGAGCTAGGTAGGCTTAATGTAACGATATTGTTATGGAGTAGGGCGATGAGTCACTATCACTCTAAACCCGTTGATGACCACGGTCATATTGATTGGGATAAGGATGAACATGAGATCTGGCATGATTTGATTACCCGTCAACAGGCCGTAGTGAATACTAGAGCTTGCCAAGCCTACTTAGAAGGTTTGAGTATGCTCAACTTACCGACCGATCGTTTACCTCAATTGCCAGAAATAAACCGAGTGCTGCAGCGCGAAACTGGATGGCAAGTTGAACCCGTTCCGGCCTTGATCAGCTTTGATCGCTTTTTCGCCCTACTGGCGGCTAAGAAATTTCCCGTTGCGACTTTCTTGCGTCGACGGGACGAGTTTGACTATTTGCAAGAGCCGGATTTTTTCCATGAGGTGTATGGTCATTGCGCTATGCTTACTCATCCGGATTTTGCCGTTTTTACCCAGATTTACGGCCAATTAGGGGCGGCGGCCAGCCCTAAAGAGCGTAGTTTTTTAGCTCGGCTATATTGGTTTACGGTGGAGTTTGGTCTTGTACAAGAACACAACCAAATCAAAATTTACGGCGGGGGATTTTGTCCTCACCGGGTGAAACGGTTTACGCGTCAGAAAGCACAATCCCAAAACGTGAGCCGTTCGATATTATGCAAGTGCTACGTACGCCTTACCGCATCGACATCATGCAGCCAATTTATTATGTGTTGCCTGACTTGAGTGAACTTTATCAATTCAGCCAACGCGATTTGATGGCGTTGGTGTGTCAAGCTATGCAAGACGGCTTACTCCCACCACTATTTCAACCAAAGGAACAACAACATGCTGGATGAATTACGTTGTGAAGCGTGCAGTGCAGACGCTATCGCTTTGGCACCAGAAGAACAGCAACAATTGCTTAGCGAACTTGATGGTTGGGCATTAATTCACCGTGACGGTGTAGCTCAATTAGAGAAGGTCTATCGCTTCAAAAATTTTAAACAAGCGTGGGCGTTTGCCAATCAGATTGCAGAATTAGCCGAGCAGGAATTTCACCATCCTGCGATTTTATTAGAGTGGGGGAAAGTGACCGTAACTTGGTGGAGTCATTCCATCAAAGGTTTGCATAAGAATGATTTTATTTGCGCAGCGAAAAGTGACGCTTGTTTACTGATCTTGTAAGGAGTCAAGCTCGCCATGGTTTTTAGCTGCTGTGGGCGAATGAGTAGGGGATGATGTCACACATCCCATGTTTTTCATTTCGCGTTGTGCGCGGTGGAACCGCCCACGGCAGTGTGCAGTGCTGAGTCATTTGGGCATGAATTGTTCTCGTAAGCATAAAGAGAAGAGAGATCATTTTGCCCAGTACATGATGAGGCTACTTGCCTAGAGTCGTTACAACCTCTATCGAGGGCTCACTGACCAGATTGTTAATCCAGCGTTTTGAGCTTATTCGCTGTGCAGTAAGTCCAATTTTGACCCACTCTTCAAGCCAAATCACCATTAACACCCAATGTAGTGGCCACCCCCAGACAATGCCTGTTAGATACGCGAGAGGAATGCCCACTGCCCATTGACCAAACAGATCAATAAAGATGCTGTAACGGATATCACCACCACTTTTTAATACCCCGCCAATCCCGACCATGTTAAATACTTTAAACACCATGCCAAACGCCATCACAAGGCACACATGGAGCGCCAATTGATGGTTTTCTAATGGACTATGGCTAATGACCCAAGCAAGTAGCGGTTTGGCAGCCATGCAGAGTAAAGCGAGCACTAAGGCTAAGCTGCAACTGGTGATGACATACCACCATGCGGTGCTTTCTACGCGCTGATAGTTTTGTGCGCCTATTTCATTGCCTAAAATGATCGATGCTGCGACAGCAAAACCAAGGAAAGCGGAGATCAATACACTTTCGACGGGAGCGAGCAGTGAAATGATCGCCAGCTCTGAAACCCCTAATTGCCCCACAATCACGTTGTAGACTAAAAGCCCGGCTGCCCAAGCGCTGTCATGGATGAGCATGGGCCAAGCAATCTTAAAATAACGTTGACGATGACGGCGTTGTAAGCTCTCCCGCCAATGATGTTGGTTGGGCAGCAAGTGGGCATAACGGCGTTTGACCAAGATGAACAATAGTGCGGTTTGGAATAAGCGCGACAACGTTGTTCCTAGGCCTGCGCCGAGTACCCCAAGTTCTGGAAATCCGAATAGACCGAAGATGAGTAAGGCATTGAGGATAGCGTTGACGATAATGGCAAAAATACTTACGCGCGTTGGGAGCTTTGCTTCCCCAATACTGCGTAATGCGCCTTCTAACGGCACCACTAACGCGGTACAAAATAAACTGATCCCCGTGACCCACAGGTAATCTGTTGCTTGTGAAACATAGTGTGGATCATCGGCGACGAGCGTTACGATACTTTCAGGCATCAAGCTGTACATCAATGCGAAAGGTAGTGTGAGCACGACCGCCATTATCCAAGATTGGGCAAGCGTGCGGCGAACGCCATCCAAATTGCCCGCGCCAAAGTATTGAGATGCCAGCACACTGACTGCGCCACTGGCTCCGACAATCACGATCAAATTGAAGAAGAAAATGCGGTTACCAACCCCTACCGCGGCAGTGGCAGATTCTCCCAACTGGCTGACCATGAAGATATCGACCACGCCTAATAGCGAAAACAACATGGACTGCATTGAGACAGGTAAGCCGATTTGGAGTAATTTTTGCCAAAATGGTCGGTCGAGTTGGCGAAAGTGGGCAATCATGTGATCTGACTCCTTGGAATGAATGTGAGTAGTGTAGATCTCTGTGCCATCGCAGTATTGTGTTAAAAACTCCAAAACTATTGCCAAAATCTCATCATGCATGAAAAACAAGAGAGCTATCTGATCTCAGAGAAAACCCAACATGAGGTTATCGATCAAGAACATGTGCTCAAGCTAGAGCAAAGTGGCGTAGTGCAATGTGGCATTGCGACTTGCCGCGAGTCCTTCAATGTTTATCGAAAATTGCCCAAGCAACATATGTTGTTGTTTACGATTCGTGGTAAAGGTTGGTTAAACACTCAAGGCCAACATTACCTGCTTGAACCGGGTTCAGTGATGGTGATTCCGGCAGGTGTGGAAAATGGTTTTGGCATTGAAGAGGAAAATTGGCAGTTAGCTTGGCTGTTTCTTTCTGCGCAACGAGAATGGCCAAATCATCTCGGTGAACAGATCCACTACGGATTCACGCCAGCAGCCGATGTGATGTACACCTGCATTCAAACCTTATTGCGAACCCAAATTTTGCCCGAAGACATCGGCCAGCCTGTTGCACAAAGAGCGGTTGAACAAATTGAACTGTTACTGGCAACACCGGGTGAACGACAGATGCCCCGCGCTCAAATTCGCCTCAATCGAATGTTTGAACGCGTGCAGAAACAGTTACACAAAGAGTGGCCGGTCAGTGCGATGGCGGCGCTTGTACCGTGTTCAGTGGCTCATCTGCATCGCCTCTGTTTACAGTATTTTGGGCATAGCCCTACCGCACATTTAACTCGGTTACGTATGGAATATGCTGCGCGTGAGTTAGCTCGGTCTGATTGGCCCATTCAACAAATTGGCGACATGGTGGGGTATCCCAATGCCGCCAATTTTAGTTCCCGCTTTAAAGCTTGGAGCCGGATGACTCCGCGAGCGTATCGCTCACACCACTACAAAGATTGATGCTGTTTTAAGCCGTTGCAATGATTGAGTGTTGTCACTTATTTCACTGCGGTGCAAAAACTCACATCGGCGTGATGGGTGACAGGATCATAATGGTGATAAAGCTCAAAGCAGGGGCGCTGATCGGTTTCCAATCCTTGTTCCACCACCAGGCCCATGTGCTCATTCCAAAAGTGGCCATATTGGCTTTGGTCTGTCACCTGGCGTCGACTCGTAAAATACTTGCCCCCTTCAAAATGGGTGTACTCGATCGATTTGCCAACCTCTATGCCTTCAGGCACCAAAAGAGCGATATCTGTGCGGCATTTTTCTGCGGGCGTTAGTTCTGGATTATCGTGATAGATAAAAATACAAGGGCACTGGGCAAAACCAGCAGGCCCCGCCCATTGATACAGTTTTTCAACTGCGGGTGGGTAATTTTGTCCATAAGGCCCGGTCACACGTACATACGCGAGACCACAGGGAGTGAAGGATTCGATCGTCATACTTTGTCTCCATTGCGTTGAATTGCTATCAGTATAGGCGGCAGCATTGGCTAACTCGTTTCCATTCTTGCGCAATGAGTGTCCAATCTTGCTGTTTCTCATCAGCTGACTGAACGCTTCGATATCTTGGCATTCGCGAACTTGGCTTGCCGTAAGCCCAAAGTGCTGTTTGAAGGCTTTCGCAAAGGCTTGTGAGCTAGAAAAACCAAAATCCAGTGCGACTTCAGTAATCGAACGCTTGTGATAAAAAAGTACGCTGGCGGATTTTTCCATTTTAAGACGGCGCATAAAGTCGGCTAATGTCTCGCCAACCACCGCTTTGAAAATTCGATGAAAATGATAAGGCGATAAATGAGCTTGTAGCGCGACTTCTTCGAGGTTAAAAGGCTGATCAAAATTCGCTTCTAGGTAACGCAATACGGGACGGAGCCGCTGCTGGTAGTCAGTTCTCATTACTTTCGCCTCAATGAAGCCAACGGAGAGCTACACTTTACCGCGCGGGATCATAAGGTAAAGTTCAGGTTTGGAAAATGTGTTCAGTTTCTCAACTTGTCGCGATGTGATGCCGTAAATCGAGTTAGGGAAGGCGAAGCGCAGAAAGAAAAAAGCCAATCACAAAAGGGTGATTGGCTGATAAAACAGTGTGAACAACTTCATTCACTAACAACGTCAGTTGGCTAGGTGACCCTCGGCTTAACTAAGGGTCATAAGTATAAGTGCACTATCCATGCCAACTTTATATGCACTGATTTGTTCATGTTTCAATCCGTTTTTATGGCTAATTAGCCGACTACCTGTTCATCTGGTTGCATTCTGCGATTGCAAATTGCAAAAGCTTGCAATCCGCTTCAAATCAGCATGATTTTATCAATCTCCATGGTCGTGAGAGTCTCGAATGAGATCTCAGGACGATCTAAAACCGCACATTATTGTTCCAGTTCAAATTAATTTTTTGTGAAATTTTTACTATGTTATTCTTTTTATCCCAATTTTTTCGAGTGTTTTGTTGAAAATTGATTTTATCCTGCTAGGGTAAAAAAGGAATTTTAATTTGAACACGAAGGATTTTATTGTAATGTTTACTGCCTCGCCTTGGATGATTTATCCGCAAATCATGCACAAACCCACACCGCCATGGGCATTTCGGATGCCGACTCAAGAAGATGGTTTATCGATTCATGAGCTGATCGCACTGTGTGCACCGCTCGACCAAAACTCAACGTACTGTAATTTTTTGCAGTCTAGCCATTTTCAAACCACGTGTTTGATTGCGGAGCAGCAAGAGTTGTTGGTGGGGTTCGTTTCTGCTTATCGCAAACCAGACAAACCAAATGAATTGTTTATCTGGCAAGTTGCTGTGCATCCATCCGCACGTGGGAAAGGCTTAGCCTATCAAATGCTCACGCATTTGTTAGCGCGTGAGGATCTCGCCGATATCAGCGTTCTTGAAACCACCATCACGCAGTCGAATCAAGCGTCTTGGCGGTTATTCCAGAAACTGGATAGAGAGCAAGGAAAGCAAGGTAGTGTGTCCACTTTTTTGGATGAGACCTGTCATTTTGAAGGCGAACACGACACGGAATATCTCTATCACATTCCTCTTCATTCATCGAACTTACAAAAAGGGTAACAAATCAGATTATGAATATTTTCAAACACCATGAATCTCAGGTGCAATCTTACGCCAACCACTTTCCGGTGGTGTTTACCACAGCAAAAGGTAATTGGTTACATAGCCAAAGTGGTGAAGCGTATCTGGATTTTCTGGCTGGTGCGGGCTCACTGAACTACGGCCACAACAATGCAGTGCTGAAACAAGCATTGCTTGAATACATTGAACGCGATGGCTTAACTCATGGGTTGGATATGCACTCGCAAGCGAAAGCACAGTTTATTCAAGCATTGCAGTCATACATTCTTGAGCCGCGTGGTCTGAATTATAAAGTGCAGTTTACTGGCCCAACAGGAACCAACGCAGTAGAAGCCGCGTTGAAACTGGCACGTAAAGTGACGGGGCGTCAGAACATCGTGACCTTTACTAACGGTTTCCACGGTTGTTCATTAGGTGCACTTGCCGCAACGGGAAATCAGCATCATCGCCAAGGTGCGGGTTTAGCACTTTCTGGTGTAAGCCGCTTGCCGTATGAAGGTTATGCGGGAATTGATGGGTTAACCCTGTTTGAAACGATGTTGCAAGATAACTCATCCGGTTTAGATAAACCGGCGGCGGTATTGCTAGAAACCGTACAAGGAGAAGGTGGTTTAAATGTCGCATCTGATGCTTGGTTACAGCGTTTGCAAACGCTCTGCCGCGCTCAGCAAATTTTATTGATTGTGGATGACATTCAGGCGGGCTGTGGTCGTACTGGCACCTTCTTTAGTTTCGAGCCAAGCGGGATTGAACCGGATATGGTGACCTTATCAAAATCACTCAGCGGCTATGGGTTACCAATGGCGATAGTGCTGCTTAAGCCTGAATGGGATCAATGGAAACCGGGAGAGCATAACGGAACGTTTCGTGGGAACAACCATGCGTTTGTCACTGCGACACGCGCGTTGGAGGCGTACTGGGCTAATGAGGATTTTCAAACCCATATCGCCGCGCGCAGTGAGCAAGTAACGCAAGCATTACAACACTGCCTGCACCTTTATCCAACGCTATTTTCATGCGTTAAAGGCCGCGGCTTGATGCAAGGGTTGGCTTGCCATAATGGGGAGATTGCCCGCGATATTGCAGCGATTTGTTTTCAAAATGGGCTGATCATCGAAACGGCAGGCGCAGAAGATGAAGTGCTGAAAGTGTTTTGTCCCTTAACCATTACCGAAGCGGATCTTGCACATGGCCTTACCATTATTGAGCGCAGTGCAGCACGCATCGCACCACGTGGATTGCAACAAGCATCCTAACCCACGCTAAAGCAAGGAGAAAGCATGATTGTTAGAACACTAGAAGAGTGCCGCCAAAGTGAGCGACGAGTGGTGGCAGAAAACTGGGAAAGTGTGCGCATGTTATTGAAAGATGACCGAATGGGCTTCTCTTTCCATATTACGACCATTTACGCCAACACCCAGACGCATATTCATTACCGTAACCACCTCGAATCGGTGTACTGCATGTCGGGAGAGGGGGAAATTGAGCTCGTGGGTGGCAAAACCTACCCAATTCAACCGGGGACGTTGTACATCCTCGATCAGCATGATGAACATTATCTGCGGGCTTTCTCAACCGATATGGTGATGGCTTGTGTATTTAACCCGCCACTGACGGGACTCGAAATTCATGATGCGGAAGGTGTGTATCCGCGGGATGAGAGCGCAATACTGTCACAACACCTTAAGGAGAAATGATGCCTTACACGGTAGAGAAAATCGGTGGTACGTCAATGAGTGCCTTTGATGCGGTCTTGGAGAATATTTTCCTCAGACCTGAACAGCCGTATGGGCGTGTGTTTGTGGTTTCCGCCTACTCAGGGATTACCGATGCGTTATTGGAATGCAAACGCACAGGCGCACCGGGGATTTACCAAAAAATTGCCAAGCATGAGGAGAGTTGGCGTGACGCCGTTTATGCACTTGAGCAGCGCATGTTATTGATCAACGAAAACTTGTTTGCCGATGCGATGACGCGTTTGCGTGCCGATAAATTTATTCGCGCCCGTTTAGCGGAAGCCATCGCGTGTATTCAGAATATTTTGCAAACTTGCCAATATGGGCAGTTTTCGCTGCGCCATTACTTACCGCAAATCCGAGAGTTTCTTGCCTCGCTCGGTGAATCGCACAGTGCTTATAACACTGCACTTAAGCTCAACACACTGGGCGTTAACGCCCGATTTGTGGATTTGTCGGGTTGGAATGAAGCAACGCAAGGCAATCTTGATCAGGTGATTGAGGAGGCATTTCGCGAGATTGATGTGAAGAGTGAACTGCCGATTGTAACGGGCTATGCCTCTTGCCAAGAAGGGTTGATGCGCACCTATGATCGCGGTTACAGCGAGATGACGTTCAGCCGAATTGCTGTAGTGACGGGAGCAGAGCAAGCGATCATTCACAAAGAGTATCACTTGAGCTCGGCCGATCCGCGTTTGGTCGGGGCAGAAAAAGTGCGCCCCATCGGTTTAACCAATTTTGATGTGGCGGATCAGTTGGCGAATTTGGGAATGGAAGCGATCCATCCCAATGCGGCGGCAGGGTTAAGACAAAGCAATATTGATTTACGGATCAAGAATACTTTTGAACCAGAGCATTCAGGTACATTAATTACAGTGTCACATAATCCGCAGCAAGATAGAGTCGAGATCATTGCTGGACGAGGTAAAGTGTTTGCACTGCACTTGTTTGATCAAAGCATGGTTGGGATGATGGATAAAGTCAGTCATGAGCTGATTGAGTGGATACGTGATGCGAAAGTGCAGTTGATTGGTAAAGAGATGAATGCCAACTCGGTAACCTATTATTTGAGTGGCAGTAGTGAACCACTCAATCACATTCGCTATCAAGCGGAAAAGCGTTATCCACAAGCGAAAGTCTCTGGGCGCATGGTGGCACTGATTTCCGCAATTGGCGCGCATATGGAGACCAATAAAGTGCTGGCTCAAGGGCTTCAAGCACTACTGGAACATCAGTTGCAACCCATGGCGGCGCACTCGTCGATGCGTAATGTGAATGTGCAGTTTGTGGTGGATGATGCAGATTACGCGAACGGCGTGTGTGTGCTCCATCATGCGTTAATGCCATTCAGTCCACCCGCGAAAACCAGAAAGGTGGCTTAGAAATGAGCCTTATGCGAGGGCAGAACGGGTCTGCCTTCGCGATGGAGCCTTGCTAAGCGACAACATAACGAAGCTACAACATTACCAAACTGGCGGTACCGAGGAAGGCAAAAAAGCCGACCACATCGGTCACGGTTGTGAGAATAACCGAACCTGCCAGTGCGGGATCGAGCTTGAATTTATCCAGAATAATCGGGATCAACACCCCAAATAATGCAGCGGTAATAATGTTGACGACGATCGCCAGTGCAATGGTGGCTCCGATAACGGGTTGTTGGAACCAAAGTGCCGCCATACCACCGATAATCAGCGCCCAGACGAGACCATTGATCGAACCAATTCCTAGCTCATTCTTGAGCAAAGCAAAGCGGTTACCCACGGTGATCTGATTGAGCGCCATCGCGCGCACCATCAAGGTTAAGGTTTGGCTACCCGCAATACCGCCCATGGAAGCCACAATCGGCATCAGTACCGCTAAGGCCACAACTTGCGAGATGACATCTTCAAATAGGCCAATGGTGATCGAGGCGAGAATGGCGGTGAGCAGGTTAATGCCTAGCCACAATCCTCGTTTTTTCGAGCTTTTGAGCACGGGAGCAAACAAGTCATCGCCTTCATCCATACCCGTACCCGCCATCAAACGCGCCTCGTACATTTCGCGTTGCACGCTAAGTGCAAAGTGCCAGTCGATCTCGCCGATCAAAGTATCATCGTCACTTAGCACGGGAACCATCGGCAATGTCGTGTGCTCAAGGGCATCCACCGCGTCAGACAAGGTTTGTTGAGCATTCAGTGTGACGACATCTTCTTTATGTAGATTTTTGAGTTGAGTGGCTTCTTCTGCTTGGAGTAAGTCACTAAAGCTGACTAAGCCCCGGAACTTTTTGGCTTTGTTGATCAGATAAATGTACTGAGGTGAGTCGTAGTGGTATTTATCCAACAGCACTTTGGCACGACGGACACTGATACTAAAAGGCAAGGTATAGACTTTTCGATCCGCCCAGTGGCCAATTTCGTCATCCGCAAACTCATTGGCTTGGTCGTATAGCTCTAGTTCATCGCGGTTAATAAGGCTTAATGCTTCACTGATGATGTCATCGGGGAGAGAGTCTTCCCACTCGATCAGCGATAAGTTGTCGAGTTTGGCGAGCGTGAGTTTTAACTCGATTTCCGACAGCGCCTTGATCACGGAGATACGCACTTCGGCGCGCATTTCGGTCAGCACATCAATGTGCATCTCCAGTGGCAAACTTCGCCATAAACGAACCCGTTGTTCAACGGGAAACGCTTCTAGAATCAAGGCGATGGACCCTTCATCTAAGCCATTTTCCACCATTTCACCGAGCAGGTGGGTTTGCTCGGTTTCTTCTGCGGTGGCAATTTGTTCAATCTGCTGAGATAAGTCTTGGTATTCGCTCAAATTTATAATCCCTTAGGTAGCTGTTTTTTCTCTGGCTTCTTGACCGCTTTCTCGGGTGCCTTCTTTAAGACAATCACAGGGCGAACAATAAATAAGTTATTGGGGTAGAGGACTCGGTTGCCATCAAGGGTCTCTAATTCGACATTGAGCAGTGCCATATCGATGATTTTTCCTTCGATAAAGTTAGCGCCATCAACAACCCGAACCCAACTGCCAATTCGGCAATGGTTCTGTACAAACAAAATCAGGAATGCCGTCACGTTACTCAATAGTGACCAGCCGGCAAATAAACCCACCCCAAGCAAAGCAAATAGAGAAGATCCGACCACGAGCAAACCGCGTAACTCCACGCCCCACAAAATTAAAGTGGTAAATAACATCACCAGAAACAGTAAAGTGCGGATCAACCAGCGAGCACGTTTCAGGCGATGAATATCCACTCTTCCGGTAATCATGCTTTCAAAAAGACGCAGAGTTAGCCGTGAAATAGGAGGGTAGAAAAGGATGATAGTCGCGGTGATCAACCATTTATAGTTTGTTTGTAGTAAGGCTAAGTAATCCATGCTGCTTCTCACTTAAGTGGAGAAATTACCATAACGGAATTGTATGTAATTACAATGTATAGCCAAGCGAAAAAAGGCTATGCAGGGACGGAGTGGTGAATTTGCCACCTCTTTGATTGAAGTGGCAAATTAATCGCGGGTTTTAGATAGAGTAGAAGAAATACAGCTGTGATTTCATGCGTAGGATAATGCCGCGAATCACATCGAGAAAGGCGAGGAATGAGATGGGTTTTTCACCACTCACCCAAGCTAACCCGACTGAACCCACTGGAACGTCGTAACCTTCAGGTTCTTCAATTTTTAAGCGCACAAAATGGTGCTTGTTGCGTAGGTTTTGTACGGTGGTTGCGGCAACGTTTTGATCAAAGCCCATCAAGTTGCTTTGCGCTTCTCCCGTCGCTTCAACAATGCCTTCTACCGTGGCAGAAAAAACTTTACCTGGATAAACCGATGAAGCAAATTCAGCCAATTGCCCTGCTTTGATATTGCGAATTGCTTGATGGTTAACGCGCATCAGCACGTATTTCTCGTTAGTGTACATTTGTAAACGCGGCATCATGGCGACTCGCTGTCCTTCACGCAAAATGAAGTTGGTAACAAAGCCATCGGCAGGGGCGTAAACTTTTGTACTGTCTAATTCCCATCGAGCTTTGGCTACGGTTTCGCGGGCGTTGTTTAGATCATTTTCACGCTGGTTGATGGTCAGTTGCGCCTGTGTAATCGCTAAATTCGCTTTATCGGCATCTATCTGCTTCTTCGCCAGTTGCGATTCGATGGTAGTCAAATTCTGCTTCGCCACTTGTACCGCTGTGCTTTGTTTATCCATATCCGCTTGAGTGATGGTGTTTTGCACCACGCGGTTTTGTTCGCGGTAACGCTCCAACATTTTCTTTTGCAGCAAGTAATCTTCACGAGCAGATGCCAATTGGCTTTGCGAAACGGCGATGTCTTTGAGCATGGATTGATAACTGGCTTTGGCGATCTGTACATCGCCGCTGGCACTCTCTAAAGCCACTTTGGCTGCACTTTCGGCAATCAGGGCTTGGTTAAACGCAATTTGGTAAGGCGTTGCATCAATCTCATAGATCAATTGCCCTTTTTGAATGGTTTGGTTTGGCTCAATGTAAATTTTACTTACTTTGCCAGTGACATTGGGTGAATCTGGACGCAGTTGGATATGGGGCGATTGCACCACTGAGCCGCCAGAAATATCCATTGGCGTATAGTTGATGAGCCCTACCCACACAAACATCAGCCAGCCAATGCCTCCTATGTAGGCAAAACTCTGGGTAACTTTGTTCCACGGCATTCCGACCAAACGTAATAGGTAGATAAAGAGTGCCCAAACGGCTAAGCCTTCGATCATGCTGAATGCTCCTCGGTTGGTTTTTCTAAAGTGGCTTTTGCGTGCTTCTGTTCTAAGCTGCCATGACGCCACGTTTCTCGTAGGTGCAAGATGGCTTTCTCCATATCAACAAAAGCAAGGATGACTGCGACAACCCATACCCAATGCCAAAGAAAGCCGATCCAGGTTAAGGCGGTGATCAAGCCGATTTGATGATGGTCTTTACTGTGGGCCTTGTTAATCGGGATCTCATGCAGTTTCCAAAACCCATACACACCAGCGACAACTGAGGCGACAAGAATAAAACCCGCAACAATATGTAGGGCAGTGTCACTACCCGTGTCGACAAAAGGAACGCTCAAAAGACTCATACCATGCTCCATAATCAAGGGAGCCGCATTGTGCATATTGCTCATCAGAATCTTGCAAGAGCAACCAAAGACGTCAAAATGTATTAGGATTTGAAATAATCAGTATTTTTTAGGTTAAGGCGTAGTGAAATGTATTTTTTACGAGCGATAGGTTTTTCTCATCTTCATTTTAAGATCAAGCAACTGTACCAATTGCCGGAAGGGTGCAGTAGCTTACCTGAGTCGGTGTTCTATCAGCCGATGACATTGATCCCTGCGAACGAGGTCAATATTTGGTATCAGTGCATGGAAGAAGCCACAAAAGATCCCGATTTTTTGCTCAAGGCGACTCAAGAGAAGCGACTGGATATGTCGTCCCCTGCACACCGGTGGTTTTTCTCTGGCGCGGATTTAGCCTCAACAGTTCGGCGTATTAACTACGGGTTTAGTAGTGTGCAATCTGGGTGTTCAATGGTGGGTGCGCAAGTCGGCCCCATTTTGAAGTGGATTTACCGCAATCCACAGATTCAAACCGAGATGAAAGTGCATGATGGTATTCGCATGGCCACATTTATGTTGAAAGTTTTGCGGGAATATCTAGGCGAACATTTTGCACCGATGCGGGTACATTTACCTGGCAAAAGGGATAACCACAGTTTGTATCGTGACTATTTTGGCTGTGAGGTGGAGTGGAACCAACCACGGGTGGAGATTTGGTTTCATACTAGCCATCGTTTAGCCACTCAGATGCAGCATCGGCCAAAAGTGAAATCGTTAGCCATGAGCTATCAAGAACTGGATGATTTTCTCAATATGCCCGATCCGACGGATGAGCTTAAAGTGTTGTATGAAACCATCAACTACGCTTGTCATTACGGTTATCCAAGCCTTCAACGGGTATCTGATCTACTTGGTCTTTCTACGCAGCAGTGCCAACGTCGTTTGCACGCGTTAGGGATGAGTTACTCGATCGTACTGGGTTATGTATTAAGTAATATCGCGGTGAATCTACTCAGTCGTAAAATATCGATCGAAGAAGTCGCGCATCGATTGGGTTATGAACATGTTGCCAGTTTTAATCGCATGTTTAAAAAACAGCGCGGTGTAACGCCGAGCCAATATTGCCAACGGTTTGAAGTGTGACTGTGTTCGGTGGCATCAAGCGCCCACCAGAAAAAATGAATGAAATGAAGACATTTATGCAAGTTTATGTGTGATAACTAACAGTTGTCATAACGACAAATTATTATCATTAGACACACCCTAGCTTTTCACCGATAAAGCGCGTGACATCTAGGGTGTCAGGTGTGATTTCAACCGATGAAATCATTGTAATCCTCTCTGTTTTTGTGAGATACGATGTGGAACAACCATCCAAATTAGACCGCGTTCGCGCTGACTACAATGTGCATTACTGGAGCCAAGGTTTTTTTGGCATTGACGATCAAGGCGAAGTGTATGTATCGCCGAGAAAAGACAAAGCCCATCAAACGCAATTAAGCTCAATTGTTAAACAGCTCGAAGCGCGTGATTTAAATTTGCCTGTGCTTGTACGCTTCCCGCAGATCCTGCATCAACGCGTGCACAACATTTGTGACGCTTTCAATCAGGCGATTGAAGAGTACGACTACCCGAATAAATACCTGCTGGTTTATCCCATCAAAGTGAACCAACAAAGAGAGGTAGTAGACGAAATTCTGGCCAGTCAGGCCGAATTAGAACACAAACAACTCGGCTTGGAAGCGGGCAGTAAGCCTGAGCTTCTGGCGGTGTTGGCAATGGCTCAACAAGCCAGCTCAGTGATTGTATGTAATGGTTATAAAGACAGAGAGTACATTCGTCTGGCACTGATCGGTGAAAAACTGGGTCACAAAGTCTTTATCGTTCTGGAGAAACTCTCAGAGCTGGATCTGGTCCTGAAAGAAGCGAAAAGCCTTGGCGTGAAACCACGTCTGGGTCTGCGTATTCGTCTGGCTTCTCAAGGTGCGGGTAAATGGCAATCGAGCGGCGGTGAAAAATCGAAGTTCGGTCTGGCGGCATCGCAAGTGCTCACCGTGATTAACCGCTTGAAAGCGGAAAATCAACTGGAAGCGCTGCAACTGGTGCATTTCCACCTTGGTTCACAAATGGCGAACATTCGTGATGTACGTAATGGCGTGAACGAAGCAGTGCGTTTCTACTGTGAACTGCGTGAGCTGGGTGCGCACATTGATTTCTTCGACGTTGGTGGCGGCTTGGCCGTCGACTACGATGGTACGCGTAGCCAGTCATCCAACTCGATGAACTACGGTCTGCACGAATATGCGCGTAACATCGTGAGCACAGTCAGTGATGTATGTAACCTGTACGGTCAACCGCGTCCGGTGATCATTTCTGAATCCGGTCGTTCTATCACGGCGCACCACGCGGTGTTGATCACTAACGTAATCGGCACAGAAGCGTATTCACCAGAAGATATTCCTGCACCGGATGCAGAATCTCCAATGCTGATTAAAAACATGTGGCGTGGTTTTGAAGAAGTGCAGCACGGTACCGATGACCGCGCACTGATTGAAATTTACAACGACACGCAAAGCGATCTTTCTGAAGCGCACAGCCAGTTTGCTACTGGAGTACTGAACCTTGAGCACCGTGCATGGGCAGAGCAGTTGTCACTGCGTATCTACCATGAACTGCGTCAGAAGATGAGCAACAAAAACCGCTTCCATCGTCCAATTCTGGATGAGCTGCAAGAGCGTTTGGCGGACAAGTTCTTCGTGAACTTCTCACTGTTCCAGTCACTGCCAGATGCTTGGGGTATCGACCAAGTGTTCCCAGTGCTGCCGCTTTCTGGTTTGGAAGAGATGAACGATCGCCGCGCAGTAATGCTCGACATCACCTGTGACTCAGACGGTGCGGTTGAACAGTACGTGGAAGGCCAAGGCATTGAAAGCACACTGCCTGTACCAGCGTGGACAAGCGACAAGCCTTACCTGATGGGCTTTTTCCTCGTCGGCGCATACCAAGAAATCTTGGGTGATATGCATAACCTGTTTGGTGATACGCACAGCGTAGTGGTAAACATTAATGATAAAGGCGACTCTGAAATTGCCTTTATCAATGAAGGCGACACGGTTGAAGATATGATGCGCTACGTTCACATCGACGTAGATAAAATTCGCACCAACTATCGTCAACTCGTTTCTCAACGTGTTGCCAAAGAAGAACAAGAAACCGTATTGGCGGAACTTGAATTAGGCCTGAGCGGCTATACTTACTTAGAGGATTTCTAAATGAATGATTTGTTTACTAAAACTGATTATTCACTCTACTCAAACGCGATGACGTTTGTCCGTCGTCCTTATGTGCGTAACCCAGTAGATACTAACGCTGATGTCGTGGTACTTGGCGTGCCTTTGGATATGGCGACTTCAGGTCGTCCGGGTGCACGTATGGGGCCAGACGCGATTCGTCGCGCTTCAGTGAACCTCGCTTGGGAAGGTAAGAAATTCCCTTGGGATTTCAACCTGTTCAAAAAAATCAACGTGGTTGATGCTGGCGATTTGGTTTTTGATTGCGGTGATGCAGAAGATTTCACTTACCGCTTAGAAGCGGCGACCAACGAAATTCTGAAAAGTGGCAAAACTATGCTGGCACTGGGTGGTGATCACTTCATCACTCTGCCAATCCTGCGTGCTTATGCTAAGCACTATGGTGAAATGGCATTGATCCACTTTGATGCACACACGGACACTTACGCGAACGGCAGTGCGTATGACCACGGCACCATGTTCTATCATGCGCCAAAAGAAGGTCTGATCTCGGCTAAGCACTCGGTGCAAGTGGGTATTCGTACGGAATACAAACAAGAAGGCCACGGCTTCAACGTGATTAACGCGATGCAAGCCAACGATATGTCTGTCGAAGAGATTGTGGCGCAAATTCGCCACATCGTAGGTGACAAGCCGGTTTACCTGACGTTCGACATTGACTGCCTGGATCCCGCTTTCGCACCGGGTACGGGTACACCAGTGTGTGGCGGTTTAACGTCAGACAAAATCCTGAAAATCATCCGCGCGCTGAAAGGCATCAACCTGATCGGTATGGATGTGGTAGAAGTGTCTCCTCCTTACGATCAAAGCGACCTGACTTCACTGGCAGGTGCGACGATCGCTCTGGAACTGCTCTACGTTTGGGCATCCAACAAGAAAGACGAAGAGTAATCTGAGTTAAGCAATGTAAGGGCCTGAGAGATCAGGCCTTTTTCTTTTGTTCGGCTTGTTGAGCGGTTTGGTGAATACGATGTTTTTAACGGCATCATGGATTACATCGCCTAAACGCCAAACTTGACAATCATGACTTAGGCAGAATAAAAAAGCCTGATGGAATTCCATCAGGCCACAGAAATAACTGAAATAACGAGGGATTATTTCAGCGTTACACTGTAAGAGATTAACACTTTCAAATCGTTACGATCGTTCTTGTGCACGATGTCATCGCCGCGGAACAAGCTACGGAAAGTTTGAATGTTCAGACCTTCCAAACCGCCATCAAGGAATTTGTAACCGACGTTCCAATCTACCGAATACATGCTGCCATCGTAGATAGCTTTCTGTGCATCAGAGCGAACATGAGTTGCGTAGTTACCGCCCATTCCCGCTGATAGCCCTGGTACTCCAAAGCTTGCGAAGTTGTAGTTCACACCTAATTTTACTGCGCGAGTACCATCGGTGTTGTAATCGTCTAAGCCGGAAAGCGTCTGTTGGAAACTGCGGTTATCTGAGTTCGCCCATGGTGTGAGTCGGAAGTTGTAGTTGAGCTCTTCACCTTGAGTATCGGTTGCCGAAACTCCTGCAATCCATGTGAAGTTACCTTGTTTGATGTTTGCGCCAAAGCCGATATAGCTCTGAACTTTTGCATCTTTCACACCGGTTAACTCGGTTTCTTCTGCAATCGAACCGTGGTAGAAGCCAGTCAAATCGACTTTTGCACTACCTAGCTCAAAACCATATTTCGCCAGTGCTTGCCAGTTTGTACGGTATTCTTTACCGATACCGTAACCCACATCGAATGAGCCACCATCAAAATTGTAAACAGCACCCACAGTCTGAATGTAGTCAATTACATAACCTTGAGTCGGCGAAAGAGGGTTTTGTTGTTGGTGCCAAACTGTGGTCATGGGTAGGAAGTCTTTGCGCCAGTCATTCTTGAATTCATCAGCGAAAGCATAGCCGACTACCCAGTTACCAAAGTGCGCTTTAGCTTCAATACCACGGTAAGCGTGTGGGTTCAAACCCCAGCTCGAACGGATGGTTCCGAAGTTAATCGGGGTGTAACCACCACGTAGAGCTAAGCCGGCAGCGTCATCACCAAATTTTGCTTTCAGCGCAACTACCGATAGGGCTGCATAAGATTTTTCACAAGCGACACGAGTTGTTTTGCCTGTCGCTGGGTCATAAGTTTGGCTAGAAGGGTCGTTAGCACACTCATGATCAAAGTAAAGGATCTCAGACATTCCAGTGGTGTCGCCGATTTTCTGGTTGATGTTAGCCCAGATGTCGAGCCCCACGGTGTCTTTGAAGTAACCAGACTTGTAATCCCACGCCAATTGCAGAGTTTGGTTTTCAATATTGGGTTTGAAACTCTCGCCTTCTTTCCGCTCTTCGCGATCACGGAAGTAAAGGAATGAGTGCAGTTTAGAGCTAGAGCTGTCGTAGAACGCTTGTTTGGCTTCAGTCGCAAGATCAACCGCAGCTGCACTTTGGTTACGAATATCGTTTGGATCCAGTGTTTCTGCAAAGGCAGATGCAGCAAACAGAGCCGTTAAAACGGAGGTACAAACGAGGGTTTTAGAGCCTACATTTTTCATTTTCATACGCTTTCCATTTCTTAAAATTATTGATTTTTTGGTGAACTGATTCACCAGTGCAATAATATAGATCTTTTTATTCATTAAAATAGAAATGGTGTTTTAATTATTTAAAGTAAGATCAAAATCAAAACTGTAGATAAAAATCTAAAATAATAAAACAAAAATCACAGATTGAGACGGAGAGGTATTTACACCTGATTAAAGTGGGGCTAAGTGGAATGAAGTAAAGAAATAACGGTTGAAATATGATTTATCTTTCTGTTTTTTTTAAATAAAAAACGCCCATGAAGGGCGATTTGAGTTAAGAACAGCTATGCATTATCTTTTTGTGATCCAACGCGCTCATCATCCAAGTTATCTGGTAACTCAGAGGCTCATTGAATCCAATCGATGTGTTTCCATGTTATCCATGGAACGATCCCATCACTTTTCCTAATCGCTTAGGTTGGCCAAAAAGTGAGGAAATCGCTTGGTTATAGCAAGTCTTGCATTGCGATATGATCCATATCGGTGAAGACTTGGTTTTCACCCACCATACCCCAGATAAAGGTGTAAGCCTGAGTCCCCACTCCGGAATGGATAGACCAGCTTGGTGAAATAACCGCCTGCTCGTTACGTACAACGAGGTGACGTGTTTCTTTCGGTTCGCCCATCAAATGGAACACAGCTGCGTCATCTTGCATGCCAAAGTAGAAGTAGACTTCCATCCGGCGCTCATGAGTGTGGCAAGGCATGGTATTCCACAGTGAACCTGGTTCTAGTTGAGTGAGCCCCATCAGCAATTGGCATGTTGGCAACACATCTGGAACGATGTACTTGTAAATGGTTCGCTTGTTACTGGTTGCGGCATCACCCAAAGTTACTGGTGACGCTTCTTGTAAGGTGATCTTTTTGTTTGGATAAGCTTGATGAGCTGGCGCGCTGTTGTAGTAAAACTTCGCAGGATCCGCAGGGTTTACACTAGCGAACGCGATCTCTTTAGCCCCCATACCCACATACAAGGCTTCTTTGGCCGCAACTAGGTAAGTTTCACCATCAACCGTTACCACGCCATCGCCGCCGATGTTAATAAGCCCTAATTCGCGGCGTTGTAAGAAGTAATCAACGCCGAAAGTTTTGCCTAGGTCTGCCGCAAAACTCAGCGTTTGGTTAAGGGGCTTAATCCCACCAAACACGATGCGGTCGATATGGCTGTAGGTCATGGTGTATTGGTCATCGACAAAGATCGATTCAACCAAAAACTGGCTGCGTAGATTTTCAGTGTCGAGGGTTTTCGCATGTTGGCTATGGATTGCTTGGCGTATTTGCATTACTCAATTCTCTTTCAATAAGTATGTCACCTTGTTTCCCAGTGACATGAATCAACTGTATGGCCGTGTTTTTCGGTAATGGTGTTGCTCTTTTTTACCTTCTACACAGCCACCCGCATTCAACTTGTCCGCACTTTACCACTCTTACTTTAAATGAAAATTTTTGAAATGACGTTTTATTAACTTGCTCACAGAAAAGAAAACAACACAAAACTTAAATTGAAATGTCGTTTTAAAAATAAATTTCGTGTGATTAAATACTCTACATAGCTTGAAATGTAGATTGCAGTGTTAGGTGCGTCACTATGAAAAAGAAAATTGCTGTGCTGGGCGAATGTATGCTGGAGATCCAGAAAACTCAGTCGGGACTACGACAGGGTTTTGGTGGCGATACGCTGAATACGGCTGTCTACCTTGCTCGTTTAGCTCGCGCTGCAAATGTCGATCTATCGGTCAGCTACTTTACCGCACTGGGTAAAGACCATCTTAGTGATGACATGATCAAAAGCTGGCAACAAGAAGGCGTGGATACCACTCACGTGGCTCGTTATGCAGATAAATTGCCCGGCTTGTATCTGATTGAAAATCGAGAAGATGGTGAGCGTGATTTTCATTACTGGCGACAAGATGCAGCCGCACGTTACTGGATTGCACGGGAAGATAATGACCACTTGTACACCATTTTGTCTGACTACGACCTTATCTATCTCTCGGGAATTACCTTAGCCATCCAAGATAGTGTCTCGCTAATCAAGCTACTGAATTTAATGAAAAAGCTAAAAGAATCGGGCTGTGTGGTGGCGTTTGATAGCAACTATCGGGAGCGCTTATGGCCAACGCCAGCACAAGCTCAGGAATGTTATGAACAGATGTTGGCACTGACGGATATTGCATTACTGACCCTAGACGATGAGCAAAAGCTGTATCAAGAAAAAACGCAAAATGACACCTTAACGCGCTTACAAGCCTTTGGTCTGACTCAACTGGTACTCAAGTCCGGCAGTGATGGCTGCATGGTTGTGACGAAAGGCAAAGAGCAGTGGGTACCGACAACGGCGATTCACGATGTGGTTGATACCACTGCGGCGGGGGACTCGTTTAACGCTGCATATATCTATCAGTGGTTGTCTAGCCAAAACGCAATTCAAGCGGCTTTAGCTGGGCATACATTGGCGGGGCAGGTGATACGCCACTACGGAGCCATCATCGCGCAAGAGGCAATGCCAACACTGTGAACAGTCATGCTAGGAGAGAAAAATGAGTAAAAACCAATTAGAGAAACAGTTAAGTGCGATGAAAGTCGTTCCCGTGATTGCGATTAAGCGTTCGGAAGATGCGGTGCAATTAGCAAAAACCTTAGTGGAGAACGGTCTGCCTTGTGCTGAAGTGACATTTAGAACGGAAGCCGCAGCAGAGGCGATTCGCTTAATGCGCCAAGCTTATCCCGAGATGTTGATTGGGGCGGGCACCGTGCTTAGAACCGATCAAGTGGATGCCGCGATTGAAGCGGGGGTCGATTTTATCGTCAGCCCCGGTTTTAACCCAACCATAGTCAAATATTGCCAACAACGAGGTGTCACCATAGTTCCCGGCGTCAATAACCCGAGCCTTGTTGAGCAAGCAATGGAAATGGGCTTGAAGACATTGAAGTTTTTCCCTGCGAGTGCATCGGGCGGTACTGAAATGCTCAAAGCGTTGAATGCGGTTTACCCGGTGAAATTCATGCCAACAGGCGGAATTTCAGCCGCCAATATTCAAGATTATTTAGCCATTAGCAGCGTGCTGGCTTGTGGCGGTACATGGATGGTTCCGGGTCAATTAATTGATGAACAGAACTGGCCTGAGATCGGCAATCTGGTTCGCAAAGCGGTAGATACACTGACGGCTTGAAAGTGGTGATGGATGTTGAGGTAACGCCATCAAGTTGAAATCTGGGATGTAGAGAGTATTGGAAACATGACGTTAGAACAATTTGAAGTAGTAGAGCATCCGCACCGTCGCTATAACCCGTTGACTGGTGAGTGGGTGTTGGTGTCTCCCCACAGAGCGAAGCGCCCATGGCAGGGACAGCAAGAAGCTGCCTGTGAGCAGTCACTACCAAGCTACGACAAAGGCTGCTTTCTATGCCCCGGCAATCAGCGAGTCAATGGGGAAGTCAATCCTACCTACAGTGGCACCTATGTGTTTAAGAATGACTTTGCAGCATTAACGGAAACCACCCCCTTTGCAGAACAGTTGAATGATCCGCTTTTTAAAATGCACAGCGCACGAGGCGAAAGCCGAGTGATCTGTTTCTCTGCCGATCACAGCAAGACACTTCCGGAATTGGAATCTGCTGAAATTGAGCAAGTGATCCGGACTTGGATTGAGCAAACTCAAGAGCTGAGCCAACACTATCCTTGGGTTCAAGTGTTTGAAAATAAAGGTGCGACCATGGGCTGTTCCCAGCCGCACCCGCATGGACAAATCTGGGCCAACAGCTTTGTGCCTACGCTGGTGAGCCAAAAGGATCGACATCAAGCGGAGTATTTTGCTGAGCACGGTTCGCCTTTGCTGTACGACTATGTTCAGCGTGAATTAGCGCTGCAAGAACGCATTGTCGTTGAGACAAAGTTTTGGGTAGCACTGGTGCCTTATTGGGCGGCGTGGCCGTTTGAAACCTTGCTGCTACCTAAGCAACGAGTGAGTCGTTTAACGGAACTGTCTGGTGAACAACGTCAGGACTTAGCTATCGCGATCAAAGCACTGACCACACGTTATGACAACCTTTTCCAATGCTCATTTCCGTACTCAATGGGCTGGCACGGTGCCCCTTTCTTGGGAGAGCAAGATTGCCAATATTGGCAAGTACATGCGCTGTTTTATCCACCGCTATTGCGTAGCGCGACTGTGCGTAAATTTATGGTGGGCTATGAGATGTTGGCAGAGAGCCAGCGTGATTTAACGCCAGAACAGGCTGCAGAAAGATTGAGAAGTGTGAGTGCGGTGCATTACCGACAACAAGCTAGGTAAGAGCAGCAGTAACGTTTGTATATCCGCATAAATTTTTTTGCCTTAATTAAAATTTGGAACGTTGTTTTTAAAAAATATTCATCACTTTCATAAAACGAAAGCGAACATCGAAGTTACAGGAATCCAGAAATGATATTAGAAGCTTTTGATCTTAAAGGAAAAGTGGCATTGGTCACGGGGTGTAATACCGGTTTAGGTCAAGGAATGGCAGTCGCGTTAGCGCAAGCGGGTTGTGACATTGTAGGGGTTAACTATGCCGATGCAGCGGATACGCCTGAACTCGTTCAAGCGGCCGGTCAGCGTTTTTTCTCAATGACGGCCGATCTGAGTGATCATCAAGTTATTACTAAAGTCGTTGATGAAGCGGTGGGATTAGCCGGACGCATCGATATTCTAGTCAACAACGCGGGCATTATCCGTCGTGCGGATGCCATCGAATTTACAGAAAAAGACTGGGATGATGTCATGGACATCAATATTAAAAGCGTTTTCTTCCTTTCGCAGGCGGTCGCAAGGCAGTTCATCTCACAAGGCCAAGGCGGAAAAATCATCAATATTGCTTCCATGCTTTCTTTCCAAGGCGGGATCCGTGTGCCTTCTTATACCGCATCCAAAAGTGCCGTTATGGGTATCACTCGTTTGCTGGCCAATGAGTGGGCTTCACAAGGCATCAATGTCAATGCGATTGCTCCAGGATACATGGCAACCAATAACACGGCGGCACTCAGAGCGGATGCCGATCGTAATCAAGAAATTCTGTCACGCATTCCGGCTCAACGTTGGGGTTTGCCAAGCGATTTAGCTGGCCCGGTGGTGTTCTTGGCTTCGCCAGCATCTGATTACGTCAATGGTTACACCATTGCCGTAGACGGTGGTTGGTTGGCTCGCTAGTAAGCCTGTAATTCACCGCGTATCAGTCACAAACTTAGCATGTTTGTTTTGAAATTGTATTTTTGAAATGATGTTTTGGAAAATGTGACTCGACGTAATGTGAATATTTCATAAGCAAGTTATGATTTCAGTATGAGCTTGCTTATGAAGCAAATCGAATCATTGATGAGAATGACTTATATGACCAAACCTATTGCACTTCGACCATTGCCAAGCACTTTAGATGAACCTCGGGTACTCAATCATCTGAGTAAAGTGGTGGAAGCTATTGCACGTAATATTCCGAAAATTGGTGAGCGTAACCCTAAAATCGGTACTCACGATCATCAATGGGAATTTTGTGGCCAATTTGATTGGGTATCCTCATTTTGGACGGGGGAACTCTGGCTTTGTTACCAAATGACAGGCCAAGAAACCTTTAAAAACAGCGCTAAACTGCGCAAATCTTACTTTGCCAACATGCTTTTGGATCCGTTCTGGTTGGATCATGATTTAGGTTTTCAATACAGCTTAAGCTGTGTTGCGGACTACCAACTGACTGGGGATGAAGAATCCAAGATGATGGCGATTCGCGCCGCCGATCATCTGATTCATCGCTTCCGCAAAATTGGCGGTTACATTGTCGCGTGGAACGATACGCATCCCCTTGGCCCTGAAATCACCCAAGGGAAATCGATCATCGATTCTTTGCAAAATACCGCACTGCTCTTTTGGGCATCAAAGATGACAGGTTCACCCGTCTATGCAAATGCCGCTAAGCGCCACAGTGAAACGTTAGCCAAGCACATAGTGCGTGATGATTTCTCAACCTATCACTCATTTAATTTCCATCCTGTGACTCAACAGCCGCTTAAGGGTGAGACTTTCCAAGGTTACGCGGATGATTCTTGCTGGGCTCGTGGTCAATCATGGGCGATTCATGGCTTTGCCCAAACCTACCTTTATACCGGTGATGAGCAGTTTTTAACGCTCGCGAAGCAGCTTGCGAAATACGCGACTGACCACATCACGGACGATGGTGTACCTGTGTGGGATTACAGCCTACCGGCTGATGAAATTCAGTATAAAGACAGTTCTGCAGGCGCAATTACCGCGGCAGGCTTGCTGCTGATTGCGCAGTGCATTGACGATGAAAAAGAAGCAAAAATGTACCGCGATTGGGGGCTGTTCTTGCTGCAAGGTCTCATGACGCAATGCGATTTAACCGATGATGAACAGGCACTCGGTCTGCTGGCGGAAGGTGCATCCTTCGTCAAAATTGGTCTTTGCAACAACATGCTGCCTTATGGTGATTACTACTATTTAGAAGCACTGATGCGTGCAAACGGCTACCGGAACTTCTTCTGGTAAGTCAGTAACTTCTCTTCTCTAGGCTGAGGGAGTTCAGCCTAGAATCGCAACTTTTCGGAGTATGAAAGATGACTAAGATGACCTCACGTAAAGGGCATATGACCCTGCCTGTCGAAGTGGGACAGGAAGAGGTAGTTTTGGATTTATATCAGCGTTGGCAAGCGGATGCACTGCGCGATAGTGATGGCACCAGCATGCCAGCTTGTCTGGCAGAGCAAGACAGCGAAATCTATTCGATCATGTGTTTAGTGCGCGCCGACCAAGCCTTTGCGAACCAACACCCAGAATACTTGCACCGTAAATACTTAATGTCTTTCCCTGTTACGGCAATGGATGAAACCTTAGTGCTGACACCACTAAAAGGTTACAGCAAAGACAAGTATGAGCTGGATGACGACAGCGATCCTAAGCAATGGTGGGAAGTGCGTAACCGCACAACGAACCAAGTGATTCCTGCTGCGCAGTGGGAGTTTGATGCTGATCGCCAGCAGGTGACAATTTTCCAAGCGGTGCCTTACCATGAATACACGGTGACTTTCATGGCGCGCCAGGTTTGGGATAGCGTATCCATGTATAACGCGCTAACCAACGACTGGAAAGGGCCAAAAATCAAGAGTTTGGATCCTTATCATCCTGAGTGTCGAGCACACCTTCTTGCACATTTCCAAAAATGGCTGGATGAGCACCCGCACACGACCGTGGTTCGTTTCACGACTTTCGCTTTCCTCTTTGTGATTGATACTGGTGAAAAGAACCAAGATATCTATCGTGATTGGACGGGTTACGGTGAAACCGTTAGCCCGCGTGCTTTGGAAGATTTTGAACGCCGCTTTGGGTATAAACTCTCCCCTGAAGATTTTGTGGATGCAGGCTATTACAACGGAACGTACAAGGTACCATCGCAGCGCTACCGTGACTGGATGACCTTTGTGCAAGATTTTGTGGTGGAGTTTGCTGCGCAGTTGGTGGAAATGTCTCACCAAGCAGGCAAGAAAACCGCCATGTTCCAAGGCGACCATTGGATCGGTACAGAGCCTTTCTTGGATAGCTATCAAAAAATTGGTTTAGATATCAACATTGGTGCGGTGGAAGATGGCGTGGCACTGCGTCGCTTAACCGATTCACAAGGTAGCCAAATTCGCGAAGCACGGTTCTATCCTTATTTCTTCCCAGATGTGTTCCGTGAAGGGAATGATCCAGTTGTGGAATCCATGTCGAACTGGACTAAGATTCGCCGTGCGATGTTGCAAAAACCATTGGATCGAATTGGTTACGGTGGTTATCTCTCCTTAGCTAACCAGTTCCCGCATTTTATTGACCATGTGAGTGAGATTTCACGTGAGTTTGGTACTTATTTGGATAAAACGGCACGCACTGAGTCACAGAAATTGCCGGGTAAAGTCGCAGTATTAAGCTCGTGGGGCAAAGCACGTAGCTGGTTACAAAACCAAGCACGCGATCAGCGTTTTTATGTTCCGCCTCGTCCGGATGTGATGGAGTTTGTTGGCAATAACTTACTCGAATGTTTGGCAGGGCTGCCATTTGAAGTCGAGTTCATCAGTTTTGAAGACATCATCCAGCACGGCATTGGTGATGACATCAAAGTGATCATCAACACGGGCGATGCGAATTCTGCATGGAGCGGTGGCGAGTGTTGGGCCGATCCACAAGTGCTGGTGGCTTTACGTCGATTTGTTGCCAATGGTGGCGGTTTACTGGGCGTATGTGATCCTTCTGCACTGCAAAAGAATGGACGCTATTTCCAACTGGGTGATGTTTTTGGCCTTGAGAAAGAAACGGCATTGACCATGGGACGTGTCGCTATGCCACTGAACATCGCCAAAGATCATTATCTGAGCCAGTTTGTCGTTGGGGAAGAAGACTTCGGTAATCCAAGCTACGTTTACCCACAGGCAGATGATTTGGCCGTACTTGCGGCGCAAGGGCAGCACCTCGCTCTGACAGCAAGAAATTATGGCGAAGGTCGAGCGGTTTACTTAGGTAATCTGCCGTTTACTATGGTCAACGCGCGCTTGTTGCAACACATTCTGGTATGGCTGGGGGGGAATGAAGAACATCCTCAACCTTGGTTGTCATCTCATCCACTGGTGGATGTTGCCTATTATCCAGAGATGAACGTCGCGACCGCGGTGAACTTTTCAAGCTTGCCACAAATGCTGACTGTTGTGGATGAATGTGGATATAAAGTTGAGATTCGCTTACAAGGCTATGAATGGAAATGGATTGAATGATGAATTCATTCATAAATTAATAAAGGACGCTTAGGCGTCCTTTTTATATAACCCTATGTTTAAATTAATTTAAATCTCATACTACTACCTCAGGCTACGCATGTAGAGAATTCATACAGATGTTTTAAATTTGATCGAAATTACATTCTCTTAAAAATAAAAAAGCTTTTCATTATGGCTGTGTTACTGTTCCAAATAGAATTGCTTAAGCAATCAGTAAAGTGAAACACAGTGCCAACATTGGCAATGACGCCAGTGTTCGCGAAAGTTTTACGACAACGTCAAGTTTGGTTTCTCCTAATAACAAATGAAATCCCCTACAAAGAGAACAAACCATGATGATCAATAAACTGAAGACAAAGTGGTGGCTACTGGCACCCTATATGATCTGTCAATCAGCATTGGCCGACGACATTCAAACCCTCACGCAGCGTATTGCACCTGATTTTGCTCAGGTTGCCGTTGAAGCGGCTCAAGGTCTTGGGCAACCACTGTCTACACTCGCAGCGCAATATCTGGCTAATCAGCAAACGGATGGTCATTGGGCGGATATTGACTACGCGGCGATTCCAACTCAAGAAGCGCCTATTCGTGAGCACTTGACTCGTGTGCGTGCGTTGGCTGCCCAATATTACCTTTCCAATGATCCCACTTTTGCGGCAGGCGCCATCGCGGGTCTTTATCACTGGTACAGCGCTGACCGTACCAACAGTAACTGGTGGTGGAATGAAATTGGTAAACAGATTTATCTCGGCCCAATCGCCTTTTTGCTTGGTGATCAGTTACCCAGTGATTTGAGCACTTCGATACGCTCAGACATGCCGACAGAGCCTTACAAAACCGGCGCTAACCGCACGGATATTTCAAAAGGGGTGATTTATGGCGGTTTGCTCGGTAGCGATTCAGCGCAAGTGAAACGTGGGTTAGGTGGCATTGAAGAAACCATAGTGATCACTGAAGCGGAAGGTGTGCAAGCGGATTTCTCCTTCCAGCAACACGGTGCCCAACTTTATAACGGCGGGTATGGTGATGTTTTCTTTGATGCTGCTTCATATTGGGCTTACCAAGTCCGCGATTTGCAGTGGCATTTTGCGCCAGATAAAAATCGTCTCGTCGCGGATTACTTTCTAGACGGTGTCCGTTGGATGAGCCGGCATGGCACGTTGGATTATAATGCGCGAGGCCGTGGCTTAAGCCGAGTAGATAAGGCAAACCTCGGGCCTATTCTACGGCAAGCAGATTACGTTGCTGCGTTGGCTCCTGAACGCGCGGCTGAAGCGCAGCAGTTTAAACAACATGTGAATGGTGCGCCGGAAAGCATCGCAGGATTTCGCTCTTTTTACCGTTCAGACTATGCCAGCAAAGTCGGTACTGGCCACTTCATTGGCATCAAGATGAATTCTAAGCGAATCAAACCTACGGAAGCTGGGAACGGTGAGAATCTACTCGGTAACTGGATCGGTTTTGGTAGCACTTTCATCATGCAAAGAGGCGATGAATATCATGGCATCTTCCCTGTGTGGAACTGGGCTTTAGTGCCGGGCACAACGGCACCACAATTTGCGATTAAACCCGCAGACTGGGGACGCATCGAAATGCAAACTCAATTTGTTGGCAGCGTGTCGGATGGGCGTAATGGTGTTGCTGTCATGGATATGGATGCTTACCAAACCAAAGCAAAAAAAGCGTGGTTTAGTTTTGATGATGAGTTGGTGGCCTTGGGGGCTGGCATTCAATCTACCCGAGCAGAATATGTGAATACCACAGTTAACCAAACACGCTTGAATGGGCCTGTTACTGTGGATGGACAAGTATATAGCAAAGGCAGCCGTCAGTTAGTAAATGCTTCTTGGGTTCACCATGATGGTATTGGTTATGTTTTCCCAGCCAATTGGTATGGGCATATGGATAATCAAACCCAAAATGGTAACTGGAGAAACATCAACACAGGTCAACCGGATGCCCCCGTTTCAGCCGATGTTTTCATGCTACGTATAGGCCATAGTTGGCAGCCAACAAACGCCTCTTATCAGTACATAGTGGTACCGAATCGTGATGCGCAAGCGGTGGCCAACTACGCAGCCTCAGTGCCGGTTAGCGTTCTATCGAACACGCCACAGATACAAGCGGTAACGCATGTGAGCAAGCAGGTGAGTGGCATTGTGTTCCACCAAGCGGGAATGCTGCAATTGCCGAGTGGTAAAACCGTCACTGTGAATAAGCCAAGTGTGTTGGTGATTGATGAATCTCAAGCGACACCTCAAGTCACGTTGGCAACGCCTGGAATCGGTGATCAAGTACAGTTAAAAGTGGAAGAGGGCTCCACGGTTTGGGCAGCGACAGTCGTCACCGCTAAAGAGCCCCGTTTGCTTGGTAAAGGGGTGGTGGTTGAATTCAACGCCGTACCGGTTATTCCACCGGTGACGATGAGTGCCAATGCTGATGTTTTTGTGCGTGATGGGCAATACGCCAACCAAAGCTTTGGAACCAACAGTTACTTAGTCGTAAAAAGCGATATTACGGGCTATAACCGTAAAACGGTTCTAAAGTTCGACTTGAGTCAACAGGCGCTGTCCTCCCATTCACAAGCGGTGTTGAGACTGCATGTGAAAAACGTCAATACCGCCGCATCCCGAGCGATCACAGTATCTCGTTTAAAATCCAGTGCATGGCAAGAAAACAGCCTAACTTGGAGCACCCTGCCGCCGATTGAACAACAAGGTACGACGGTGACGATCTCACCTTCTCAAGTGAATGAGTGGATAGAGATAGATGTCTCGAATCTTATAGTGCAAGGTGAGTTGTCTTTGCTTTTAGAGAATAAAGGTGCCGCACATCAGAAATCGGATGTGAATTTCTCTAGCAAAGAGAGTGGGCTAGCCCCTCAATTGGTGATTCAACCATAATTCGATCCTTCCTAGGGCTTACTCTATTAGGCCTGCGTGAATGCAGCACGTGTGAGTAAGCCCTGTTTGCTTTCTGATCAAGGTGTGGGATAAATGACCAACTGCTGTTTGCCATTGGCTTTCGCTTGATAAAGTGCTCGATCAGCAAGGCTGAAAAAGCCATCGGTGTTCATATCGAGATTGGGGATCACAGTGGCAGATCCGATAGACACTGAAAGACCGTTAAACTGTTGCGCTGTTTCTTGAGCGAACTTAGCGATCAATTGATTTAATAAATGGTGATGTGTTTGTTGATCAGCACCACACATGATGACGGCAAATTCATCTCCTCCGAGACGGCAGATACGATCACCAGATCGCTGGAATGTGGCTTGCAAAAGATTAGCGAACTGTTTGAGCAGTTCATCTCCCGCCTGATGTCCTAGTTGATCATTGACCTGTTTAAATCCATCTAAATCTAACACTGCAAGTGTGATAGGTTGTTGTTTTTGGTAGATTTGCCAATATTCTTGAATGAATTCTTCATAGGCTCGTCGATTATAGAGTTGAGTTAAACTATCGGTACGAGCTGCGAGTGCTAGCTTATGGTTGACGCTTTGTAGCTCGTTAGTTCGAGCTGTGATGCGTTCTTCGAGAGTTTTGTTTAATCTTTCGAGCTTTTCTTGTCCTCGAAGCCTTGCCAGCATTTCGCCAAAGTTACGAGTGAATAACTGAATTAATTCATGTTGATGCGAGGAAAGTAGGCGTTGTCGCAGTAAATTATCGGCACAGATTAGCGCCATCAATTGGTTATCAACTGAAAGTGCAATCGCGGCATTCCAGCCATGGCCAACCATTTTTCTGTCATGCCACAGCGGAACATCATTGAGCATGATCAGCGTATTCGGAGTGGCATAGGCCTGATTAAATAAAGGCGATTCAGGATAAGGCATAGAAAAATAACTTTCGTTACGGATCACGCCATCGGTATCCACGCCATAAGTGCCTTGCAGTTTATCCGGCTCAGAATCGCTAGGAAGAAAAATACCAATGCGATCAATATCAAGTTTAGACACTGAGAATTCGACAGCTTGTTGGCAGATCTCCAGCGAATTTCTTGCTTGAGACATCAACTGGAGTGCTTGGCTAATCATTCTAACTCGGTTGTTATGGCGAATTTCAACGAGGATCCGTGAAGCCGTTTTAGCAAAGACTTCTAATGCCTCTTGAATATCGAAATCAAAAGGTTTTTGGGTGAGTAAATTATCCATGGCAATCCAGCCAAGAGGCTCTTGAGATTCGTTGCGTAGTACCACCATCGCATTCCACCCATGCCCAATCGGTTGGTGTTGATGATAAAGCGTAATATCTGACACTAAATGAAACCAATTATCTGGTTGGCTTAATACGCTTAAAAATCGAGGGTCTAGTTGAGTGTAAGGATAGTAATCATCAGATTCATCGCGATACTGGCCTTGGTCATCGGTTCCAAACACTCCGTGGTAGCGGCCCACCTTATGATCAATTAGAAAAGTACCGACACGATCTAATCCCAAATCTTCACGTAACAACTTAACACTCTGTTTTAATAGATCGAATTCGGTTCGGGCAGCCGTCAGTTCGGCGACGCCGAGTGCGACTTTACTCATGGCTTGGTGACGGCGAGTCTGTGTCTGTAGTTTATTGAGAATTAGGCCATATTGGTGATCAACGGCACGACGCTTCTCTGCCGCAGTCAGTTTTATATATTGAGTTAGCCAGAATTGTTGTAAAACGGTGGAAAGCATATGCCATTCATCGGCATAAGCTCGAAAATGTTGTTCATCTTCTAGCAATAAAATCAGTACGGTGGAATGCTCTTCCTCAAAAGAAAGACGGCACACCAAACTCGTCCTTTGCTCAATTAATAACGAGTGTGGAATAAGGACAAATCCAGCATCTCTTCTGAGTGTGGAAAGCCATTGCCACCAAGTGCTATCGAGTGTGTCGACAAAGTCAGACTCCATTAAACAAGAGCCTTCATGTAAAGCACAAAGAGTGAGTGCAGCGGGGTGACAGATTTGAGCGCCTGCTATCGGTAATAACGTACTTAAATGCTGGCATAGGAGCTGGGAAACATCGTATTGGCTTATCCCGATATGTTCAAGTTGCAGCAATGATGCTGCGGTTTCGGCCAGTTTTCTAGGCATTTAAGCGACCTATTGATAATGGAACAGATGAAGTGAGGAGTGACTACCAACTTAACTGTAAGCGGTGTCTGGCTACTTATTCGGTTTACAGATCTTGTTGGGCAACAACTATCACAAACTAGGAGTCATCAGAAAGTTTATTCTGTGAAATAAGTCTTTGAGTGTGACATTACAAATTATCTAACCCAAATATTCTGAAAATTTTCAAAGCAGAATGTGAAGTCGATAACACGACTCTGTATGGATGAGAGGGCTGTTCATTCATGAACAGCCCATTCTGTTTAGCGAGTTTTAGGTTGCTGAATGGCTTGGTTAAGCGCTTGTTCTAACTCCTGAACCAAGTCGGGCATTTGTTCTGCCAAGTTGGTGATCTGTCCAACGTCATCCTTTAAATCATAAAGTTGAGGTGAAGATTGGTTACCTTTCTCGTTCCCCGTGTATTGGCAAACAAAGTCATCATCGTGTGCGGGAATATAAGCATAACGTTGGTTTCGGAACACTTTTTTGTACTGCATACCTTCTAGCACCATGTCACTTCGCCCGATAGGATCTTTACCTAACAGGGTGTCGAGTAAAGGTTGGCTATCGGGGGCTTCTGTTTGGGTCAACGGGCGGTTGAGCAACTGAGCGAAGCTATGGTATAGGTCGACCTGATTAAAAAGCGCGGAGCTTTGACCAGAAGCGATTTGCTTCGGCCAACGGACGATAAAGGGAACCCGTGTTCCGCCCTCAAATAAGCTGTATTTCCCGCCTCGTAACGGTCCCGCCATACGATGTTGTCCATTGAGTTCAATGGCTTGATCTTTGTATCCATCGTTAAGTACGGGGCCGTTATCGCTAGAGAAGATCACTAAGGTGTTGTCTTTGAGTCCAAGTTCATCGATTTTTTTGAGGACTTTGCCGATACACCAATCCATTTCAACAATCACATCACCACGCACACCATGTGGGGTCACGCCACGAAATTTAGGGTTAGGAATACGAGGAACGTGCGGCTGATGAAGCGCGTAATACAAGAAGAAGGGCTGTTGCTGATGTTGCTCAATAAAGGATATGGCCTTATCCGCAAAGACTTCTCCCATGGTTTCATCATTCCATAACGCCGATTTACCACCCCGCATATGGCCGATACGGCTAATGCCATTGATGATGGTGCCGTCATGGCCGTGATCGTACATGACGTCCAGCAATTCTGGGTTTTGGCGACCATTGGGTACCTCAGGAAAGGCTTTATCCCAATCATAGGTGACTTCGATAGGGTCGTTGGGGTCGAGATTCGCGACTTGGCGGTTATGGATATAAACACAAGGCACGCGGTCGTTGGTGGCCGCCATAATAAAGGAGTGATCAAAACCAACATCATTCGGTGTACCTTGGATCTCCTGATTAAAATCCAATTCCCCATTGCCTAAGCCAAGATGCCATTTGCCAACAATGCCAGTGGCATAGCCGTGTTCTTGGAACAAATTGGCTAAAGTAGCATCGTCACTGGTAATGATTTGCGCGGCATCACCGGGTAACACCGCAGCATCAGGATTGCGCCAAGGGTAACTGCCCGTCAATAAACTGTAGCGAGAAGGCGTACAGGTTGCGGCAGTGGCGTAGGCTTGATCAAACTTCAGCCCCTCTGCGGCGAGTTGATCCAAATTCGGGGTTGGAATGTGATTCGCGCCATAGCAACTTAAGTCGCCAAAACCTAAATCGTCGGCATACAGAATAATGACATTGGGTTGGGTATTACTCATGAATTATCCTTCATTGATTGAACTGGATAGGGCAGGAGTGAGGCCAAAATGCCTTGTTCTGCCCAAGGATCCTGAATTCGGTGCAGTTCTTCGGCCATCAGTTGTAGGAGTGGTTTGACGAATGAATCCTGAGGCTCAAAGGGTAAATTAGTTAACTGGTACGGATCTGTTTGGTTATCGAACAACTGGGTGGCGATAAGCTCTGCTTGACGGTTGATTTCCAATGCCAGTGTGTAGCTATGGGTTCGGATGCCGCGACTCTGCGGGAAATAGGCAATCACTTCGCCTAAGGCGTTTTTCTCCCCATCTTGATTGCGTAAATAAAGTGCGCAGTCTGGTGAAGCAGGATGAGCGAGTGGTTGGTTAATCACGCAAGAGAGATCGCGACCATCTATCGAAAGAGGATCCGCCATCGTAACGCCAAGTAAGCCCAAGATGGTCGGCATAATATCAGGGCTGCTGAGCAAGGTTTGGCTGATGGTCGATTGCTGCTGGTGGCCTGTTTTAATCACAAAAGGCACGCGTAGTGCTTCATCGTAAATGACGTTTTTCGCATCGCTGAGGCTGTGGCTACACAAGGTTTCACCGTGATCACTGGTAAACACGACCACGGTATTGTCCCATTCGCCGATCTCTTCGAGTGCCTGAAAAATGCGCCCAATTTCTTTATCCACACCGCTGATGTTGGCGAAATAGTAACGCGCACTGTCGGCCTTGCTGGTTGAAGCATCGGCATTTTGGCGGACCAACAGTTCCTGATTGCTGGCAGCCTGATATAAAGCGAGGTCACTCTCGCGGCAATCATCAACACTGTTATACGGGCTGTGTGGCGGATTCATGGACACAAAAAGCGCGAAGGGCTTCTGTGCATCCCGCTCGCCATGCTGATTAAGTAGATACGCGATCGCTTTATCCGCCTCATGCTCGGCCGACCATGTTTTGGGCTGATGGCGTTGACCCTGCGTGTCGTAATAGTGGGGATTGCGATGCTCATCAAAAGTGCCGTAGCCATACCAGTAATCAATGCGGTGTCGGCGTTCTGGCTCGGTATAGGAATCCCAAACCGGGAACTGTTCTTCTACATAGCAGCCCGGCTTATCAGGCGCATTGGGAGTTGGGTAATCGAGATGCCATTTACCGATGTAACCAATGTGATAACCCGCATGTGAGAGTACATCCGTAAAGCATTCTGCCTCAGTCGGCAAATTTGAGATGGGGCGTAAAGAGTGGCAGTTCAGTGGAACGCCACTTCTATTAGGATATTGCCCGGTGAACAAACTACCACGATGAGGGCTGCATAGTGGGCAATTGCTGACAGCATGAGTCAGCAAGGTGGCTTGCTGAATAAAATTGTCCAACACCGGAGTGAAAACGGGATCTGGCTCGCCAGAGCAAAAGGGGCGGTAAGCGGCGTGTTGCCAAATACTCAACGCCATCACGCGCCACTGATCGGGAAACACATAAAGTAAGTTTGGTTTTTTCATTGATCCCAATCGGGCAGAGTTGTTTAGAGCAAAATTCTATAATGGAACGCCATTTCGAATTTGTGATCAAATCGCTACCTAAAGAAAAAATGAAAAGATGTTTTGATAAAAATGGATAAAATCGATTGGGAAGATAATTTGTCCTGCCATTGCAGGGCCGGATGCCTACACTGGATTTTTATTGATGTCAGAACAACGGATTTTTACTCGCAAACCAACGGCAAAACGGCCATTTCATATCTTGGCAAAGCCGATTGGGCCTTTGTGCAATCTCGATTGTGCCTACTGTTTCTATCTCGATAAAACCCAGTATTACCCCGGACAAAATCGCTTTGATATGGATGATGCCCTGCTAGAAGCGCATGTGCGGAACTACATTGAAAGCCAGCCAGCAGGATGTCGTGAAGTGACTTTTGGCTGGCAGGGTGGCGAACCCACTTTGCGTGGTATCGATTTTTATCGTAAAGCGGTGGCCCAACAGCGCAAATACGCGAGGCCGGGAATGCACATTGTGAATACCTTACAAACCAATGGGGTACTCATTAATGAAGAATGGGCGCAATTTTTGGCCGACCATCAATTTTTGGTGGGCATCAGTCTGGATGGTGATGAAGAGCTGCACGATCACTTCCGTAAGACGCGCAGTGGGCAAGGCACTTACCAATCGGTAGTGAAAGGGCTGCGTTGTTTGCAGCGTTATCGAGTGGAATACAATGTGCTGACTGTGGTGCAAGCGCACAACGGAGACCATGGGACAAGGGTTTACCAGCATTTAGTTTCGCTTGGCGCTCAGTTCATTCAGTTTATTCCGGTGGTGGAAAGTATTGCGGGGGAAGGCATATCTTCACGCAGTGTGAGTGCTCAGCAGTTTGGCCAGTTTATGATTGATGTCTTTGAAGAGTGGCGTCAGCATCATATCGGGCAAGTTTTTGTCAGCCACTTTGATAATGCGTTGGGCATGAGCCTCGGTTTGCCTTCATCGATCTGTGTGCATGCCCAACGTTGCGGCGACAACTTGGCGGTTGAACACAATGGCGATGTGTACAGTTGTGACCACTTTGTTTTTCCTGAATTCAAACTGGGTAATCTGCGTGAACACGATTATCCCGACCTGATTGAAACCCCAATCCAACAGAGTTTTTCAGAACGTAAACCCATAGGCAGCCAGCTTCATTGCCAAGGGTGTCCGCAATGGGATTTATGCCATGGCGCATGTCCTGCACAACGCTTAAATGATCGAGGGGAGCTTTCGCTCACTGCGCCACATCATCTTTGTGCCGGCTATATACAGTTTTTCACTCACCTTCGCCCCTATTTGCGTGCGATGGGCAAATGCTTAAGGGCAGGAAAAACAGCGCAGCAGTACCAAGATTTTCTTGGTTAGTCGCCAACCTTTTTGGTTGTAGCCCTTTCATGGCAAGGGGCTGCGCCTTATTTTCCATCACGATGTTTGTCCTTGCTGGTGGCTATCTTTCATTGAGTGTTCATCGAAGAAACCAGTATCTGATACGTTCCATTGTGTGAAATCCATAAATGAAATGGCTTTTTAAATTAAACGAAATTTTCATGATGAAAATGTGATCGGGGTAATTAATCACTGTGATTTATGGGGATGAGTTTTGATCCAAATATCATAAATATAAAAAAGCGTTTCAAAAATATTTGTTTGTGCGATTAAATTAATTCAATAGAGCAGCAAATGTCATTCAGGAGTCAGCATGTGCATGCGGTTGAAAGACCTAATTCAGCAACCTAAACCATTTAATCGCCGCAGCAATGTTAATGATTTAACAAAGAAAATTGCGGATTTACAGCTTGCCGTTGTTGCGGGCTCGGTGAACTGGGATGCACAAGCTTATGGTGCTGCACACTATTCTGAACAGACGGCTCAAATCGAATATTACTGTCGTCTACTTTGGCTGGCGGTACCGGCGAAGACATTATGCCTAGAGCTAAATCAGCAGTTGGCGCAGAAAATCATGGAGGGAACCAACCCTCAGTCCCCCAATTATTGGCAGAAAGCCAAAGATTATGATCAACGAGTGGTGGAGATGTCGGCCATTGCGATGGCTTTAGTGGAAGCACCTGAAATCTATTGGTCTCCCTTTTCTTCGACTGAGCAGCAAAATTTGGCACTCTGGCTGCTATCTGTAAAGCATCTGACTTTACCGCCGAATAACTGGTATTGGTTCCGAGTGCTTATCCTCACCGCTTTGCAGAGTGTGGGTGTTCGGATTGAAGATTGCGAGTGCGAAAGTGACCTTAATGCGATTGCTCAGATGCAGTTAGAACAAGGTTGGTACAAAGATGGTAGTGACTCGGTGATGGATTATTACAATCCGCTCGCCTTTCAACTTTATGCATTGATGTATTGCCGCTGGAAGCCGCAATGTCCTCGTGTTCCCAATTTACTTAAGCAAGCGGTTCTGTTCGCTGAAACTTATGTGAATTGGTTTGGTACCGATGGTAGCCAATTAGGGTACGGTCGATCACTGAATTACCGTTTTGCGATTTTGGCTTTCTGGGCTGAATTGGCGCGATTACTCCCTGAACATCGCAATCTACCTTTATGGCGCACGTTATGGACGCAGGGGATGAATTGGTGGGCAGAACAACCAATTTGGGATTGCAACGGCACGCCGATGCCGGGCTTTGCTTACCCTAATCTTTTGATGAGTGAGTTTTATACCAGCTCAGCTTCCCCATTGTTGGCCTTTAAAGCGTTTAACGCATTAGCGTTGGGAAATGACCATCCGTTTTGGCAAAGCGATGTTATTCCTCTTAATCCTCATTCCGAGGCTTATTGGGTCAACAATCATCATCAAGTTTGGCGAAATGGGGGCAGTTACCTCATCAGTAATGCTCCGGGAAGTAGTGAATTGCGCGAGTGTTCGGACAAATACTACAAATTCGCCTATAGCTCTCAACATGGTTTCTGTATCGATAGCTTGCGTTGGGTCAGCCAAGGTTGGATCGGTGACAACCTTCTCGCGATACAACACCCCGATACCCATGGTTGGTATGGGCGGAAGTCGAACCATCGAACATATCGAGTGGGCGATACCTTAGTTTCAGAGTGGTCACCTTTTACTGGTTGTGATGTGACGACTTACCAAACCCTGAAAGAGGGAAAAGAAATCCGAATTCATCGAATTGAAAGCCAGCGTGAATTGGCTTTCATTCAGACGGGCTACTGTGTGGACGCATGGCGTGCGTGGTTTACCCACAGTGAACCTGCATCAAAACGCATCGAGTCAGAACAATTATTTAGTGAACTGGCATTAATTCGGGGTCCTGGGGAAAACCGTTGTTACCCCTGTGCTCCTAATACCAACATCCTTTACCCACACGCTTGTGTGCCGGCTATATCTGGGGTTACGCACCAAGGCATTACGGAGTTAGAGGTTCATGTATCAGCAGGAAGTAAAAGCGTTGCATGAAGCAGCGTTAACTTAAACTTGGACAATCAAAAACATCAGGGAGTGACTGATGAAACAACATAATCTTATTCCAATATTCGGCAAAATCGCACTATCGGTTGCGGCAGCGCTGTCATTTTCAACTTGGGCCGCCACTTATAATGAAGCCCCACAACTAGCGGAGTTAGTCAAAGCAGGCAAATTGCCAGCGGTTGAACAACGTTTGCCCGAAAACCCATTGGTGGTTGAACCGAATGAGTCGATTGGTCAGTACGGCGGTACGTTAAATCTTGTCGGTACCGTTGTTGATAATGGACATCGTATTCGCACGGTGGCATACGATAACTTGTTTAACTTTGATACCACCTATTCAAAAGTTATCCCAAACTTGGCGACGGGTTTTACTTCTAACGCAGAGAACACAGAATATGTGATCACGTTGCGCAAAGGCGTGAAATGGTCTGATGGTTCTCCGTTTACCGCGGAAGACATCGCTTTTTATATCAATGAAATTGTGGGTGATCCAGAACACTCAGGTAACCGCCCGCTTGCTCTACCAACGCATGATGCAGCGCGTGCAGAAGTTGTTGATACGTACACCGTCAAAATCACGCTGAGCAAACCCAATGGCCTGTTCATCCGCAGCCTTGCGACGGTAGATAGTGAAAGTTATACCGCTTTCCCTAAGCAGTACTGCTCACAATTCTTACCTAAGTTCAACGATAAAGCGGTGGCTAATGCGAAAGCGGCAGGTTTTGACTCATGGCGCCAATATGCGGCAACCAAGTGTGAAGCGCACTACTTTATTGAGCATTACACTAACGTTGATCGCCCAGTGTTAACGGCATGGAAAGTGACTACGCCTCCGGGACCAAACGCAAGTTATGCCGTGTTTGAGCGTAACCCTTACTACTGGCAAGTCGATACCGAAGGAAACCAACTGCCTTACCTAGACGCGGTTCGTTGGCGCTATAGTGAGGATCAGGAAGAGATGGTGTTACGCGCCGCCAATGGTGAAGCGGATTACCAACATCGTAATATTGGCCAAACATCCTACCGCCCACTTCTGATCGAAAATGAGAAGAAAGGGGGCTACACCTACGAGTTCCGCCCCAGCACGCTCAGTACTGAACTGGCGATTGCGCTGAACCAAACCACGAAAGATCCACTCAAGCGTGAACTGTTCCAAAATAAAGATTTCCGCATTGCGCTATCTCATGCGATTGATCGCGAAGAGATCAGTGAAACCGTCTTCTCTGGTTCGGTTGGACCTTATCAGGTCGCTCCACTGAAAATCTCGCCTTTCTATGATGAGCAAATGGCGACGCAATACACGGAATTTGATCCTGAAAAAGCGAACAAAATCCTAGATTCACTCGGTTTGAACAAACGTGATAAAGAAGGATACCGTTTGCTCAAAAATGGCCAACGTTTGCGTATTGAAGCCATATCAAAGGTAGCGGATAAAGGTGTACTGGCCGATTCACTTGAGCTGGTGAAAAACCAGTGGAAAGCTGTCGGTGTGTTCTTAGACATTCGTGTACTTGAAATCAACCATGTGACCAACCTTCGTTTGACTAACGACTTCGACATGATCCCAATCATCGGTGATGGCGGTGTCGGTATCATTGACGATGCTCGTCACTATATGCCCTTTAGCCCTGAGTCAACCTGGGGATTGGGTTACTACCTGTGGGTCAGTGAGCCAACCAATGAGTTTGCAGTTGAGCCACCTGCACATGTTAAACGCCAACTTGAGCTGTGGAAAAAACTGACACAAACCTCATCGCAGGATGAGCAAAATGGGTACATGAAAGAGATTATCCAGATTGCTAAAGATAACTTCTATGTGATTGGTACTGTGGAATCCATGCCTGCCGGTGTTGTGGTGAATAATAAGCTGCACAACGTGCCTGAAAACATGCCTCAGTCATACAATTTCCCAACCCCGGGGCCAATGCGTATGAGCCAACTGTGGAAATCGAAGTAAACCCATCCCTTTGATCGTTAGACAGCCCCATCTTCGGATGGGGTTTTTTATTGCCTTCAATAAGCGATTGCCGCTGCCGTTGGTTGTCCTTACTCGGCTTGCAGTGATCACTTTGGTTTCTTGTATGCAAATTTCCATGTCATTTGCACGATGAATTGTCTGAGTGTGATCACGCTTCTTAAATAGGATGATGATCTACACATCAAAAATATGAAAAAGCGTTTTAAAAATTAAATTCAATGCGTTCTAATAAAATTGAACTTGAGTGAGGCTAAATCTTTGATCGACTTACTGCCCGTAACACAGGCCAAAACTTGAGATTAAAGATGAGCCATTTTGCTAGTGATTTACCGTATCGTAATTAAGGAACAGTAATGAGCAGTTTTTTTCTGTTTGCAGGTAAGCGTTTGGTGTCGATACTTGTCACGCTTTTCGCTGTCTCGATTGTTGTATTCGCCGTTATAGATCTTCCCCCCGGAGATTTTGCTTCATCAAAAATTGCTGAGTTGCAATCGATGGGGCAAACCGTGGATCCGCAAATGATTTATACCATGCGCGAAATGTATGGTTTGGATAAGCCGTTGCTCGAACGCTACGCTTACTGGATGTTGGGTTTAATGACAGGTGATTTAGGTATTTCCCTGACCACCAACCAACCGGTTTGGAATACGATTGAACCTCGTATTTGGCCCACCGTGTCACTGGCGGCCGCAGTGTTCCTCTTCCAATTTTTAATTGCTATTCCAATCGGTATGTACTCCGCATTGCGCCAATATTCGTGGGGGATTACGTTGCCACCATCTTTGGTTTTATTGGTATGGCAACGCCGAACTTTGTTATCGCGATTGTTGCTCTGCTGATTGGCTATTACAGCTTCGATACAGTGGTTTCTGGCCTTTATTCTGAAGCGTATCTTGATCAGCCCATGTCCTGGGCCAAATTCTTTGATGCCGCTTCACGCAGTTGGATTTATATATTGATTGTCGGGACTGCGGGATTGGCTGGCATTATTCGCATCATGCGCGCTAACTTGCTCGATGAATTGAAAAAACCGTATGTCAAAACGGCGCGAGCGAAAGGGCAAACCGAAGCGAAGCTGATCCTAAAATACCCAGTACGCATCGCAATTCTGCCTATTGTTTCAACCATAGGTTGGATGCTTCCTGCCTTACTGGGGGCTGACATCATCGTCAGTCAGGTCATGAATATTCCTACTTTGGGCCCTCTGATGTTGGCCTCTCTGCGCGCCCAAGACATGTATGTGGCGGGTGATGTTCTGCTCATCATGTCCATCTTGACCATCATTGGTACTTTAATTTCCGATTTACTTCTGTACTGGGTTGATCCTCGGGTACGAGTTGGCATCGCGAAGGAGTTTTAATTATGACAACCTCTACGATTCAAAGGGTCGGCCGCCTGTTTAGCCGTAAAAAGAAAGCACTGGATCTCTCAACAGCAACTCAGTGGCAGTTAATTGGCTTAAAAATGCGCCAACATAAGCTGGCTTGGTATAGCTTGTGGTTTCTGGTCATCGTGTATTTTATTGCTCTGTTTGCTGAGTTTTTTGCCCCGTTTCAACCAAGTGATAACTGGCGTCGTTTTACTTATGCGCCACCACAAGCGGTTAGTCTGTTTGAGCAAACGGATGCGGGTTGGCGTTGGGCACCTCATTTGGATCTCTATACCAGCAAAACTGACCCTCGGAGTTTGAAACGATATTACGATCTGAATCCGGATAAAAAGGCCTATTTTTCTTTCTTCGGAAAGACAGAAAGCTATGAGCTACTAGGATTCATTCCATTCAGCTACAAATTCATAGTTCCTAAAGATCCTAAAAAGCCGTTCTTCATCTTAGGTTCTGACCGCATGGGACGTGATTTGTTATCTCGCCTCATTTATGGGGCGCGAATCTCGCTCTCGGTTGGTCTGATGGGGGTATTCACTACGTTTGTGCTGGGTATCTTGATCGGTGGCATTTCTGGATACTTTGGTGGTGCGATTGATAACTTTATTCAGCGCAGCATCGAATTCATGAAATCCATCCCGACATTGCCATTGTGGATGGCGTTGTCAGCCTCCTTACCGGCACAGTGGAGCTCATTAACCAAGTATTTCCTCATCACCATTATTCTTGGCCTCGTGTCATGGCCTGATATGGCTCGTGTGGTACGCAGCCGATTTATGTCTCTGCGTAACGAAGAGTATGTTGCCGCAGCATGGCTGGATGGTAACAGCCCATTTGAGATCATCCGCCGTTACATGGTGCCCAACTTCCTCAGCCACATCATTGCGGTGGTGACTTTGGCGATCCCAGCGATGATTTTGGGTGAAACCGCGCTCAGCTTCTTGGGCTTAGGCTTGCAAGCTCCGATGGTCAGTTGGGGTGTATTACTGCAAGAGGCACAGAATATCCGAGCACTGGCAGATGCCTCTTGGCTACTCATTCCAGCAGTAGCGGTTGTCGTCGTGATATTGGCAATGAACTTTGTGGGAGATGGTCTGCGTGATGCCTGTGACCCATACCATGATCAGGGAGCAAAATAATGAATAATAAAATTCTACAAGTCATCGATCTGAATGTGAGTTTCCCAACCAGTACCGAGCACTTTCATGCGGTGAAAGGGGTATCGTTTGATCTGTATCGTGGTGAAACGCTCTCGGTGATCGGTGAATCAGGCTCTGGTAAATCCGTGACTTCTTCAGCGATCATGCAATTGTTGGATAGACCTGGTCGAATTGACTCAGGCAAGATTCTCTATACCACAGAGACCAATGAAACCATCGACATCGCGCAAATCGATCCTCGCAGTGCTGAAATGCGTTTATTGCGCCGCTTTAATTTCTCACTGGTATCGCAAGAGCCGATGGCGGCATTAAGTCCAGTACATACGGTTGGCGATCAGATTAAAGAAGTGTTGTGCTTGGTTGAGCCAAACATCAGCAAAGAAAATGCTCACCAAAGAGCGATTGAGCTGCTCTACCAAGTGCAAATGCCGGAGCCAGAGAGCCTCATCAATAAGTATTCGTTTGAGTTATCAGGCGGGCAGCGCCAACGGGTTGTGATTGCTATGGCGATCGCTTCTCGCCCTGATATCTTGATTGCGGATGAGCCGACGACTGCGTTGGATGTGACCACCCAAGCGGAAATCCTGCACTTATTCGACAAGCTCCAGCAAGAGATTGGTATGGCGATTTTGTTTATCACTCATGATCTTGGTGTGGTGGCACAGATTTCAGATCGTGTCGCAGTAATGGAGAAAGGGGTACTCGTTGAATGTGGTGACGTTCGACAAATCTTTGAAAACCCGCAACATCCTTATACCCAGAAATTGATGAAAGCCACTCGCGCGTTAGAGAAACCATCCAAAGTCAAAGTGCCTTACGCAATGCGAGAAGAGAAGAGTAATCAGCCCATTCTCGACTTACAGGGTGTCACTAAAACTTTTGAAAAACCGGCCAAAATGTTCCAGAAAAAGAGCTGGATGACGGCTGTTGATAATGCTGATCTTACTCTCTATCCAGGAGAGTCTCTGGGTATTGTGGGGGAGTCAGGGTCTGGAAAAAGTACACTTGGTCGTGCCATCTTAGGGATGTCTCCGGCGAGTTCTGGCACCATTCTTTATGTCGATGGAAAGAGTGAAACTACCATTGAGCTTGCTAGTTATAAACGACAGGTGCGTGATCCTCTGTTTGCTGACATGCGTTTGATTTTTCAGGATCCGTGGTCGTCACTGAATCCAAGAATGACCGTATTCGATATCATTGAAGAACCACTGACCAAACTGCGTACCGAAATGAATAAAACGCAGCGTGAAGAACGAGTACGTAACATCATGAAGTGGGTTGGTTTACCACCGGAATTTTCAAGCCGTTATCCACATGCCTTTTCTGGTGGTCAACGGCAACGAATCGTGATTGCTCGCGCATTGGTGACGATTCCGAAAGTGGTCATTGCTGATGAAGCCACTGCTGCATTGGATGTATCACTACGTTCACAAGTCTTGGACTTGCTGATTGAGTTTCAAAATATCTATGGCACCGCGTTTATTTTGATCACTCATGATATTGCAACAGTAAAGTATTTTTGCGATCGAGTGCTTGTCTTACAACATGGCAAAATTGTTGAGCAAGGCAGCGTGGATGAAGTGATATTTAACCCACAGCAAGCGTATACCAAACAATTGATCTCTGCGGTTCCTATTGCCGAGTTGCCACCTGAGGCCGTTTATCACTACGCCATGGGAAGTTGTTAAACCTCTTCGCTTGCGGCCTATATTGTTCAAAAACGCGAATATAGGCCGCAAGCCGATTTCTGAAAATGCCAACGATTGTGCTTTAAGAAAATTTATTAAGGTTATTTTTGATAACTGGATGCATAACTTGCCTTGTGCTTTGGTTCTCTATCAATTTGTTATTGAAGTAATTTGTGCTCAAAAGCTCGTAAAATTCACAAATTGTGTTAATTCGGGCGAGAAAAAAACAAAAAAATCGAACTCAGGTCTGTTTTTTTGTAGAACATTATTTTAGATTGGCACCTGACATTGAAACCAGTTGAATTGTTTGAACTAAATAAAAGTCGGTGATTTGGGCCGTTTTTGGTAGGTCATAGCAAAGTTGAGCATGTCAAAAGCCGGAATTTAGTAATAGGTATAAAAAATGACAATTGATAAACAACCTGAATCTGTTTCATCGGTAATGAAAACCTTTGGTATTCTTCAAGCACTAGCAACTCAGAAAGATATTGGTATCAGTGATCTAGCACAGCGTCTGATGATGTCTAAAAGTACGGTTTACCGTTTTTTACAGACGATGAAAACGATGGGCTATGTTTCTCAAGAAGGTGAAACGGAAAACTACTCACTGACATTGAAACTGTTTGAATTAGGGGCTGCGGCCTTAGAATATGTTGACTTGGTTGAACTGGCGGATGTGGAAATGCGCCGAATTTCAGATTTAACCATGGAAGCACTGCATTTGGGTGCTCTTGATGGGGATGGAATCATTTATATCCATAAAATTGATTCTAAATACAACCTGCGTATGCAATCTCGCATCGGACGCCGCAATCCGCTTTACTCGACTGCAATTGGTAAAGTGTTGCTTGCCGAGCGTAACGAAGAGGAAGTGCGCCAAATTTTGGCTGATGTAGAGTTTACTCAATCCACCGAAAATACACATAGCGATGTAGATTCATTGTTGAAAGAGTTGCCTGTTGTTAAAGAGCAAGGTTTTGCTCAAGATAATGAAGAGCAGGAAGTTGGACTTCGTTGCCTAGCTGTACCCGTTTATGATCGTTTTAACCGTGTGGTTGCTGGCATGAGTGTTTCACTGCCAACCATTCGTTTTACTGAAGAAAAGCAGGTTGAGTATGTGCAAGAGCTGCACCAGGCTGCGGCACGTATTTCTGCGAAACTAGGGTGTGCTGAATACCCTTATTTAAGTCAAAAATAAGCACTAAACGCTTTATTGATGGTGACAAGAGCAGCTTCTGGCTGCTCTTGTACTTTTCCTTTCTATGACGCTTTATCGCATAAAATTCACGAATGAAAATTATGTTGATATTCATGGTTTTAATTCATCTTTGTTCTCCTGAGCGTTTGAACTTTCTGTGATAGATCTTGCATATCTTCAATCTATGCACCAAGTTTTAATGGTTGGCTAGGTGGCCCTCGTGTCATTTCTTTCAATTACTCTAAGACACGATCCCACCTGAAGAGGAACCGCAATTGAATGCATGAAAAACGGCAGGGGGAGTCATGACTCTAGGATTCAAAGCAAGAATTTATACCAGCGTGGTTATTCTAGTGACCATATCGCTGGTTATTCTAGGTACTATCAATATGTTATCTCTTAAGCGAGAGATGATTGATTCATTAACCACCGAAACACAAAACAAGCTCAACTATCATGTTTCTGAACTCGAATTTTGGGTAAAAAGTCGCTACGAAGCGGTATCTCGTGGTGCGAAACTGTTTAATCCGCAGCTTTCCGATGCAGATAACCTCAACCAAGTCCGTTTATTAGCTGAAGCAGCCCAAATCACCAATGTGATTGTGGCCTATGAAGATGGCCGTTCTTACATGTCGTTGGATAAAGAAGGGGGCATAACCAGCGATCGATTTAAATTTACTGAACGAGATTGGTATCAGCAGGCGAAAAGTCGTCGTAGCTCCTTTTTAACGGAAATTTACCAAGATCAGGTGACGGGTAAGAAAGTCATCAGTGCTGTCACTCCTATTGTGAATCAAGGCCGATTTGTTGGGGCTTTGCTGGGTGATATCCAACTGGATGATATCATCACCCAAGTGAGTAACATGCGCTTTGCTGGTGGTGCCGCGACGCTGACTGACAAAAATGCAGTGTTTTTTGCCAGTGACGATCCAACGGATATTGGCCGTACGCCTTCCCAAGTTAGCCCCTCATTCCGTGAAATGGAAGAAGGGTTCCATCGTCAAGAAAGTGGTCATCTCTCCTTTCCTTATTTGGGGATTGAGTTTGATGGTTATTACAAACGTGTAAACCTGACCGATGACATGTATTGGACCTTGATGGTGTTTGTCGATAAAGGTACGGCGCTAGCGGATGTGAACGTTGCGGTGACAAATGCTGTGACCACAGGGATTGTTTTGATTGCGATCAGTGTTGGGGCGATCATTCTCATCATCAATCAAATCTACAAACCTTTACTGCGTTTAAAAGCAGCGGTGCTGGATTTAGCACAGGGTAGTGGTGATCTCACCCGTCGGCTTGAGGTGAATGGGAATGATGACTTGGCGCAGATCAGTGCGGGCTTCAACCGATTTTCATCTAACCTACAAGACATGATGTTGCAAATATCCGATGCCACACAAGTGATTTCAAGCAGCATCGAGCAGCTAAGCCATACCGCGAAAGAGAATGAGCAGATGTTGATTACTCACTCTTCGGAAACGGACCAAGTCGTCACTGCCATTACACAGATGAGTGAAAGTGCGCGTACTGTGGCAGAAAGTGTTACCCAGTCGAATCAAATTACGGATGCGGCGAGTAAAGAAGCACAACAATCACTGGTGATTGTAAATAACGCGGTTTCAACCGTGACTTCTTTGGTCAATGATGTGGAAAAAATGTCGGAAAGCATCACGAGCATGAACCGTGATGCGAACAAAATCAGTGAAGTGCTGAGTGTGATTGGCGCGATTTCTGAACAAACCAATCTACTGGCCCTAAATGCGGCGATTGAGGCGGCGCGAGCCGGGGAGCAAGGTCGCGGGTTTGCGGTGGTTGCGGATGAGGTTCGCGCATTAGCAGCGAGAACACAAAATAGTACTACGGAAATTTCCGATATGCTGACCAAGCTACTAGAAGGCACCGACAGCGTTGTAGTGGCAATGGATCGAACAAAACAACAATGCCAAACCACGGCGGATAAAACCTCCGAAGTGTCCGGTAGTTTGAACATGATGAGTTCGTCAGTCAGTGATATTGACGATCTGAGTACGCAAATTGCTGCTGCAACCGAGGAGCAAAGTACGGTGGCGGCTGAACTAAGCCGTAACATGCTGTCGATTCGGGAGATTGTTGAGTCTTTGGTGGTCAGTGGACGCCAAACGGTGGGGGCGACCGAATCGCTTTCTCAATCTAACCATGACCTAGAGCAACTGGTAAGCAAGTTCAAACTGCGTTAATTAGGGTGTTTTATCATGAGTCATGCGTTATCAGATAGCTGGTTGGCTTTGCAAGCCAACCAGCTTCATCCTCGTTTTGAACAGCACTATTGTGCAGTCAAAGCGAAGTTTTTCTCACGTGATCCTGAACTATGGCCGTTATATCGCTCATTAGAGATTCAGCCTCTGCTACATTCACGTCGAGAAACACCAGCGGTTAACCACCACTTATTAAAATTGCTTACCACGCGAGATGAAGTTCCACGTTTTTCACGCTATCAGGGAAAACCGTTTGATGAAGTTGCGTTGTATGCGGCGCAGCATTCGAAGAACTGGGACGATCCAAGATCGGTCGAGAATGTGATTTCAACGCCCTGCGATCCTGCTATTCACGGTGGATTACTGGCAATGATTGCCAACCCCAACTTAGTGTACGGCGAATATTCCGGTATGGCGGCTGAGCTAGAAAAGCTAGTGGTGCGGCAAATTGCCTCGTTGGTGGGGTATTCAACGGAGCAAGCAACGGGCATTTTTACGCAAGGCGGCACTTTCTGTAATTTGTACGGTTATCTTTTGGGGCTGCGTAAAGTAATACCAGAATCGATCTCTAAAGGGATCGCGACACGCACGTTCAAAATGTTTAATTCAGAAGCAGGACATTACTCGAATATGACCAACTTGGCTCTGTTGGGAGTGGATGTTCAATCACAGGTGATCCGAGTTCGTGTGACAGACAATAATGAAATGGATCTGAACGATCTCCATCGACAACTGAGTCAGTGCTTCGAGCAACAACAATTGGTTCCAACGATTATGCTCACATTTGGTACCACAGATACTTTCGCGCTAGATGATGTCAAAGCCGTGTATGATTTGCGTGAATCTCTGTGTCATCAGTATGCCATCTCGCGTCGACCCCATATCCATGTCGATGCGGCAGTCGGGTGGCCCCTGCTTTTTTTCGCTAGTTACGATGTGCAACGCAACCCTTTAGCGATTAATCCCGCAACATTGGCAGCATTCACCGAATGGTTGCCTAAAATTCGCGCGTTACAGTGGGCTGACTCCTTTACTGTCGATTTCCAAAAATGGGGTTATGTCCCTTATACCTCCAGCTTGGTGATGGTGAAAAATAGCCATGACATGCAATCGTTGAAATCGGATCCGAGTTATTTTTCGTATTTTGAAAGCACAAGGCAGCAAGAGACGCATTTGCAGGCAACGATTGAATGCTCGCGTAGTGCGGTGGGGGTTTTTGCCGCGTATTCCGCATTACAAATGATGGGGATTGAAGGCTATCAAGTAATCTTGGCGCACGGTTTACAAAACGCGAGTTATTTACGCGCACAACTGGCAACACTTCCCCACTGTAAACTGATTGCCGAGCAAAACCATGGTCCAAGTGTTGCTTTTCGCCTTTATCCGCCGAATGTTAAATCAGCGCGTGAAGCGTTTGCTTTAGAGATGGATCTCAGCCAGCATCCCGACTATGTTGAAAAATTAGTCACGCACACCTTGTACCACCGGCATCATTTTTTAGAGCGTAAGGGAAAATCACTCAACAGCAACTGGGTAGAGTCATTAACCCGTACGCATTATGATCGTGATGGTCGATGTTTGCATTTACCGGGTGAAAAAGTGGTGCTGATGAATCCGCATACCACGCGCACTCACCTCGATGCCTTTATGAACGACATCAGCCGCCGATGATCACGTTGTTAGAGATTGACTGCGTGGAAATATCGCCAATTGGGGCGGATATGTAACACAATGTAAGTATCTGAAGAACAACTGTAAGAGTTGGTAAAGAGAAGCTGTGCTGGTGTCGCAGTTAGTTATACTGCGGGCTTGGTATTTATTGGGGGACACATTATGACCAGCACCAAGTTTCTCGTTAGGTTTTCCATGGCTTGCATGGCGTTTGTGCCAACGTTAGGTTTTTCTGCCCTGACAGTGATTCCTGAGCCACCACAGTTGGCTGCAAATGGATATGTTTTAATCGATTTTCATACTGGGAAAATTCTGGTCGAACACAATGCTCATCAAAAACTCAATCCTGCCAGCCTAACCAAATTAATGACTTCGTATGTCGCTGGACAAGAGATGAAGCGTGGCAATATTCACGCGGATGACCAAGTGCGGATCAGCAACAATGCCTGGGCAAAAAAATTCCCAGACTCATCAAAGATGTTCATTGAAGTAGGTACTTACGTCAACTTGATGGATCTTTACCGTGGATTAATCGTGCAGTCGGGTAATGATGCTAGTGTCGCGATTGCTGAGCATGTCGCAGGCTCCGAAGGGGCGTTTGTGAGTTTAATGAACTCATGGGCGCTGCAACTGGGGATGAACAATAGCTCGTTTGCGAATCCACATGGGCTAGATAACCCGAATTTGTATAGCACACCCTATGATATAGCTCTGCTCGGACAAGCGATTATTCGTGATTTACCGGAAATCTATACCCTCTATAGTGAACCGTCATTCACTTATAACGGTATTACGCAATATAACCGTAACGGTCTACTGCGTGATGGCAGCATGAATGTGGATGGGATGAAAACGGGTTATACCAGTGGTGCGGGTTACAGTTTGGCCAGTTCAGCAACCAACGGGGAAATGCGCTTAATTTCCGTCGTTATGGGGGCTAAAAGCGTTAAAATTCGTGAGGCAGAAAGCAAGCAGTTACTCAGTTATGGTTTTCGATTCTTTGAGACAGTGAGCCCTCATCAAAAGGATAGCGTGGTTCAAAGTCAGCGGATTTGGTACGGAGACAAAAATGAAGTGGCGTTAGGCAGCAAAGAAACGGTGTACCTGACTCTGCCTCGAAATGATGTCAAAAAACTCAATGCGGTGATTGAGCTAGACAAAACGTTAGAAGCTCCGATTAACAAAGGCGATCTGGTTGGATCCATTATCTACTACATTGATGATGAGAAAGTTGGGGAGGCTCAGTTGGTGGCGCAAGAATCTGTTGAGCAAGGTGGTTTCTTTAAGCGTTTATCTGACTGGTTCAAGTTGCTTTTTGCAGGTTGGTTTTAGGCTGACGATTCCAGTCTATCGATAATTATCTCACTACAAACTGGGAGTTTGATCCCAGTTTGTAGCCTGACGATCAACATACATCGCAAACTCACATCAGTTTGACACGCGCCACAGCAAATTCTGGCATTCTGCTTGCCATTCACAACCACGATGAGGAGGCTGAAATGGAACTGAACCAAGAAGACCGTAATGCACTGTACGATGTTTGGATGACAAAAAAAGCCAAAATGCATATGACCCAGATGGAAATGACCAAACGTCTTGGTGTGAGTCAGGTTGAGTTTTCAGATCTGCTGAGAGGCGATGCGCCGCTTTCCATGTCTTTTGTGAGCCGTTTTTGCCAGCATTTACATGTTGAACCGCACAACGTGTTGCCGACCTTAAAACGCAAAGCACGGGCTGGTGAAAAATTAGTGCATTTACAAAACCGAGTGACAGTGGATGGGGATATCAAGCGGGTATATGTTGAAGGCAATCAAGTCATTATCGAATATACTCACCTCGCCAAATAGTTGCCTTTGTTTCTCGGCGCCCCTCAAGCAATATTTTCTATTCCAGAACCTGAAATTGCAGCCAATAGTGCTGCAATTTCAAGCGGTAAGATCACTTCAACTCGTTTATCGTTCAGCGTAACGGTACAGCAATTCCGTCAATTGCGTTGACCACGCTAGCGCGCTTTCAGGTTGTGCAGCAATCAGCTTTTCAACTTCAGCACAATGGGTTTCTAGATCAACAGTTTGTTCTAGATGGAAAGCAATTGCATAGAAATGCCACATGAGTAAGCGAGTCATGCGCTGAGTATTTTGCATGGCTTGATCTGTTCCTTCAAACAGGCTAGGAAGATCACCAAGGGCAATCGCATGCATTTTTACCATCGCATCAATGTGAGCCATATGGGCTTTTTCTTCGCCTTCAAATTCTTCGTCATCAAAGTGATACAACTCACGCAAAATGTCTTCACTGATCAAACGATGTAAAATGCGTAAGCTGAATTCAGTCAGCTCTTCTTTGTCCATCGCACGAATGCATTGATAGGTGTAGTCTCGCTCCATGGAGTTACTCTTTTCTTAGTCAACAGAATGAAACATTGTAAAGCCTTTTTTAATGAGTGCCAGTCAATCTTATTTGAGTAAGTTGTCGATTACATTCGGCCGTGATGAGTTTCTAGAATCTTATATTTCGAACATATTCATTTTGTCTGCCAATACTATTCTGCATCATGTCAAACCTGAATCATGAATTAATCAACCATTTAAGTGAGGGACTATGAAAAAGACAGCGTGGGTATTAGCGATGGCGGCCAGTATGAGCTTCGGTGTACAGGCTTCCGAATGGGGGTATGAAGGAGAGCACGCTCCGGAGCATTGGGGCAAAGTAGCCCCGCTTTGTGCAGAGGGTAAAAATCAAAGCCCGATTGATGTCGCGCAAAGCGTTGAAGCGGATCTACAGCCTTTCACGCTCAATTATCAAGGGCAAGTGGTTGGGCTGCTCAATAACGGGCACACTTTACAAGCGATAGTTAGTGGTAATAACCCACTGCAGATTGATGGCAAAACGTTTCAGCTTAAGCAGTTTCACTTTCATACCCCTTCTGAAAATTTGCTAAAAGGAAAACAATTCCCACTGGAAGCGCATTTTGTTCATGCCGATGAGCAAGGCAATCTGGCGGTTGTTGCGGTGATGTACCAAGTGGGTTCGGAGAATCCGCTGCTTAAGGCTCTCACGGCGGATATGCCGACCAAAGGGAATACGGCTCAACTCACGCAAGGGCTCCCTTTGGCTGATTGGATCCCGGAATCGAAGCACTACTATCGTTTCAATGGCTCATTGACTACGCCGCCTTGCAGTGAAGGTGTACGTTGGATTGTGTTAAAAGAGCCAGCACATTTGTCGAATCAACAAGAGCAGCAGCTTAGTGCCGTGATGGGACATAATAATCGACCCGTACAACCGCATAATGCTCGTCTTGTCTTGCAAGCCGATTAAATACAAGGCTTAGCAGCCATAAAAAATGGCGTCCAAGAGGACGCCAAAATCTTCGCAGAAATTAAATTCACAGAAGTTAAATTGGGATGAGAAAAGTCTCACAACAGAGATAGTAAGCCGAGGAGTTACTATCTCTTTACTGCCGGATTAAAGATTAAATGCACTATTTGACGAGATGATGTCTGTTTTGCTGCGATTTGATGACGTCCTGAAAATAAATGCATTATCCCCAAACTACTTGGAGTTGTAGGTAGGCGGCAAGTGAGTTCATCCCCATGAGCATAGGCAGCTAGGTGATTGGGGGGAACGAGAGTAGCCAACACCGCTGCAGCTTCAAATAGGAAGGGAATAAAAAGGCGAGCACTCTGGCTCGCCTTTACTAAACAGATTACCGATTAGTCTTGATAACTGTCAATGCTTGGGCATGAACAGACGAGATTACGGTCGCCGTACACGTTATCGACACGGTTCACCGTTGGCCAGTATTTGCTGGCTTTGGTGTGTGCCGATGGGAAGCAGGCGATTTCACGTGAGTATGGACGATCCCAATTCTCTTCGCGCAGATCGGCTTGGGTATGTGGAGCATGCACTAGAGGGTTGCTTGCAAGCGGCCATTCGCCATTTTTCACTTTGTCGATTTCGCCACGAATCGCAATCAATGCATCACAGAAGCGATCCAGCTCCGCCAAATCTTCCGATTCCGTTGGCTCAACCATTAAGGTGCCTGCGACAGGGAATGACATAGTTGGCGCATGGAAGCCATAGTCCATCAAGCGCTTCGCAATATCTTCTTCGCTAATTCCGGTTTCTTCTTTCAGAGGACGGATATCGATGATGCACTCGTGCGCAACTCGACCATTCGCACCACGGTAAAGGATCGGGTAGTGCGGACGCAGACGCTCCATCACATAGTTGGCATTCAAAATCGCGAGCTTGGTGGCTTCAGCCAGACCTTCTGCACCCATCATCGCAATGTAGGCCCAAGAGATCGGCAGAATGGACGCGCTGCCAAGATCGGCTGCGGAAACCGCGAAATCAGAGCCTTCTACGCCACCTTCAATGTGTCCTGGTAGGAAAGGCGCTAGGTGCGATTTCACACCGATAGGTCCCATGCCTGGGCCGCCGCCGCCGTGTGGAATACAGAAGGTTTTGTGCAAGTTCAGGTGTGATACGTCTGAGCCGATAAAGCCCGGCGAGGTCAAGCCCACTTGCGCGTTCATGTTTGCGCCATCAAGGTAAACTTGACCACCTGCTGCATGCACCATTTCACACACTTCACGCACTTGTTGTTCATACACACCATGCGTTGAAGGGTAGGTGATCATGATGCTGGAAAGATTGTCTTGGTGCTTTTCAATCTTGTCTGCAAGGTCAACCATATCAATGTTGCCGTTTTCATCGCATTTCACCACCACGACTTTCATCGACACCATTGCCGCTGTGGCTGGGTTTGTGCCGTGTGCTGAGCTTGGGATGAGGCAAACATTGCGGTGGCCTTCGCCGCGGCTTTGGTGATAACGCTGAATCGCCACTAAACCTGCATATTCACCGGAAGCTCCAGAGTTGGGTTGCAGTGAGAAAGCATCATACCCCGTGATTTCACACAGTTTTTGCTTCAGGTCTTCAGCCAACGCCGCATAACCCGCAGCTTGTGCTTTTGGTACAAACGGATGCAGTGCGCCAAATTCAGGCCAAGTGACAGGGATCATCTCCGCAGTGGCGTTGAGCTTCATAGTACAACTGCCCAGTGGGATCATGCCGTGAGTCAGAGAGAAATCTTTGTTTTCCAGATGCTTCATATAACGAAGCATCTGAGTCTCACTGTGGTGTGTGTTAAACACAGGGTGAGTCAAAAACGCGCTTTGGCGACGGCAACTTTCTGGAATCGCTGCGAGTTCATTGGCAGCAATGCTGTTTGAAAGCGCATGAACATCTTCTTTAATGCCAAAGATGGCAAATAGTGCTTCAACGTCTGCCACTGTCGTGGTTTCATCAAAGCTCACGCCAAGCTGATTAGGTAGCTTACGCAAGTTGATGTCTGCTTGTTGCGCAGCTTGGTACAGAGCATCGGTTTTTGCGCCCGCATTGATCGCCAGCGTATCAAAGAAATGCTGATGCGCCAGTTCGTAACCCGCTTTAGTTAAGCCAGCAGCAAGAATCGCTGTGAGGTGGTGAGTGCGTCGCGCAATGGTACGTAGACCTTGTGGGCCATGGTACACCGCATAAAACGCGGCCATGTTGGCCAACAGCGCTTGCGCGGTACAGATGTTTGAGGTCGCTTTTTCGCGGCGAATGTGCTGCTCACGGGTTTGCATTGCCATACGCAATGCTTGATTGCCTTTCGCATCAATCGAAACGCCGATCACACGTCCCGGCATCGTGCGTTTGTGCGCATCACGTGTTGCCATGAAAGCCGCGTGTGGACCGCCGTAACCCATAGGCACACCAAAGCGCTGTGCTGAACCAATCACCACATCAGCGCCCATTTCACCGGCAGGTTTGAGCAGCACGCTGGCAAGTAAATCGGTCGCCACGGTGACTAAGGTTTTGTTGGCTTGTGCTTTGGCGATGATGTCAGTCAGATCGCGCACTTCACCGGTTGTACCCGGGTATTGCAGCAGTGCGCCAAAAGCTTCTTGTTGAGTGATGTTGTCAATCGAATCGACTTTTACCTCAAAGCCAAGGAATGCTGCGCGAGTTTTCACCACTTCAATGGTTTGTGGATGCACGTCATCGGCCACAAAGAACAGGTTGCTTTTGCTCTTGCCTGCGCGTTGACACAGTGCCATCGCTTCGGCCGCCGCTGTCGCTTCATCCAGTAGTGACGCGTTAGCAATTTCCATCGCGGTTAAATCCATCACCATCTGCTGATAGTTGAGCAGAGATTCAAGACGGCCTTGCGAGATTTCTGGCTGATAAGGGGTGTAAGCGGTGTACCAGCCCGGGTTCTCCATCACGTTACGTAAAATGACGTTGGGCGTGAAGGTGTTGTAGTAACCCTGACCGATGAAAGTACGTTTAAGCTGGTTAAGCTTAGCGAACGATTGGATGGTCGCCAGCATGTCAGCTTCGCTTTGAGCTGGTGCGAGCTGCATTGGCGCTTCTAAACGGATTTGTGTAGGTACGGTTTGGGCGATCAGCGCATCCAAACTTTCCGCATTCACCGTTTTAAGCATGGTGGCTTGTTCTTGTTTATCTGGCCCGTTGTGGCGTGCAACGAACTCATTTTGTGTGCTTAGGCTGTGAAGTAATTCTGTCATTGTCCTTTACCTTCTTTCCATGTGAGCATGCGAACAACCTTGGTGGAATCACCACTCACTTGGCGATCAAACATCACTCATTTGCGGTGAGTGACTTTGAAAAAAAGCCGCCCGAAGGGCAGCTTTTTCATGCATGTGGCGCTTAGTCTTCTTCGATTGAAGCAAGATACTCTTCAGCGTCTTTCAGATCTTTCAACTCATCTGGATCTGACATTTTCACTTTGACGATCCAACCGCCATCGTAAGGCTCTTCATTAATCAGCTCTGGGCTGTTTTGTAGCTCTTCGTTGACTTCAATCACCACGCCAGTCACAGGGGCGTAGATGTCAGAAGCGGCTTTCACCGATTCAACCAGTGAAAAGCTGTCACCCGCATCAATTTCGGCATCGATTTCAGGTAACTCTACAAACACTACGTCACCGAGCATTTCTTGGGCGTGCTCAGAGATGCCGATGGTTACTGTACCGTCACCGTTGTCGCGAACCCATTCATGGCTTTCTGTGAACTTCAGTGTCTTGTCCATTGCGTATTCTCCAAAAAATATCGTACTGATAAAAAGCTATTGATAGAGCGGGAAGCGTTGGCATAGTGCTTTCACTTGTTTACGCACTTGTTGCTCAACTTCTGGGTTGCCTTCTGGGCTGGCCACCAAACCATCCAGAACATCCCCAATCCACTCACCGATGAGTTTGAATTCTTCACGGCCGAAACCTCGGCTGGTTCCGGCAGGCGTACCTAAACGAATGCCCGATGTAATCATAGGCTTCTCTTCGTCAAATGGGATGCCATTTTTGTTACACGTGATCCCTGCACGCTCTAAGGCTTGTTCAACTTGGTTGCCTTTCAAACCTTTAGGTCTAAGATCGACCAACATGAGATGCGTATCCGTTCCGCCAGTCACAATGTCACACCCGCGAGTTTGCAACACTTCAGCCAGCACTTTTGCGTTATCGATCACCGAATCAATATAAGTACGGAATTCAGGACCGAGCGCTTCACCAAATGCCACTGCTTTAGCGGCAATCACGTGCATCAGTGGGCCACCTTGTAAACCAGGGAACACGGCAGAATTGATCTTTTTGTGGATCTCTTCGTGGTTGGTTAAAATCATGCCGCCGCGCGGGCCACGTAGAGTTTTGTGTGTGGTAGTGGTGACGACATGAGCATGCGGCAGCGGGCTTGGATGTGCACCGGTAGCCACCAGACCAGCAATGTGCGCCATATCGACCATTAACAGCGCGCCAACTTCGTCAGCAATCGCGCGAAATTGAGCAAAATCGATAGTGCGAGGAATCGCACTGCCGCCTGCGATGATCATTTTGGGTTTGTGTTCTAACGCCAGTGCGCGAACCGCATCGTAGTTAATTTCGAGGGTCTGACGATCCACACCGTATTGCACCGCATTGAACCACTTACCTGAAAGAGCAGGGCGCGCACCATGGGTGAGATGACCGCCTGCATCTAGCGACATACCCATAATGGTATCGCCCGGTTGCAGCAGAGCAAGCATCACAGCGCCATTGGCTTGAGCGCCTGAGTGTGGTTGAACGTTTGCGTATTGACACTGAAAAAGCATTTTGGCGCGTTCGATAGCAATCTGCTCAACGCTGTCAACATGCTCACAACCGCCGTAGTAACGACGGCCCGGATAACCTTCGGCGTATTTGTTAGTCAGGCAAGTGCCTTGCGCCTGCATTACGGCTTTAGAGACGATATTTTCAGAGGCAATCAGTTCGATCTGTTCATTTTGGCGGGTGTATTCAGCTTGAATGGCGGCAAATACCGCATCGTTGGTTGCCGCCAGCGGAGTAGAGAAGAAGTTCTCAAGGCTAACGTTGGGATAAGCTTTGTTTAGATTTGCATTCATAGTAGATGGCCTTCCAATCTGATAACCGCACTAAGATGGGGTCATCGCTCCTTTTTCTGATCGCAATACTCATCGCGATCGGCTGAGTCATTCCTAATCTTGATTGCCCTAAACCTTGGCAATCTATCCCCTTCCTACTTGAATCTGCAGCGGCGTTGGCTACGTTCTTTCACCCCAATCACATAGTCTATCTATGTTCATGGGGATTCACTCACTTGCCGCCTTGCTGCAATTTCAAGTAGTTTGGGTATAACCCCAATGCGTAGGGTCGAAAACTCGCAGTTATAAACTGAAAAATCAGCCAGAGCAGCGAGTGATTGCATCTCTTCATCTAACAAGTCGGTAACATACTCTTTGCTTACAGAACAATCAATCAAAAATTTCCTATAGGAAACACGGTTTCTGATCTGCTTAGCAAAAGTGGCTTTATTTCTTTGTGTACCCTTTAATCAACAAATCGCTTCATGCCACAATGCTCGGCACACAGGAAGTTTTACAACGAGAGGGAAAGCATGTCAGAAGACATTTATGATGAGTACCCATCCATCACTTTGGCGCGCGAATCGGGCGAACAAGGCATCGAGCCACTCAAGCTAGGTCAGCGGATCAAAGATATCCGCACGCGATTAGGCATCACGCTTGAAGAGGCGAGCCAGCGTACTGGGCTCGCTCGCTCTACACTGAGCAAAATTGAAAACGAGCAGATTTCGCCCACCTTTCAGGCTATGCAAAAATTGGCGCATGGCTTGCAGATTGACATGCCGCAACTCTTTGAGCCACCAAAGAAAATAGTGGCGACAGGGCGGCGTGATATTACCCGTAAAGAAGCAGGAAAGCCGCACCCAACCCATACCTATGAACATGAATTGCTCGCGACTCAGCTTTCTAACAAAAAGATGATGCCGTTCAAAAGCCGTGTGCGGGCTAGAGCGTTTGAAGAGTACAGCGACTGGGTGCGTCACGATGGTGAAGAGTTTTTGCTGATCCTTGAAGGTGAAGTGATGTTCTACAGCGAATTTTATGAGCCGGTACATCTGGTGGAAGGGGACAGTGTGTATTACGACGCCAACATGGGACACATGCTGGTTTCGGTGAGTGAAGAAGATGCGCTGATCCTCTGGGTCACCGCAAGATAGTGAGTTTCCTATCCGAAACATCCGCGTATAACAACCCAAGACGTGGAGTGTATTGGTGGTGGTTTTTGATAACCATTCCTTAACAATGTTGTTAACTGTGATGGTGAGCACTGTTTTAATTTGGTGAATCCTCTAAAACGGGCTCGGCTTGTTTATTATCGGAAACATAGTTTCCTCACTAAAGGAATCTTGCCACGGTAGATTGCGCCAAAAGCGCAGCTTTGGCTTATATGGAGAACAAGAATGACTGAACAACACGAAACCTTACTGACGACACCGCTACATGCGCTACACATTGAAGTTGGCGCAAAGATGGTGCCTTTTGCGGGCTACGATATGCCAGTTCAATACGCCCTTGGGGTGAAAAAAGAGCATATACACACCCGTGAAGCAGCTGGTCTGTTTGATGTTTCCCACATGGGGCAACTGCGTTTGTACGGTGCTCAAGCGGCTGCCGCCTTAGAAGCCTTGGTTCCGGTTGATATTATTGATCTCCCTGTTGGCAAACAGCGTTATGCGTTTTTCACCAATGCCCAAGGTGGCATTATGGATGATTTGATGGTGGCCAATATGGGGGATCATCTGTTTGTGGTGGTGAACGCGGCGTGTAAAGCGCAAGATATTGCGCATCTAAAAGCGCATCTGCCTGCGGATGTTGAGATGGAAGTGATTGAAGATCGCGCTCTGCTTGCTCTGCAAGGCCCCAAAGCGGCGCAAGTGCTCGCACGTTTGCAACCTGCCGTTGCCAAGATGCTGTTTATGGATGTTCAACTCCTTGAGATCAATGGTGCAGAATGTATTGTCAGTCGCAGTGGCTACACCGGTGAAGATGGCTACGAAATCTCAGTGCCTGCTGATAAAGCGGCGGCACTGGCTCGTAAACTGACGGATTTTGAAGAAGTGGAGTGGATAGGCCTTGGTGCGCGCGACTCACTGCGTTTGGAGTGTGGTTTGTGTCTCTATGGACACGATCTCGACCCAACCACAACGCCAGTCGAAGCAAGCTTGCTGTGGGCTATTCAGCCTGTTCGCCGCAAAGATGGCGCGCGTGAGGGCGGTTTTCCCGGTGCAGAGATCATTCTCAGCCAGATTGAAACCAAACAAGTTAGCCGTAAACGCGTCGGTTTGGTCGGACAAACCAAAGCACCAGTACGCGAAGGTACCGAGCTGTTTGATGCGCAAGGCAACAAAATTGGTATCGTGACCAGTGGTACTGCTGGCCCAACCGCAGATAAACCGGTTTCAATGGCTTATGTCAGCACTGAACACGCCGCTTTAGGCAGTGAAGTGTTTGCCGAAGTGCGCGGGAAGATGCTGCCAATGACTGTCGAAAAAATGCCTTTTGTGCCTCAGCGTTATTACCGCGGAGCATAATTTCTTCAGCGTCATTCTTATGAGTAACGCTTATTAACAAAGGAAGGGAAACCTTCCTTTGTGCTTTTTGCAACGGAGGTTTGCAACCTGAGCTGACCAAGAAAGCGGTTGTCATTTCAGCTTATTGGTTTATGATGCTGCGACGTACTTAAGCTGGTGCATCCGTATTTGCGCCAAAATTTGTACCGAATTTTTTGAACTCGTTACGCCGCTATTTATTACAGAATGAATTTAAGCGTAATTTTTTCACACAAGTGTTGCTTGGTGTGCAACACCACTGTAAGGATATTACATGCCTATTATTACTCTTCCTGACGGTAGTCAGCGTCATTTTGACAACCCAGTATCTACTCTCGAAGTTGCCCAATCTATCGGCCCAGGCCTTGCGAAAGCGACCATTGCTGGTCGTGTGAATGGTGTACGCGTTGATGCTTGCGATCTGATTGAACACGATGCCAGCCTAGAAATCATCACCACGAAAGATGAAGTCGATGGTTTAGAAATCGTGCGTCACTCATGTGCGCACTTGCTTGGCCATGCACTGAAGCAGCTTTACCCAAATGCGAAAATGGCGATTGGTCCAACCATCGACAGCGGTTTTTACTACGACATCGATCTCGAGCAGTCTCTCTCTCAAGAAGATCTTGAGAAAATCGAAGCTCGCATGGTTGAGTTAGCGAAAACCAAATACGCGGTTGTCAAAAAGAAAGTGAGCTGGCAGGAAGCGCGCGATACCTTTGAATCGCGTGGCGAAAGCTACAAAATGGAAATTCTTGATGAAAACGTGGCGCGTGATGATCGCCCAGGTCTTTACCATCACGAAGAATACATTGACATGTGCCGTGGTCCACACGTACCCCACATGGGCTTTTGTCAAAACTTCAAATTGCTGAACATTGCAGGTGCATACTGGCGTGGTAACAGCGATAACAAAATGCTGCAACGTATCTACGGTACAGCGTTCCATGATAAGAAAGCTCTGCAAGCGCATTTAACTCGTCTTGAAGAAGCCGCAAAACGCGACCATCGTAAAATCGGTAAGCAACTTGATCTGTTCCATATGCAGCAAGAAGCACCGGGCATGGTGTTCTGGCACCACAACGGTTGGTCAGTCTTCCGTGATCTGGAAATTTTTATTCGTCATAAATTGAACGAATACGGTTACCAAGAAGTAAAAGGTCCATTGATGATGGATCGCGTACTTTGGGAACGTTCAGGTCACTGGGACAAATACGCAGATGCGATGTTCACCACTTCATCTGAAAACCGTGAATACGCGATCAAGCCGATGAACTGTCCTGGTCACATCCAGATTTTCAACCAAGGTTTGAAATCTTACCGTGATCTTCCACTGCGCATGGCAGAGTTTGGTTCATGTCATCGTAACGAGCCATCAGGTTCACTACACGGCATCATGCGTGTGCGTGGGTTTACTCAAGATGACGCGCATATCTTCTGTACTGAAGACCAAATTCAGCAAGAAGTAACATCGTGCATCAAGATGGTGTATGACACCTACACGACTTTTGGTTTCCAAAACATCGTGGTGAAGCTTTCTACTCGCCCAGAAAAGCGTGTGGGTAGCGATGAAATTTGGGATAAATCAGAACAAGCGCTGATCGATTCTCTGAAGGCAATGGAAATCCCATTTGAAATTCAGGAAGGCGAAGGTGCGTTCTATGGTCCGAAAATTGAGTTTACACTCTACGACTGTTTAGATCGTGCGTGGCAATGTGGTACAGTGCAGCTCGATTTCAACTTGCCTACGCGTTTAGGTGCCACTTACGTTGGTGAAAGCAATGAACGCTTAATTCCGGTGATGATCCATCGTGCGATTTTGGGTTCACTTGAGCGCTTCATCGGTATTCTGATTGAAGAATACGCAGGATTCTTCCCAACTTGGTTGGCGCCAGAGCAGGCTGTTGTTGTAAATATTACGGATAAACAAGCCGACTATGCTCATGAAGTCGCTCAAAAGCTACAAAAATGTGGTATTCGAGCAAAAGCAGACTTGAGAAATGAGAAAATAGGCTTTAAAATCCGCGAACACACTTTGAAGCGTGTTCCGTACATGTTGGTTTGTGGCGACCAAGAGATGGAAGCCGGTGAAATCGCAGTACGTACACGTAAAGGTAAAGATCTTGGTAAATTTAAATTGGATGATTTTATTAAACATATCCAAGCTGAGATTGTAAGCCGTAAGCTTAATCTGGAGGAATAAACTATTAAAGGCGGAAGACGTGGCCAAGTTCCGGTCAAGCAAAACCAGCACCGTTTAAACGGTGAAATTCGTGGCGTTCGTGAAGTTCGTTTAACTGGCGCAGACGGTGAGTCTGTAGGTGTCGTTTCGATCCAAGAAGCACTGGCTACAGCAGAAGAATCTGGTTTGGATCTCGTTGAGATCAGCCCTAACGCCGAGCCACCAGTCTGTCGTGTGATGGACTATGGCAAGTTCCTCTTTGAGAAGAGCAAGGCTACAAAAGAGCAGAAGAAGAAGCAAAAGCAGATCCAGATTAAGGAACTTAAATTCCGTCCTGGAACTGATATCGGAGACTATCAGGTAAAACTACGCAACCTGATCCGTTTCCTTGAAGAAGGCAACAAAGTGAAAGTAACTATTCGCTTCCGTGGCCGAGAGATGGCTCACCAAGACATCGGTGTAGACGTTTTGAATCGACTGAAAGAGGACACTGACGAATTCGCAGTGGTTGAGTCTTTCCCGACCAAAATTGAAGCACGCCAGATGATCATGGTGTTAGCCCCTAAAAAGAAGTAATTAGCGGCATTACAAGTAATGAACCTAGCCGTTGAAAGGCGGCTGGGTTTTATTCGCCCTAATTACATTGTTATTTAACTACTACAATGCGGAGTTATTCATCATGCCTAAGATGAAAAACAACAAAGGTGCTGCTAAGCGTTTCAAGAAAACTGCTGGTGGTATTAAGTACAAGCACGCTACTAAACGTCACATTCTGACTAAGCGTACTACTAAGAACAAGCGTCAGCTGCGTCCAAACGCCATTCTGCCTAAGTGCGAACTGGCTGCTGTAGCACGTATGCTTCCATACGCTTAATTCTTTTTAGTTTAATATTCGTTTAGTTTAGGAGAGACATAATGCCTCGCGTAAAACGTGGTGTACAAGCTCGTGCACGTCATAAGAAAGTTTTAAAACAAGCTAAAGGTTACTACGGTGCACGTTCACGTGTTTATCGTGTAGCGTTCCAAGCAGTTATTAAAGCTGGTCAATACGCTTACCGTGACCGTCGCGCTAAGAAACGTCAATTCCGTCAACTGTGGATTGCACGTATCAACGCAGCGGCTCGTCAAAATGGTCTATCTTACAGCCGTTTCATCAACGGTCTGAAGAAAGCATCTATCGAGATCGATCGTAAGATCCTTGCTGATATCGCAGTATTCGACAAAGCAGCATTCGCTGTTCTGGTTGAAAAGGCGAAAGGCGCTCTGTAATAGCGTGTTATTAAGAAAGGGGAGCATTTATGCTCCCTTTTTTCTATCTGTTAAATCTCATGATTTCGCAAAGAACCCATTCTAAAGACGGGATAATGGGCTTAATACACCACTTGCCCCTCTATCAAGCACGTGCGTATAAATCTGCGTTGTTTTCACATCGGTATGACCCAATTGTTCTTGTACGGTACGTATATCAGCACCCACTTCAAGCAAATGGGTCGCAAATGAATGTCTGAGAGTATGGCAAGTCACGGTCTTTTCAATCCCAGCCTCTTGCGCAGATCTTCTCACCGTTCTTTGTAGTACTGTTTCATTCATATGATGACGCCGCATGACATCGGATTCCGGATCTAGAGATAACTGAAAGGACGGAAAAAGATAGTGCCAACGAAACTCATAAGGTGCATTTGGGTATTTTTCTTTTAAGGCTGTGGGCAACCAAACACCGCCGTAATTTTTCTGGTGCAGATCTCTATCGTAATAGCGCTTTGCCAAAGCAATTTGCTCTTTAAGATAGGGATAGAGTTCTTTTGCTAAAGTGACAGTACGATTTTTTCCACCTTTACCTTGCCATATTCTGATAGCACCATAGTCAAAGTCGATATCTTGGACTCTCAAGCGCATACACTCCATCAACCTTAACCCCGAACCGTAGAGTAACTTGATGGGAAGTTGATGCTTAGGATCGACAATTTCAAGTAAACGTCGAATCTCATCTCTAGTCAGTACAACCGGTAACTTTCGTTCTAGTTGCGAGCGTTGAAAGCGGATCTCAAGAGAAAGGGGTGTTTTCAGAATTTCTTTGTATAGAAAACTGAGTGAATTCAAGGCCAGTGATTGAGTCTTTGTGGCCACTTTACCTTGCACGGCTAAGTAGGTTAAAAATTCTTCGACCTCTTTATCTCCCATTAAGCTAGGGTGCTTTTTATTATGAAAATGGATGTAACGAGTGATCCAATGAAGGTAAGCTTCTATGGTTTTTTTGGCATAGTATCGAGTTTGCATAAATTCGCGAACACTTAACAAAAACTGGGATTTCATATAGTTCTCACTGAATATTTGACTGGTTATTTATACAGTATTTGTTGGTTGTTTTTATGTCAAGATGCTATGCAGACATCAGCAATCTATAAGCTGAGATTTTTGAATGGTGTGATGCTCAACATACTGATTTAGAAGGTTGTTATGGTAGTATGCACCCAGTGGTCTATTAATTAGATAGCGGTAGCCTACCTGTTGGAAAAGTAAGAAGCTGTCTAGAAAGCGTTAGCTTCTTGAAGCAAGAATCATCAAAATCTTGAGTCCAATATTCTTGAAAAATCGGCTTCATATTTTGAAAGTTCACGAATCAGCCTTTGTGTTTCAATCGGATACTTATGTGGTAGAAAGTGTTGATAATTGAGCAGTTTCAAAGTTGCTGAAAGCCAACAAGTCTCGATGCTTCAACATTGTTGGATGTTCAACTCGGTCAACTTGGCTTCACAAAAGGCAGCATTGTCGCTGAAATCGCGCTTTCTTTGATGTGGATTCTGTAAGTGGTCAACTTAACCTTGAACGCTGTAAGTTATGGCAGCCAACGTCACAGCTTTTGGCGTTGGACGTGTGTTTGCTCGATGCTTTTGCGTAGAATGACATTTCAAGCAAATGCGTTTAGAAACTATTGCTAAACAATAGGCTACGAAGCTAACAAACGCCTCAAGAGGGACTGTCAACGCGTGGCGTTTCCAGTCCCATTGAGCCGCGGTGGTTGCAGTTGTTGTGTTTGGGTTTAGTGTTATGCGTTGCCAGCCCCTTAGGCGGGCGTTAACCTCACACAACCATTCACATAAACACAAATGTATCTATGTCACATCAAGGATGTGGGAGGTATATCTCTAATTTCCAATTGTTTATTAAACATGTTGCACTATATAATCTACTAATCGTAAGTATCAGCACACAAAGAACTTAACCAAAAGTGTGCTTTACAACTCTCAGGTTATAACCCTAATAACCTGTATATGAGTACGATAACAGGGTGTAAATATGAGGTCATAATTTGAACGACAATAAGGAAATTTTACGATTTTATGTACTACTTTTTCTAGTATCGACGCTAGTTCTGTTAAGTGAGTATCTAACTGTACCAACTTTAACAGCGATAACTACGTTAGGTAGTTGGTATTTTCGTAAATAAGTCTTCAAACTAAACTTTAAATATTTAACCAAGGTACAAATCTAACGCAGTTATCTTTAGTGTTAAGAGCCGCGACGAAAAGATAGTCACCTTAAGCAAACCGCTAACACCGGTTTGCGACAGTATTTAAATTTAAAATCTGAATATAAGTTAGTAGCGCACAGTCTAGTTACAGCTAGTATGCGCTCAACCTCTTATCAAACAACAAAAGGAAATTGAAATTATGAGCAAATGTCCAAATCAACAATGTCACTCAGAATCATTTGAAGCAGTAAAATCAGATATCTCTGGAGTAAAATATCCAATGATGTTTATTCAATGTTCAGAATGTGAAACTGTTGTAGGTGTCGAACCAACTTATTATGTACCTCAAATGTTACAGGATTTAGCCAAGGCTTTAGATATCCCGCCACTACCCTAGTAAAGATTGCATGAGGTATTAATAAGAATTTTCGACTCTTCCTCTGTAATATGCCCGTCATCGACAAGTTTTTTGATACGGGCTTTATATTCCTCAGTCATAAGATTATCAATTACCATAATATATTCTCCTTATGAGATTTAATTTAATTTGTTACCGTGAGGTAACGGATATTGTTTTATGTAGCTATACAACACCCAGCTACACTAGGGTCTGTTTCGTGTACTTTCGTACACAGGGTTAACAAAGCATTTAAGAAGGATTCACAACGCTTGGCGTTCCAAGCAAGAGTGTTACGGTTCACAGCTTCGCGTTGTTCACCTCTTAATGCAGCGTTATGGCTCAGGAGTTAAAATGGCGTATGTATTAGCAAATAAAGGAAGCAAAAATCAGATGCTCTATGCATTTGAGCCTAGTTTTAATACCAATTCTGTTGAATACAAAACTGTTCGTTTGGAGCATGTTCAATACGATCACCAAGGCAATATCCTGATTGATTCCGATACCCTAAAGGAATTTGAGATTTTAGGGATTCCAATTTTTGAAAAAAAATCCTCGGCTAAAGAGTTCTTAGTTGGACTCGATTTGGGGGCGCATGCGAAGTATGTTGGAATTCGTTATAAACGGGCTTATGAGCATAATTTTACAAATCTCAGTGCATTTTCAAGCTGGACAGGGCTCAATCGGTAAGCTTCGCCATAACAAACGCCTCAAGAGGGACTGTCAACGCGTGGCGTTTCCAGTCCCATTGAGCCGCGGTGTTTACGGTTATTGTGTTTGAGTTTAGTGATATGCGTTGTCAGCCCCTTAGGCGGGCGTTAGGCACAGGGTGGAAAATTGGAACTACAACAGTTAAATCAGCGCCATCTTAAATGCTTGCTCGACCATGTTTGCCTTGACTCAGAATTGACGTTTTGTGAAGGGGCTGTGCCACCAAAGTATGTTCTGATTCGTTCTTATGAGCAGCTCCAAAACTCAAAAGCTGAAATTTGGTCATTACCCTACATGATGTCAGTGGGCAATAATGTCGTTGGTTTCTGTGGCTTCAAAGATGAACCTCAAGATGGTGAAGTTGAAATTGGATACAATGTTTCGCCTTATAAACAAGGTCGAGGATTTGCAAAATTGGCAGTCAATCAACTTTGTCAGTTAGCGTTTAATATGGATTCAATTGAAAGTGTTGTGGCTTTGATTTCATCGGCGAACCTCGCTTCGTTGAATGTCGTACGAGCCAACAACTTTGTTTTCATTGGTTTTGTGGTTGATAGCGACAATGAAAAATTGGAAAAATGGGTGCTACAGCGTGCATCCTGTGCCTAACAAACGCCTCAAGAGGGACTGTCAACGCGTGGCGTTTCCAGTCCCAATGAGCCGCGGTGGTTGCAGTTGTTGTGTTTGAGTTTAGTGGTAATGCGTTGTCAGCCCCTTAGGCGGGCGTTAGTTTCTATCTAGAAAAATCATCAAACGCTCAGGTTCAACTTTCTGAAAAATCAGCTTTAAGCGTACAAGTTGCACAATTTAGCTTTTGAGTTTTGACTGATGCTGATTTGGTAGAAAGTGTTGAAAGTTCAGTTGGTTCAAAGTCGCTGAAAACCAACAAGCCTCGAAGCTTCAACGTTGTTGGATGTTTAGCGCGGTCAGCTTAGTTGCACAAAGGGCTTCATCATCGCTGTGATCTTGCTTTCTTTGTCGCGGACTCTTAACCGTAGCCAACTTAACCTTGATCGTTTTAAATCTTGGCAGCCAACTTCACAGCTTTTTGCGTTGGACGTGTGTTTGCTTGATGCTTTTGCGTAAAATTACTTTCAAGCAAATGTGTTAAAAGTCATTTTTAAACAATGAGCTACGAAACTAACAAACGCCTCAAGAGGGACTGTCAACGCGCGGCGTTTCCAGTCCCATTGAGCTGCGGTGGTTTCGGTGGTTGTGTTTGGGTTTGGTTGTTATGCGTTGTCAGCCCCTTAGGCGGGCGTTATGCTTAATCCATAAAAATCAGTTGGTTGTGTTATCGATTTCTTTGGCATTTCGTTCAGGTTTTGTCGGCAATTCAATATTGTTTTTCGCTGCCTAATGAAGCGGCAATGTATCTGGCGCTGTAAATTCTGAGTGATTGCCTCATTGGGTTTTTGAGTCCACGCGAGGTGAGTTTTGCTCTCTCAAGTCGCTTTGAGCGGTTTGGTGCCTTTATTTACAGGCCGAAAGTTAGTCGGCAATTGAGTATTGTTTTGCGCTGCCTAATGAAACGGCAATGTTTCTATCGCTGTAAATTTTAGTGTCATTGCCTCATTGAGTTGTTGTGCTCATGTGTGGTGACTGGGTTTGTCGGAGAGGGTTTCCACATTGGCTAATTTGTAGGATGAAGCTCTGCATTGGTTAGTTCACAGGTAAAGTTTGAGTAAGTTCCGATTTGAGCGACACTGTGGTTTGTCGAATGATTTCAGTGGGTTATTCTTGACTGGGTTCAAATGTAAAGTGTTGAAGCTTAAGCATAACAAACGCCTCAAGAGGGACTGTCAACGCGTGGCGTTTCCAGTCCCAATGAGCCGCGGTGGTTGCAGTTGTTGTGTTTGAGTTTAGTTGTTTGCGTTGCCAGCCCCTTAGGCGGGCGTTAGGTGTTTGATCTCACCAATATGATTTATCCGTCTTGTCAGCCTGTTTTCTTCGTTAGATAATAATTTTATTGGAAGGTGTCCCCGCATACTGTTTACGGCAGGTACCTCGTGGGTTTGTCCTAGCTGGTACATCAATTCCCTACTGAGTTGGCCGCTTGGTAGTAGATAGCCAAGGCAATTGTTCCGTTGTACGTACGTGACTCGCACGGTAAAAAGAGGTAAATCAACCGAATTCTATCCGTAACTATCACCTTATCTAGTTTACTCTTGCGAGTTGCTAGAGGCCTCTGCGCTCGCTCTATGATAGGTGATATATCTATGATTGAGCTTACGCTGAAAATTAGACTGACGGTACCGCAAATTATTGTACTAGTAAGTGCTGTAGTTAAAGTTCTGTCTTATCTAATTTAAAACAGTGGGGCAGCAATTTGTTGCCCCACACCTAACAAGCGCTTTAAGACGGATTCGCAACGCTCAGCGGTTTTAGTCTGATTTGGCTTTTGTGGTTACGGCACAATCATTGAGTTTCGTAGTAGCGTTGCTCACCACTTAAGCGGGCGTTATGTTTATCGGAGAAAATCATGATCAGTTGGCCATGTATTCTGAAACTGGATGGTGATGATGAACTAGTTTATCTTGCATCTGAGAGTGATTTGAACCGCGAGTGTTCAAATTTGATTTTATGCCAAAATGATCGAGTTATTGATTCTGTTGGAAACACTTTTTCGATAATTATCAATGATGCAGAAGTTAATCTGGCGAATGAGCAGGTTCAAGTTACAGCGGAACAAGCATCAAAACTTATTCAGTCGCATGAGTTTTGTCGTTCAGAGGTATGCTTGACAAAAATTCAGTTTGAGTCCGTGTTTGATGCAATTAACTGTCTGAAATCTCAGGCTAAATAAACATAACAAGGCGTTTAAGCGGGATTCATGCCGCGTGGCATTTTGGGTATGCGGTGGTTTTGGTGGTGAAAGTGATCTGCGGAAAGTTGATTTATGCGGCACTCACCCCTTAACGCGGCGTTAGCTTCTTGAAGCAAAATTCATCAAAGTCTGGGTTTAATTATTCTGAAGATTCAGCTTTTAGCGTTCAAGTTGCACAATTTAGCTTTTGAGTTTTGCCTGATGTTGATTTGGTAGAGCGTATTGAAATTTCAGCAGTTTCAAAGCCGCCGTAAGCTAACAAACCTCGATGCTTCCATTTTGTTGGATGCTCCACACGGAAAGTTTGGTTTCACAAAGGCTGCATCATCGCTGAAAGTGTGCTTTCTTTGTCGCGGACTCTTAACCGTGGCCAACTTAGCCTTGAGCGTTTTAAGTTTTGGCAGCTAACTTCACAGCTTTTGGCGTTGGACGTGTGTTTGAGTGATGCTTTTGCGTAAAATGTCTTTCAAGCAAATGTGTTAAAAAGCCATTGTGAAACAATAGGCTACGAAGCTAACAAACGCCTCAAGAGGGACTGTCAACGCGTGGCGTTTCCAGTCCCATTGAACCGCGGTGGTTACGGTTGTTGTGTTTGAGTTTAGTGGTAATGCGTTGCCAGCCCCTTAGGCGGGCGTTATGTGAATAGGAGGTTCCAGTGAACAAGGTAGCCAAAGAACGCTTCGATGAATATCCGGAAAATGCTCGTATTAGGCTTGAGGAACTACGAAATCTAGTCTTTCAAATCGCATCTGACTTGGATCTGGGTGAAGTCGATGAAAGTCTAAAGTGGGGTGAACCTAGCTATAGTGTAAAAACAGGCAGTCCTCTAAGAATGGACTGGAAGCTGAAATCTCCTAATAATTGTTACCTGTTCTTTAATTGCCAAACTAAGCTAGTTGATACATTTCGAGAATTGTATGGTGAAGAACTGGTGTTTCAGGGAAACAGAGCAATAGTTCTGTCCCTGTCGAAACCGTTACCTGAGACAGCAATCAAGTCCTGTATAGAGTTAGCTTTAACCTATCAGCAGCGTAAACATTTGCCTCTTTTGGGCGCATGAAAAATTCACATAACAAAGCGTTTAAGACAGATTCGCAACGCTCGGCATTTTCGGTTTGCTTTGAATTTAGTGTTTACGGCACAATGGTTTAGGTTTGGTGGTCAGCGTTGCTCACTACTTAACGCGGCGTTAGGTCACGACGGGATCACATGAGCAATGTAAGATGGTGTCGAGTGAGTATTGAAGAGCAAATAGGGCATAGAGGAAATAAGGCAAAAAGGACGAATATTAGTCATTTCTATGATACCCTTGAGGCGCTTTCGTGCGCACCTTAATCGGGGCACGATTGAAGAGTGACGCCCGCAAGACCTCAAGGTAGAGCTATGACAAATACTTCGGCTTCGATTTTTGTCTTTTTCTTCAATTCCATTTGATAATCAATAATTAACGAGAGACCTTGTACGAATTTGGTCGTGACCTAACAATCGATTCAAGACAGATTCGCAACGCATAGCATTAGCGTCATGCTTGAACATGAGTGTTTACGTTGTTATGCGTTGAGTTGGTTTAGGCGTTGCTCACTGCTTAATCGGGCGTTATGCTTAATCATTTTAAAACAGTGGTTTATGGTTTTTCTTTGCTCCCTCGGCTGGTTGGTTTCGAGTTTGTCGGCAAGTTGGCTTTATTGGGCGCTGTTTTCCGGACACCTATTCTTTGGCGCTGGAAACTCGCAGAATTGCCTCAGTCAATTTTCGGGCAAGCGCGAGGTTAGGGCGGTTGGCTCAATCAGCAATTTGATCTTAGGCTTTTGAGTTTTGACAGCCAAAGTTCAAAGTCTGATTTTCAAAATTATGAGTCATTTCTGTTTTCTATGTTTTGGTTTTTGTTTGTGAATCAAAGCTGAGTTAATCTTGGTTTGGGTAAAACGTAAGCCATTGAAGCTTAAGCATAACAAAGCGTTAAAGAGGGACTTGGCACGCGTGGCATTTTCAGTTTGCGTTGGGTTTAGTGGTTACGGCACTATGCGGTAGCTTTTGTATTGCGTGCCTGCGCCCCTTAACGCGGCGTTAGCCGTCATCAATAAACAAAGTTTGCCTAATGAGTAAAAAGGGTGTAGTTTTTACTCATGATTAAATTTGAATTTGATGAAAACAAAAGCAGAAGTAATCTCGAAAAGCACGGTATTGATTTTCATACAGCTCAAGGGTTGTGGAATGATTCAGATCTTATCGAGATCCCTGCTAACACGAGTGATGAGCCCAGATATTTGGTTGTCGGCTTACTAAACGGTAAGCATTGGTCAGGAGTAATTACCTACCGAGGTACGAATATCAGGATCATCTCAGTTCGGCGTTCACGGAAAGCGGAGGTAAGCCTTTATGAAAGCGCATGAATTTGATGCCAAGTTTGAAAGTGACGACGATGAGATCGTAATGGACTTGGATCTATCACAAGCTAAAAGACCGATGCATAAGCAAAAACGAGTCAATGTAGATTTTCCAGCCTGGATGCTTGAGTCCTTGGACAGAGAAGCGAGTCGAATTGGTGTAACACGTCAATCAATCATTAAAATTTGGCTTGCAGAAAGGTTAGAGAGCGTGTCTCATCATTCAAGTGTGAGATAAACGGCTAACAAAGCATTTAAGAGGGACTCACAACGCGTGGCATTTTTGCCATGCGTTTGTTTTTGTGATGAATTTGCTATGCATTGAGTACTTTTGTGCGTTGTTCGCCCCTTAATGCGGCGTTATATGCTTTCAAAATCTGTGAGTAAAAAGGAGCTTAAAATGATTCTAAATCACGTCTCAGTTGGTGTTTCAAATGTGGCATCTGCTGTGGCTTTTTACGATTCAGTTCTATCCGCATTATCGGTAAAGCGTTCGCATTACATTGAAAATGTGGCGGCTGCCTACGGTGAGAATTTTGAGTTTTGGGTAGGTTGTCCATGTGAAAATGGAGCTTCTTCTGGTAACGGAACTCACATCGCTTTCAATGCGCCAAGTAAAGAAGCTGTTGACCTGTTTTATGCTACTGCATTAGAGCTTGGAGGCTCGTGTGCAGGTAAGCCTGGCTTACGTCCAGAGTACGGTGAGACTTACTATGCGGCATTTGTCCGCGATGCTGATGGAAACAAAGTTGAAGCAGTCTTTATGTAGTTAAAACAACGCATATAACAAAGCGTTAAAGCGGGACTTAGCACGCGTGGCATTTTCAATTTGCGTTGGGTTTAGTGGTTACGGCACTATGCGGTAGCTTTTGTATTGCGTGCCTGCGCCCCTTAACGCGGCGTTATATGGCAATCAGGTATCAACCGAAAGTTTGACTTAGGAGCAACTAGTGGCAACTGAATATCGTTCGTTTTTCAACATAGGATTATATGACCCAGTACATTTTGATCGCTGGCCCTATGATCCTAATGAATATGATAGTGCGTTATATCTGTCCGCGAAAAAAAGAAAATGTGGTTGGGGAAAAGCCGCCGAGTTTAATTCAATCGATGAAGCTAGAGCATTTTTTAATGATTGGAAAAATAGTTCCAAGCTTAAGATGCATATTGTTGAGTTCAAGAAATATGTTGAAGTGCCTGATCCTATATATCCTGAGAATCACCCTCACAGTTTGCTAAAGCGTATACACCAAGGTGAAAAACACAGTGTTTGGGTTACTGCTGAACTATGGTTCAGGGGGCAAATATCCACTCATTATGTGTCGAAACAAACGCTAAGACGCCATCGTGATATCCTAATAAACTATGGTGTTGACATAGCTAAAGAGCCTGAGCAAGTTTATGAACCACCGAAAATGAAACGAGATGATGTGTGGTATACAGCCTCGCCAAACTTGAAAGCCCTGGATTAGGGCACTAACTGAAAATCAGTGTTGGTGAACAGCCATATAACAAACAATTTAAGAGGGATTCACAACGCTTGGCATTTTTGCTTCTACTTCAAATTTTGTGTTTACGGCACAATGCTTTAAGTTCGGGTGGAGGCGTTGTTCACCCCTTAATTGGGCGTTATGCCGCAATCAAAAATTTTGGATAAAGTTTATGGTAAGTATTTTCCTACAATTAGTGGGCATAAGAACAGCAAAGCAGAAAGAAAAGACGCAACGAGTTGTTGAATATATTGATACTTGTCTTGAGCATATGGAAAATATTATGGGCTACAAGAAAGATACCAATGAAGCTAGTGTTGAACAGTCTAGAAAATTTCTTCAACAAGCCTATCGAGAACTTCCACTACAGCTTGATGGTGTTGCATCAACAGTAGAGTGCGATGTCATTAAAAACTCAATCGCAAGTGCTCGAATCTACTATCACGCGGTTAAAGAGGGCAAGGTGTTAGATAGTAGTTTAGAGAATGACTATGAGTCACGATTTCAGTTATATGCTAATCATGTATATGACCAACAACTGTTTCGACAGAGTTCATATGAGACGTTTTTACGTCAGTTAGTCAAGGATAAGCGAGAGATCGATAAAGCCTACGTGAGTATGGAGTTGCAGAAAATTAAAGAAGTTTGCCAAGAAGACGTAGCTAGAATTATGTCCTTGAAAGAGCGGCTTAAAACTCGCAAAGCGGCGGCATAACAAACGCCTCAAGAGGGACTGTCAACGCGTGGCGTTTCCAGTCCCATTGAGCCGCGGTGGTTGCAGTTGTTGTGTTTGAGTTTAGTGTTATGCGTTGCCAGCCCCTTAGGCGGGCGTTAGTTTACATATCAGATTCAGAGGACGAAAATGAAAATTAGATCAGCAGATGCGTCAGATTTAGACTCACTTTTGCGTCTTAATTATCAGATTGGAGTTATGCACTTTGAAAATGCACCTGAAGCATTTGTAAAACCGTCATCTGAAGAAAAAGAGTTCCTTCTTAAGGCTCTAAATGATCAATCAAGGCTGTTTCTTGTTGCAGAAATCTCTGGTGATGTTGTTGGCTTCGTAACAGCTACGGTAACTCAAAATGAAGCTATCCCGTTTTTAGTTAAAACACCAATTTGTCGTGTCGGCACAATTGTAGTTGATGAAAATGCTAGAGTTTCTGGTATTGGTACTCAACTCATGGCTCGATGTAATGACTGGGCTAAATCTCAGGGTGCTGAGCAAATTAGACTAGAGGTCATGGCTTTCAACAAGAGTGCGCAAAGCTTTTATGTAAAACTAGGCTTTGAAGAGCAGTCAAAAACAATGTGGAAAACTGTAAACTAACAAACGCCTCAAGAGGGACTGTCTACGCGTGGCGTTTCCAGTCCCAATGAGCCGAAGTGGTTACGGTTGTTGTGATTGAGTTTGGTGTTATGCGTTGCCAGCCCCTTAGGCGGGCGTTATGCTTAATCCATAAAAAAATCAGTAGGTTGTGGTTGTCGATTCCTTTGGCATTTCATTCAAGTTTTGTCGGCAATTCAATATTGTTTTTCGCTGCCTAATGAAGCGGCAATGTGTCTGGCGCTGTAAATTCCAAGTTATTGCCTCATCGGGTTTTTGAGTCTGAGCGAGGTTAGTATTGTTGGCTCAAGTCGCTTTGAGCAGTTTGGAGCCTTTACTTACAGTCTGAAAGTCAGTCGCAATTGAGCATTGTTTTGCGCTGCCTAATGAAACGGCAATGTGTTTGTCGCTGTACTTTTCAGTGTTATTGCCTCATTGAGTTGTCGTGCTAATGTGTGGTGAATTGGTTTGTCGGAGAGGTTTTCCACATTGGCCTAGTTGCTAAATGAAAGCCTTCATTGGTCAGCTCATAGGTAAAAGTTGAGCCAGTTCTAATTCAAAGAGACTTGATATTTTGTTCATTATTTCAGTGGCTTAATGTTTAATTGGTTCAAATGTAAAGTGTTGAAGCTTAAGCATAACAAACGCCTCAAGAGGGACTGTCAACGCGTGGCGTTTCCAGTCCCAATGAGCCGCGGTGGTTACGGCTGTTGTGTTTGAGTTTAGTGGTTGTGCGTTGCCAGCCCCTTAGGCGGGCGTTAGTTTCTCTCAAGAAAAATCATCAAAAATTCACGCACAAGGTTCTGAAAAATCGGCTTTTAGCGTTCAAATTGCACAATTGGGCTTTTGAGTTTTTCTTGATACTGATTTGGTAGAAAGCGTTGAAAGTTCAACAGTTTCAAAGTCGTTTTAAGCCATCAAATCTCGATGCTTCAACTCTGTTGGATGTTCAACACTCAAAGTTTGGTTTCGCAAATGGCTTCATCATCGCTGAAATTATGCTTTCTTTGTCGCGGACTCTTAACCGTGGTCAACTTAACCTTGATCGTTTTGAGTTTTGGCAGCCAACTTCACAGCTTTTGGTGTTGGACGTGTGTTTGTTTGATGCATTTGCGTAAAATGATTTTCAAACAAATGTGTTAAAAAGTCATTGTTAAACAATGGGCTACGAAACTAACAAACGCCTCAAGAGGGACTGTCAACGCGCGGCGTTTCCAGTCCCAATGGGCTGCGGTGGTTACGGCTGTTGTGTTTGAGTTTAGTGGTAGTGCGTTGCCAGCCCCTTAGGCGGGCGTTATATGCCAGTAATCAAAAAGTCGATAGCAGCGATAATCTCATCTCTGAAAGTGCTTAAGTCTGCGACGGGCTCAACTAAGATTTTGGTTGGTACACTTGCCATCTGTTGAGTAAGAATGACAAAGTCACCTTGTTCAATGTGGATCGTTGGGCACAAATGGCTTGGTGCTTTCTTTTCTAGTAAATCAAGTGGTGTAAGTGGTATCACCAATCGAGTATTTAGCGTATTGAGCAGCTCACTTTGTACGTCAACAAAATAGGGATAAGCGGTAGACGTACTTTTGTCGAGATTTTCGTAAAGGGTAAATTGAGACATCAGAATACTCGGTATGAATCAGAAAAAAGGCCATGTTTCTCAGTAAGTTCGTTACAAGCTTCAATGGCTTCGGCATTTTGTTCTAACCATTCAGCTTTTAATCTAGAGGAAACTTCTTTTTCTAAGGCTTTTTCCATCGTAGCGGATAGATTGATATTAAGGCGTTTAGCTTCAGCAAGTAACTCACTGTTTAAGCTAAGATTGGTAGCCTTTTTGGGGGCTTGTGTACTAAACGTGGTTCTCATGAAGTTACTCCGTGCGTATTTTAAGTGCGCATTGATTATAGTGGTAAAAATGGCATATAACAAACGCCTCAAGAGGGACTGTCAACGCGTGGCGTTTCCAGTCCCATTGAGCCGCGGTGGTTGCAGTTGTTGTGTTTGGGTTTAGTGGTAATGCGTTGTCAGCCCCTTAGGCGGGCGTTATGCTTAATCCATAAAAATCAGCAGGTTGTGATTGTCAATTCCTTTGGCATTTCGTTCGGGTTTTGTCGGCAATTCAATATTGTTTTTCGCTGCCTAATGAAACGGCAATGTGTTTGGCGCTGTAAATTCCAAGTTATTGCCTCATTGGAATATTGAGTCTGCGCGAGTTGAGTTTTGCTCTTTCAAGTCGCTTTGAGCAGTTTGGTGCCTTTACTTACAGGCTAGAAGTTTGTCGGCAATTGAGCATTGTTTTTCGCTGCCTAATGAAACAGCAGTGTGTCTGTCGCTGTAAATTTTAGTGTCATTGCCTCATTCAGTTGTCGTGCACATGCGTGGTGAGTTGGTCTGTCGGAGAGGGTTTCCACATTGGCCTAGTTGCTAAATGAAAGCCTGCATTGGTCAGTGCATAGGTAAAAGTTGAGCCAGTTCTAATTCAAGGAAAGTCGAAGTTTAGCCAATGATTTCAGTGAGTTATTCTTGGGTTGGCTCAAATGTAAAGTGTTGAAGCTTAAGCATAACAAACGCCTCAAAGGGACTGCCAACGCGCGGCGTTTCCAGTCCCATTGAGCCGCGGTGGTTTCGGCTGTTGTGTTTGAGTTTAGTGGTAATGCGTTGTCAGCCCCTTAGGCGGGCGTTATGCTTAATCCATAAAAATCAGTAGGTTGTGTTTATTGATTTCTTTGGCACTTTGTTCAGGTTTTGTCGGCAATTCAATATTGTTTTTCGCTGCCTAATGAAGCGGCAATGTATCTGGCGCTGTAAATTCTGAGTGATTGCCTCATTGGAATATTGAGTCTGCACGAGTCGAGTTTTGCTCTTTCAAGTCGCTTTGAGCAGTTTGGTGCCTTTACATACAGGCTTAAAGTCTGTCGGCAATTGAGCATTGCTTTGCGCTGTCTAATGAAACGGCAATGTGTCTGTCGCTGTAAATTTCAGTGTCATTGCCTCATTGAGTTGTCGTGCCCATGCGTGGTGAGTTGGTTTGTCGGAGAGGTTTTCCACATTGGCCTAGTTGCTAAATGAAAACCTGCATTGGTCAGTTCATAGGTAAAAGTTGAGCCAGTTCTAATTCAAGGCGATTCGAAGTTTGGTCAATGATTTCAGTGGGTTATTCTAGGGTTGGCTCAAATGTAAAGTGTTGAAGCTTAAGCATAACAAACGCCTCAAGAGGGACTGTCAACGCGTGGCGTTTCCAGTCCCAATGAGCCGCGGTGGTTTCGGTGGTTGTGTTTGGGTTTGGTTGTTATGCGTTGTCAGCCCCTTAGGCGGGCGTTATGCGCCAAATATTGGGTTCACATCCATGCTCTTATGAAGAATTCGGATCACCCTGATTTGTTGGCTGCCGATTTGCTGATAAAAGATGACGTGGCTCCCTTGGGGAAATTTTCTGTATCCCTCTCGAATTTCATCGCATGATTTACCGATGTCGGGATTTTCCGCTAAAAGCCAAAAGGAATCATCGAATTGCTTTAAATAAACATTTCGCTGCTCTTTTCCCCAGCGTCGTTGAGTGAATAAAGCAATATCCCGTAAATCGGCTTTAGCGGCGACAGTAAGATTAAATGGTTTCATCGAATGTTTTCACTATCGAGTTCATTGATGAAGCTATCAAGGTCATAATCAGCATCACCACTTTGCTCACCTTCAACAAGTAATTGACGGAGTGACTGTAGTTTGGTTTCTTGGTTTTCGAGTAGACGTAGCGCAGAGCGAATGACTTCACTTGCTGAGCCGTAACGTCCACTTTGTATTTGGCTTGTAATAAAGCCATCGAAGTGTTCACCAAGAGTGATACTTGTGTTTTTAGCCATGAGCCCATCTCCATAAATACCAAAAAGTACCTAATTATGGTATCAAATGGCATTTTGGGCAAGGCGCGCATAACAAACGCCTCAAGAGGGACTGTCAACGCGCGGCGTTTCCAGTCCCATTGAACCGCGGTGGTTATGGCTTTTGTGTTTGAGTTTAGTGTTATGCGTTGTCAGCCCCTTAGGCGGGCGTTAGCTTCTTAAAGCAAAAATCATCAAAATCTGGGGTTAATTGCTTTGAAAACTCAGCTTTTATCATTCAAATTTCACAACTTGGCTTTCGAGTTTTTCTGATGCTGACTGGGTGAACGTGTTGAATGCTCAGCAGGTTCAAAGTCGCTGAAAACCCACAATCCTCGATGCTTCAAGGCTGTTGAATGTTCCACACAGCAAGTTTGGTTTCACAAAAGGCTGCATCATCGCTGTGATCTTGCTTTCTTTGTCGCGGACTCTTAACAGTGGCCAACTTAGCCTAGATCGTTTTAAGTTTTGTCAGCCAACTTCACAGCTTTTGGCGTTGGACGTGTGTTTGTGTGAAGCTTCTGCGTAAAATGCTTTTCAATCAAATGTGTTTAAAAATCATTGTTAAACAATAGGCTACGAAGCTAACAAACGCCTCAAGAGGGACTGTCAACGCGTGGCGTTTCCAGTCCCAATTAGCCGCGGTGGTTACGGGTGTTGTGTTTGAGTTTAGTTGTTGTGCGTTGCCAGCCCCTTAGGCGGGCGTTATAGCTTATCTCACATTTCAACCTAGACATTGCTCAATCGATGCCTCAGAGTAAATTCCGACTTTGCTCAACAAAAGGAACAAGTATGTTTAGTCACATCATGATCGGCTCAAATGATATTGAAAAATCAAAGGTTTTCTATGATGCCATATTGTCGGTGTTAGGTTATCCGGCGGGTGTTATTGACGCTAAAGGTCGCTGTCTCTACATAAACCAAGAGGGTGTACTTGGTATTACGAAACCAGTGAATGGCGAACCTGCGACGCATGGTAATGGGATGACAATTGGCTTTAAAGTTAGTAGTCCAGAGTTAGTAGAAGCATGGCATGCAGCCGGTTTAGCAAATGGTGGTGTGGCTTGTGAAGATCCTCCGGGTATCAGAGTGAGCGGACAAAGAAAAATGTATTTAGCTTATTTACGAGATCCAGCAGGTAATAAGCTATGTGCAACACATCATATTTCCACGGGCAACTAAAAGCACCGCTATAACAAACGCCTCAAGAGGGACTGTCAACGCGTGGCGTTTCCAGTCCCATTGAGCCGCGGTGGTTGCAGTTGTTGTGTTTGAGTTTAGTGTTAATGCGTTGCCAGCCCCTTAGGCGGGCGTTATGCTTAATCCATTAAAATCAAGTGTTTGTGGTTTTCGTTCCCTTTGGCATTTTGTTCAGGTTTTGTCGGCAATTCAATATTGTTCGTCGCTGCCTAATGAAGCGGCAATGTATCTGGTGCTGAAAATTCAGTGTTATTGCCTCATTGAAATGTTGAGCCTGCGTGGGGTGAATGTTGCTGGCTCAAGTCGTTTTGAGCAGTTTGGTGCCTTTACTTACAGGCTTAAAGTCTGTCGGCAATTGAGCATTGTTTTGCGCTGCCTAATGGAACGGCAATGTGTCTGTCGCTGTAAATTTCAGTGTTATTGCCTCATTGAGTTGTCGTGCCCATGCGTGGTGAGTGAGTTTGTCGGAGAGGTTTTCTACATTGGCCTAGTTGCTAAATGAAAGCCTGCATTGGTTAGTTCATAGGTAAAATTTGATTCAGTTCTAACTCAAGGAATTCGAAGTTTGGTTAATTATTTCAGTGGGTTATTCTTGATTTGGTTCAAATGTAAAGTGTTGAAGCTTAAGCATAACAAACGCCTCAAGAGGGACTGTCAACGCGCGGCGTTTCCAGTCCCATTGAGCCGCAGTGGTTGCAGTTGTTGTGTTTGAGTTTAGTGTTAATGCGTTGCCAGCCCCTTAGGCGGGCGTTATGCTTAATCCATAAAAATCAGCAGGTTGTGATTGTCAATTCCTTTGGCATTTCGTTCGGGTTTTGTCGGCAATTCAATATTGTTTTTCGCTGCCTAATGAAACGGCAATGTGTTTGGCGCTGTAAATTCCAAGTTATTGCCTCATTGGAATATTGAGTCTGCGCGAGTTGAGTTTTGCTCTTTCAAGTCGCTTTGAGCAGTTTGGTGCCTTTACTTACAGGCTAGAAGTTTGTCGGCAATTGAGCATTGTTTTTCGCTGCCTAATGAAACAGCAGTGTGTCTGTCGCTGTAAATTTTAGTGTCATTGCCTCATTCAGTTGTCGTGCACATGCGTGGTGAGTTGGTCTGTCGGAGAGGGTTTCCACATTGGCCTAGTTGCTAAATGAAAGCCTGCATTGGTCAGTGCATAGGTAAAAGTTGAGCCAGTTCTAATTCAAGGAAAGTCGAAGTTTAGCCAATGATTTCAGTGAGTTATTCTTGGGTTGGCTCAAATGTAAAGTGTTGAAGCTTAAGCATAACAAACGCCTCAAAGGGACTGCCAACGCGCGGCGTTTCCAGTCCCATTGAGCCGCGGTGGTTTCGGCTGTTGTGTTTGAGTTTAGTGGTAATGCGTTGTCAGCCCCTTAGGCGGGCGTTAACTGGCAAAATGGAAATGTCAAAAGCATCTGAGCAAAAGGAGTTTGCAAATGTTTCGTTGTGGGCAATGCCGTCATTTCGAAAAAGCTAAAAATAATCTCAAGGATCTTTGTGGTGCTTGGGAACAACCTACGACTGCAACGCGTGAAGCTTGTGGATTTTTCATGCTCAGAAAACCAGCCCGAGATGTGAAAACACCAAACGAAGAGTAGAGTAATCTTCTTTGTGTTGGTTAAAAGTGCAGTGAAAATCATAAGCACTGGCCAGTTAACAAACGCCTCAAGAGGGACTGTCAACGCGTGGCGTTTCCAGTCCCATTGAGCTGCGGTGGTTACGGTTGGTGTGTTTGAGTTTTGTGTTATGCGTTGTCAGCCCCTTAGGCGGGCGTTAGGTATTTGGAGTTATCATGAGAGCTATCGTTTTGATTCTTTGCGCCGTTTTATTGAATGGCTGCTTGGGCATGCCCGAATCAGTAAAACCGGTGTCGTATTTTGAACTGAACAACTATTTAGGTAAATGGTACGAGGTTGCTCGACTCGATCACTCCTTTGAAAGAGGTTTAAGTCAGGTTACTGCGGAATACAGTGCTCGAAATGATGGTGGTATTTCGGTTCTTAATCGTGGCTATTCTGAAGAGAAAGGTGAGTGGAAGGAGGCGGAAGGTAAAGCTTACTTTGTGAATGGCTCAACAGATGGCTATCTGAAGGTTTCATTTTTTGGCCCGTTTTATGGCTCCTACGTAGTGTTTGAGTTAGACCGTGAAAACTACAGTTATGCTTTTGTGTCAGGGCCGAATACAGAATATCTGTGGTTACTTTCAAGAACGCCGACTGTAGAACGAGGCATTCTGGATAAGTTCATAGAAATGTCGAAAGAGCGTGGTTTTGATACAAATCGGCTCATTTACGTTCAGCAGCAATAAATACCTAACAAACGCCTCAAGAGGGACTGTCAACGCGCGGCGTTTCCAGTCCCATTGAGCCGCGGTGGTTGCAGTTGTTGTGTTTGGGTTTAGTGGTAATGCGTTGTCAGCCCCTTAGGCGGGCGTTATGCTTAATCCATAAAAATCAGTAGGTTGTGTTTATTGATTTCTTTGGCACTTTGTTCAGGTTTTGTCGGCAATTCAATATTGTTTTTCGCTGCCTAATGAAGCGGCAATGTATCTGGCGCTGTAAATTCTGAGTGATTGCCTCATTGGAATATTGAGTCTGCACGAGTCGAGTTTTGCTCTTTCAAGTCGCTTTGAGCAGTTTGGTGCCTTTACATACAGGCTTAAAGTCTGTCGGCAATTGAGCATTGCTTTGCGCTGTCTAATGAAACGGCAATGTGTCTGTCGCTGTAAATTTCAGTGTCATTGCCTCATTGAGTTGTCGTGCCCATGCGTGGTGAGTTGGTTTGTCGGAGAGGTTTTCCACATTGGCCTAGTTGCTAAATGAAAACCTGCATTGGTCAGTTCATAGGTAAAAGTTGAGCCAGTTCTAATTCAAGGCGATTCGAAGTTTGGTCAATGATTTCAGTGGGTTATTCTAGGGTTGGCTCAAATGTAAAGTGTTGAAGCTTAAGCATAACAAACGCCTCAAGAGGGACTGTCAACGCGTGGCGTTTCCAGTCCCAATGAGCCGCGGTGGTTTCGGTGGTTGTGTTTGGGTTTGGTTGTTATGCGTTGTCAGCCCCTTAGGCGGGCGTTAGCTTCTTAAAGCAAAAATCATCAAAATCTGGGGTTAATTGCTTTGAAAACTCAGCTTTTATCATTCAAATTTCACAACTTGGCTTTCGAGTTTTTCTGATGCTGACTGGGTGAACGTGTTGAATGCTCAGCAGGTTCAAAGTCGCTGAAAACCCACAATCCTCGATGCTTCAAGGCTGTTGAATGTTCCACACAGCAAGTTTGGTTTCACAAAAGGCTGCATCATCGCTGTGATCTTGCTTTCTTTGTCGCGGACTCTTAACAGTGGCCAACTTAGCCTAGATCGTTTTAAGTTTTGTCAGCCAACTTCACAGCTTTTGGCGTTGGACGTGTGTTTGTGTGAAGCTTCTGCGTAAAATGCTTTTCAATCAAATGTGTTTAAAAATCATTGTTAAACAATAGGCTACGAAGCTAACAAACGCCTCAAGAGGGACTGTCAACGCGTGGCGTTTCCAGTCCCAATTAGCCGCGGTGGTTACGGGTGTTGTGTTTGAGTTTAGTTGTTGTGCGTTGCCAGCCCCTTAGGCGGGCGTTATGCTTAATCCATAAAAATCAGTTGGTTGTGTTATCGATTTCTTTGGCATTTCGTTCAGGTTTTGTCGGCAATTCAATATTGTTTTTCGCTGCCTAATGAAGCGGCAATGTATCTGGCGCTGTAAATTCTGAGTGATTGCCTCATTGGGTTTTTGAGTCCACGCGAGGTGAGTTTTGCTCTCTCAAGTCGCTTTGAGCGGTTTGGTGCCTTTATTTACAGGCCGAAAGTTAGTCGGCAATTGAGTATTGTTTTGCGCTGCCTAATGAAACGGCAATGTTTCTATCGCTGTAAATTTTAGTGTCATTGCCTCATTGAGTTGTTGTGCTCATGTGTGGTGACTGGGTTTGTCGGAGAGGGTTTCCACATTGGCTAATTTGTAGGATGAAGCTCTGCATTGGTTAGTTCACAGGTAAAGTTTGAGTAAGTTCCGATTTGAGCGACACTGTGGTTTGTCGAATGATTTCAGTGGGTTATTCTTGACTGGGTTCAAATGTAAAGTGTTGAAGCTTAAGCATAACAAACGCCTCAAGAGGGACTGTCAACGCGTGGCGTTTCCAGTCCCAATGAGCCGCGGTGGTTGCAGTTGTTGTGTTTGAGTTTAGTTGTTTGCGTTGCCAGCCCCTTAGGCGGGCGTTAGGTGTTTGATCTCACCAATATGATTTATCCGTCTTGTCAGCCTGTTTTCTTCGTTAGATAATAATTTTATTGGAAGGTGTCCCCGCATACTGTTTACGGCAGGTACCTCGTGGGTTTGTCCTAGCTGGTACATCAATTCCCTACTGAGTTGGCCGCTTGGTAGTAGATAGCCAAGGCAATTGTTCCGTTGTACGTACGTGACTCGCACGGTAAAAAGAGGTAAATCAACCGAATTCTATCCGTAACTATCACCTTATCTAGTTTACTCTTGCGAGTTGCTAGAGGCCTCTGCGCTCGCTCTATGATAGGTGATATATCTATGATTGAGCTTACGCTGAAAATTAGACTGACGGTACCGCAAATTATTGTACTAGTAAGTGCTGTAGTTAAAGTTCTGTCTTATCTAATTTAAAACAGTGGGGCAGCAATTTGTTGCCCCACACCTAACAAGCGCTTTAAGACGGATTCGCAACGCTCAGCGGTTTTAGTCTGATTTGGCTTTTGTGGTTACGGCACAATCATTGAGTTTCGTAGTAGCGTTGCTCACCACTTAAGCGGGCGTTAGCTCTCTTTCAATGTTCATCGTGGAGTCAAAAGTCCAAGCTGGATTTGAAGTTCTTTTTAGCGATATTTCAGGAGATAGTATGAGCACAAGGTTTTGTGAAAAGTGTGGGAAGAACACTGAACATAAAGAGGTGATGAAGCAAAAGCCATCGAAGTACGGTAAGTCCAAAAGAGAGCAGTTCAAAGCATTTCTAGATGGATTTTTTAGTAGTTCGGCAGCCTCTTTACCTGGTGGCGTTTCGTTAGAATTAACAGATAGATATGTGGTTTGTGCTATCTGTGGCAGCGCAACTTTAGAAAATCATGGTGAACAATTTCAATAACCTATTCGCCAAGCAGAGAGCTAACAAACGCCTCAAGAGGGACTGTCAACGCGTTGCGTTTCCAGTCCCATTGAGCCGCGGTGGTTATGGTTGTTGTGTTTGAGTTTTGTGTTAATGCGTTGCCAGCCCCTTAGGCGGGCGTTATGCAGTTTTGGGCAATAAAAAACCAGCATTTTCAGCTGGCTTTAGAATTTGCTTTATTGAGCAGCTTTGACTCGGATCTTGCTTTTGGCAACGCTTGTCATATTCAGCACTGCAATTGCCGTTTTTGCTTCTGAAGCATCTGGCATTTCGACGAAAGCAAAGCCTTTCGATAGACCGGTTTCTTGATCTAAAACGAGAGTGCATTCGGTAACAGAGCCGTGTTCAGAAAACAGTTTACGAATGTCGTGCTCAGTTGTGGTACGAGCAAGGTTGCGAACTAAGAGTTTCATAGTTGTCCGTTGATGTAGAAATAACGGTGAGGATTGTCTCAACAAAGACAGTTGCCACCAAGTGATAGTTTGGTTTTACCGTAAAATAGCGGCATTTAGGGCAACCAACTGCATAACAAACGCCTCAAGAAGGACTGTCAACGCGCGGCGTTTCCAGTCCCATTGAGCCGCGGTGGTGATGGTTGTTGTGTTTGAGTTTAGTGGTAATGCGTTGCCAGCCCCTTAGGCGGGCGTTAGCTTCTTAAAGGCAGGAATCATCAAAATCCAAGCTCAATCGTTCTGAAAAATCCGCTTTTAGCGTTCAAATTTCACAATTTGGCTTTTGGGTTTTCTTGATGCTGATTTGGTCGAACGTGTTGAAAATTCAGTGGTTTCAAAGTCGCTGAAAACAAGCAAGCCTAGATGCTTCAACGCTGTTGGATGTTCAACACTCAAAGTTTGGTTTCACAAAAGGCTGCATCATCGCTGTGATCTGGCTTTCTTTGTCGCGGACACTTAACCGTGGTCAACTTAACCTTGATGGTTTTGAGTTTTGGCCGTCAACTTCACAGCTTTTGGCTCTGGACGTGTGTTTGTGTGATGCTTTTGCGTAAAATGCATTTCAAGAAAAAGTGGTTAAAAGTCATTTTGAAACAATAGGCTACGAAGCTAACAAACGCCTCAAGAGGGACTGTCAACGCGTGGCGTTTCCAGTCCCAATGAGCCGCGGTGGTTACGGTTGTTGTGATTGAGTTTAGTGGTAGTGCGTTGCCAGCCCCTTAGGCGGGCGTTATGCGCAAACTCACATCTGAGTTTACGGTTAATTGATAGAATGGACATTTTACGTTGGTGATTTATATGAGTAGTGAGCATTTTAAAGGTAGATACGAAGTCGAGCTGAAGTACAGACTGACATCAAAGTATCAATTTCTCGAAACCCTTAAATGCATGCCTCATGAAGTCATGCTCGAAGATAACACTGAATCAGATAGTTACTTTGATACTCCAGATAAAACACTGCAAAGACAAAATAAAAGTTTGTGCATTAGAACGATGGAACCTTCGGGGATTAAGCTCTGGATAGTTAAAGGCCCAGAGGCGGACAGGTGTGAAGCAACGAATATCAATGACGCAGATAACGCGCTTAGTATGCTTCAAACAATGGGCTATGGCATTGTTCAAAAGATAAGTAAAACACGCAGTATTTACTTTTTAGGGCAGTTCCATGTCACCGTAGATTCATTGGCAAGGATTGGTGATTTTGCCGAGTTTGCCATAATGACGGATGACGAAAGTCGGTTGTCTGGCTATCGTAGTGAATTGGAACAGTTGGCGAGTGAGTTTGGTTTATCAGAGTCAGATTTAGAGACTCGGTCATACAAAGAGATATTCGCAGCACAATGCGCATAACAAACGCCTCAAGAGGGACTGTCAACGCGCGGCGTTGCCAGCCCCTTAGGCGGGCGTTAGGCCTCTCTTCATCGTTTGGAATATATCAATAAGGTAATTATGGCTTCAAACAAAAATCAACATTATGTTCCGCAATGTTATCTAAAAAATTTCTCAACAGATGATTCAAAAGCGTCGATCTGCCTCTACAATCTGGATAGGAAAAAACTAGTAAAGACTGCTCCAATCAAGAATCAGTGCTCGAAAAACTATTTTTATGGTGAAGACCTAGTTTTAGAAAAAGCATTACAACCTATTGAGGGACGATTTTCTGCAATGGTTCGTACCATCGAAGAGCCAAACTATATTCTCAGCGAAAAAGACGAGGTTTTCTTAAAACAGTTTTGGCTACTTCAATACCTAAGAACGGAAGCTGCATCACGTCGAAATGTTGAGTTAGCTGAAGGGATGAGTAAGGTCACAGGAGCAACTGATTTTAAGTTAGAAATTAAGGATGCTGTTCAACAATCAATGCGCTCGTTTTTTGATGTTAAATATATAGTTAGTGACCTGAAAGTTTGTTTGGTTAAAAATAATACAAGCACAGATTTTATTACTTCGGATGACCCCGCTGTACTTACGAATTGGTGGCATTTGCTTGATAAAAGAGCAGAATTGCAGTCATTTGGTTTAGGCTCTGCTGGCTGTTTACTAATTTTGCCTTTGTCCCCCAAGGTGTTAATGGTTGCATATGATGGTGACGTATATAGTCTCCCAAAGAGCAAAGGGTGGTTGCGCCTTAAGAGCAAATTTGATGTCGATTCTTTCAATTACTTACAAGTATTAAATTGCCGGGCTAATTTGTACGGTTGTAAAACAGACATAGAGAAATACTTTGTGCGTTTACATGACAAAGTGATAGATATTAAGCCAAAGCAAAGACACAAAATCAATTATGCGATTTTGGATGAGGTGAGTGATGGTGCTAAAAGGTATAAGTTAGTTGAATCTCCGGATGTTGAAGAACATGAAGAGGCATTAGTTCACTGCCAACCTATCTATGTTGCACCACCTACGTGGCCAAGGGCAATTAAGTGGAAAAATAAAGGTTTTGTTGTCACGAATGGAACAGGTGTCGGATTTATCAGGTTATCTAGGGTCCTAGAAATGGGCACACGAGACTTCTATAAATTACCATCCCGCGAGGCCTAACAAACAATTTAAGAGGGATTCACAACGCTTGGCACTTTTGCTTCTACTTCAGTTTTAGTGTTTATGGCACAATGCTTTAGGTTTGGGTGGAGGCGTTGTTCACCCCTTAATTGGGCGTTAGCTTCTTAAAGGCTAAAATCATCAAAATCCAAACTTCTTGTTCTGAAAAATCAGCTTTTAGTGTTCAAATTGCACAATTTGGCATTTGAATTTTGCTAGATGCTGTTTTGGTAGAAAGTGCTGGAAGTTCCGCAGTTTCAAAGCCGCTGAAAGCCAACAAGTCTCGATGCTTCAAAGTTGTTGGATGTTCAATTCGGTCAACTTGGTTTCACAAAAAGCAGCATCGTCGCTGAAATCGCGCTTTCTTTGTCGAAAATGCGGTAAGTGGCCAACTTAACCTTGATCGCTGCAAGTTTTGGCAGCTCACGTCACAGCTTTTGGCGTTGGACGTGTGTTTGGGTGATGCTTTTGCGTAAAATGCATATTAAGCAAATGTGTTAAAAAAATCATTGTTAAACAATAGGCTACGAAGCTAACAAACGCCTCAAGAGGGACTGTCAACGCGTGGCGTTTCCAGTCCCATTGAGCCGCGGTGGTTTCGGTTGTTGTGTTTTAGTTTTGTGTTAATGCGTTGCCAGCCCCTTAGGCGGGCGTTAAATGTAAGGAAGAAAATTGAACATTATCAAAAGAATTTTAGTTTGCTTAATTTTCACTTGCTCAATAGCAAGTGCGGCTGAGCCTATAGTTGAACCGGAAGCGCAAACTTTGGAAGCTTCAGGGCCAGTAAAAGGTGCAGTTATTGAACCTGAGTTACCTAAAAGTACGACATTGACTACAGCGCAGTGGGTAACGATCGCTAAAGATACTGCAAATATCCTGTTTTTCATTGCTATGGCTACCGTTGGTGTTTTGTCATATCGCCAAGCCAAGAAAACAGTATTCTCCCCAATAAAAACAGAGATCTTCAAATATCAGCTAGAAGCTTTTGAAGATGTTATTCGACATTTTCAAAACAAAGGAGAGTACGAACTTAAATCCGACATGGATATAGACACAATCATAGACATTAATTCTTTCGAACTAGTTAATAGCTATGTTGAGACTTTCATGAAAGGAGAAATTCAAGTCAATGAAGATGCTAAAAAAGAGAAGATGGCGAAAGCTAAAGGAGCTATCGTTTCGACAGAGTACGCTCAAGAGTACTTTGAAGTTTTAGGTGTTGATAAACCTGTAGAGCATAAGAAAGACGAGCCTAAAGACCCAGCTTTAAAGCTGTCTGTCTGGAATGAGCGTAAATATGGGTTTGTACATTTTACCGAAAAGTACGATCAATCAGTTAAAGAGATCCAACGGTTTCAAGATTCACCGTTGTTGCCATCTGACTTGAAAGAATTGCTTAGTGATTACAGTGTGCTTATGCATAAAACTTTGTCTGCAGTTGGCGAAACTATGGAAGAGGTAGGAAAAGAAATGCCAAAATCTTTTCGTACTAAGGAGTCTATAACACAGTTTAGTGTTGGTTGGGTTTCAAATCTGCACAATGATAGAACTCCAGAATTAGAGCCTAAAGCTAAAGAAATTTTAGAGTATATCAACAAATATTTGGGCATAGACAACTTAGCGAAATCAAACATTTAACAAAGCATTTAAGAGTGATTCGCAACGCTTGGCAGTTTCGCTTCGCTCAAGTATAGCCAAGCGTCGCTCACACCTTAATGCGGCGTTATATGCTTTCAAAATCTGTTAGTAAAAGGGAGCTTAAAATGATTCTAAATCACGTCTCAGTTGGTGTTTCAAATGTGGCATCTGCTGTGGCTTTTTACGATTCAGTTCTATCCGCATTATCGGTAAGTCGTTCGCATTACATCGATAATGTGGCGGCTGCCTACGGTGAGAATTTTGAGTTTTGGGTAGGTTGCCCATGTGAAAATAGAGCCTATTCTGGTAACGGAACTCACATCGCTTTCAATGCGCCAAGTAAAGAATCTGTTGACCTGTTTTATGCTACTGCATTAGAGCTTGGTGGCTCGTGTGCAGGTAAGCCTGGCTTACGTCCAGAGTACGGTGAGACTTACTATGCGGCATTTATTCGTGATATTGATGGAAACAAAATTGAAGCAGTTTTCATGTAGCTGGAATTACGCATATAACAAGCGCCTCAAGAGGGACTGTCAACGCGTGGCGTTTCCAGTCCCAATGAGCCGCGGTGGTTACGGTTGTTGTGTTTGAGTTTAGTGTTATGCGTTGCCAGCCCCTTAGGCGGGCGTTAGCATTCAAGGAGAGAAATTTGTATATACCAGGGAAGTTTAAACAGGAAAATATAGAAGAACTCGTGGGGTTGATACGCGAATATCCATTCGCAACAATCATTACGTTATCTGAGTCGGGTATTGATGCTAATCATCTTCCGCTATGTCTGATGGAATTGGATGGGGAATTATATTTAAAAGGGCATATAGCTAAGGCTAACTCACTTTGGCAAACCACGGAGCCACTATCCGAAGCACTAGTGATTTTTAATGGCCCCAACACCTATATATCCCCGAACAACTATCCGACTAAGAAAGAAAATGGTAAGGCTGTTCCCACGTGGAATTATGTTGTTGTACATGTGAAAGGAAAAATACGGTTCATTCATGATCCTCAGTGGATAGTTGGAATTCTTGAGCAGTTAACTTCCGAGCATGAGAGAGAGCAGGTAGTTCCGTGGTCGATGTCGGACGCCCCTGAATCATATCTTCAGAATATGCTATCAGCGGTCGTTGGTATTGAAATTGCCATAGACTCCCTCAGTGGTAAATGGAAGTTGAGTCAGAACCAGTCAGAGATAAATCAAAAAGGTGTTGTCGATGGTCTATCATCGAAAAGTGATACCAATTCGCAAACCATCGCTTCAATGATGTGCGCTAATCTTCACCAAGAATGCTAACAAACGCCTCAAGAGGGACTGTCAACGCGTGGCGTTTCCAGTCCCAATGAGCCGTAGTGGCTACAGTTGGTGTGTTTAAGTTTAGTGTTATGCGTTACCAGCCCCTTAGGCGGGCGTTATAGCTTATCTCACATTTCATGCTCAATCGATGCCTCAGAGTAAATTCCAACTTTGCTCAACAAAAGGAACAAGTATGTTTAGTCACATCATGATCGGCTCAAATGATATTGAAAAATCAAAGGTTTTCTATGATGCCATATTGTCGGTGTTAGGTTATCCGGCGGGTGTTATTGATACTAAAGGTCGCTGTCTCTACATAAACCAAGACGGTGTACTTGGTATTACGAAACCAGTGAATGGCGAACCTGCGACGCATGGTAATGGGATGACAATTGGCTTTAAAGTTAGTAGCCCAGAGTTAGTAGAAGCATGGCATGCAGCCGGTTTAGCAAATGGTGGTGTGGCTTGTGAAGATCCTCCGGGTATCAGAGTGAGCGGACAAAGAAAAATGTATTTAGCTTATTTACGAGATCCAGCAGGTAATAAGCTATGTGCAACACATCATATGTCCACGGGTAACTAAAAGCACCGCTATAACAAACGCCTCAAGAGGGACTGTCAACGCGTGGCGTTTCCAGTCCCATTGAGCCACGGTGGTTGCAGTTGTTGTGTTTGAGTTTAGTGGCATGCGTTGCCAGCCCCTTAGGCGGGCGTTATGCTTAATCCATAAAAATCAGCAGGTTGTGATTTTCGATTCCTTTGGCATTTCGTTCAGGTTTTGTCGGCAATTCAATATTGTTCGTCGCTGCCTAACGAAGTGGCAATGTTTCTGGCGCTGTAGATCCAGCGTTATTGCCTCATTGAAATACTGAGTCTGTGCTAGGTGAGTTTGGCTCTCTCAAGTCGCTTTAAGCAGTTTGGTGCCTTTACTTACAGGCTGCAAGTCAGTCGGCAATTGACCATTGTTTTGCGCTGCCTAATGAAACAGCAATTTGTTTATCGCTGTACGTTTCAGTGTTATTGCCTCATTGAGTTATCGCGCCAATGTGTGGTGAGTAGGTTTGTCGGAGAGGGTTTCCACTTTGGCTGATTTGCAGGATGAAACCCTGTATTGGTCAGTTTATAGGTAAAGTTTGAGTCAGTTCTAACTCAAGAGAATTCGAGGTTTGGTTAATTATTTCAATGAGTTATTCTTGATTTGGTTCAAATGTAAAGTGTTGAAGCTTAAGCATAACAAACGCCTCAAGAGGGACTGTCAACGTGTGGCGTTTCCAGTCCCAATGAGCCGCGGTGGTTGCAGTTGTTGTGTTTAAGTTTAGTGGTAATGCGTTGCCAGCCCCTTAGGCGGGCGTTATGTTTATCGGAGAAAATCATGATCAGTTGGCCATGTATTCTGAAACTGGATGGTGATGATGAACTAGTTTATCTTGCATCTGAGAGTGATTTGAACCGCGAGTGTTCAAATTTGATTTTATGCCAAAATGATCGAGTTATTGATTCTGTTGGAAACACTTTTTCGATAATTATCAATGATGCAGAAGTTAATCTGGCGAATGAGCAGGTTCAAGTTACAGCGGAACAAGCATCAAAACTTATTCAGTCGCATGAGTTTTGTCGTTCAGAGGTATGCTTGACAAAAATTCAGTTTGAGTCCGTGTTTGATGCAATTAACTGTCTGAAATCTCAGGCTAAATAAACATAACAAGGCGTTTAAGCGGGATTCATGCCGCGTGGCATTTTGGGTATGCGGTGGTTTTGGTGGTGAAAGTGATCTGCGGAAAGTTGATTTATGCGGCACTCACCCCTTAACGCGGCGTTAGCTTCTTGAAGCAAAATTCATCAAAGTCTGGGTTTAATTATTCTGAAGATTCAGCTTTTAGCGTTCAAGTTGCACAATTTAGCTTTTGAGTTTTGCCTGATGTTGATTTGGTAGAGCGTATTGAAATTTCAGCAGTTTCAAAGCCGCCGTAAGCTAACAAACCTCGATGCTTCCATTTTGTTGGATGCTCCACACGGAAAGTTTGGTTTCACAAAGGCTGCATCATCGCTGAAAGTGTGCTTTCTTTGTCGCGGACTCTTAACCGTGGCCAACTTAGCCTTGAGCGTTTTAAGTTTTGGCAGCTAACTTCACAGCTTTTGGCGTTGGACGTGTGTTTGAGTGATGCTTTTGCGTAAAATGTCTTTCAAGCAAATGTGTTAAAAAGCCATTGTGAAACAATAGGCTACGAAGCTAACAAACGCCTCAAGAGGGACTGTCAACGCGTGGCGTTTCCAGTCCCATTGAACCGCGGTGGTTACGGTTGTTGTGTTTGAGTTTAGTGGTAATGCGTTGCCAGCCCCTTAGGCGGGCGTTATGCTTAATCCATAAAAATCAGTAGGTTGTGTTATCGGTTTCTTTGGCATTTCGTTTAGGTTTTGTCGGCAATTCAATATTGTTTTTCGTTGCCTAATGAAGCTGCAATGTGTCTGGCGCTGTAAATTTTGAGTGATTGCCTCATTGGGTTTTTGAGTCCACGCGAGGTGAGTTTTGCTCTCTCAAGTCGCTTTGACCAATTTGGTGCCTTTACTTATGGGCTGAAAGTTCGTCGGCAATTGAGCATTGTTTTTCGCTGCCTAATGAAACGGCAATGTGTCTGTTGCTGTAAGTATCAGTGTGATTGCCTTATTGAGTTATCGTGCCCATGTGTGGTGAGTTGGTTTGTCGGAGAGGGTTTCCACATTAGCCTGGCTGCTAAATGAAAGCCTGCATTGGTCAGTTCATAGGTAAAAGTTGAGCCAGTTCTAATTCAAGAAAATTCAAGGTTTAGTCAATGATTTCAGTGAGTTATTCTTGAGTTGGTTTAAATGTAAAGTGTTGAAGCTTAAGCATAACAAACGCCTCAAGAGGGACTGTCAACGCGCGGCGTTTCCAGTCCCATTGAGCCGCGGTGGTTGCAGTTGATGTGTTTGAGTTTTGTGGTATGCGTTGCCAGCCCCTTAGGCGGGCGTTATGCGTAAATGGAGGAAACATGGAAAATCAGGGAAAACTGTTCTTCTTCTGTGGCAAGATGGGAGCAGGTAAATCAACTAAATCCAAGGTTATTGCTGCTGAAAATAGTGCAGTCCTAATTTCAGAAGATGATTGGTTGTCAGCTCATTATCCCTCACAAATTCAAACGTTTGACGATTACATTAAGTACTCAAGCCTCATAAAGCCTTTCATTAAAAGTCATGTTCAAAACTTGCTAAATGTTGGGGTTAACGTTGTCATGGATTTTCCAGCGAATACTATTAAGCAAAGAGCTTGGTTCGTATCACTGTGCGTCGAAGTAGGTAGTGAGCATGAGCTTTGGTATTTAGACTTAACAGATGAGCAATGTTTGTCCCAAGTTGCTAAGCGCCGAGTTGAGCAACCAGAAAGAGCTAAGTTTGACACAGAGGCTGTATTTCATCATGTGACCCAGTATTTTGAAGCTCCAACAGCGAGTGAAAATATCAATCTTGTACGTGTGGGAGAATACGCATAACAAAGCGTTTAAGTGGGATTTGGCACGCGTGGCATTTTCAGTTTGCGTTGAGTTTGGTGGTTACGGCACAGTGCGGTAGCTTTTGTATTTCGTGCCTGCACCCCTTAACGCGGCGTTATAACACAGAATCAATTCCTTGCTCGGAAATCTCAATTGAACTACTATTCGTACATTAAATTGTACCAAATGGAGTTCATTATGAGCCGTATTCGCCTTGATCAAGATATTCAGCCTTTGTCTGAGTTCCGTGCTGGCGTTGCATCATTTATCAAACAGATCAATGAAACTCGCCGACCATTGGTTATTACACAACGAGGTAAAGGTGTAGCCGTTGTTCTTGACGTTGCGGAGTATGAAGCAATGCAAGAGAAAATCGAATTACTCGAAGAAATGCGTACTGCAGAAGCTCAATTGGCTGCAGGTTTAGGTATATCAAACGAAGATGCTCGTTCACAAGTTCTGGGGCGCATCATCAAATGAAAGTAGTTTGGTCACCTCTAGCGTTACAAAAACTGGGTGATGCCGCAGAGTTTATTGCTTTGGATAACCCATCAGCTGCAGAAAAGTGGGTGAATGAAGTATTCGACAAAACGGAATTGCTCGGCTCAATGCCAGAAATGGGCCGCATGGTTCCTGAAATGCCTCATACGAACTACCGTGAAATAATTTTTGGTCATTACCGCATTATTTATAGTTTGAGCCACGAAATCCGCGTTCTAACAGTTCGTAACTGTCGTCAATTGCTCACGGAACATGATGTGTGAAACTGTGTTATAACAAACGCCTCAAGAGGGACTGTCAACGCGTAGCGTTTCCAGTCCCATTGAGCCGCGGTGGTTACGATTGTTGTGTTTGAGTTTAGTGGTAATGCGTTGTCAGCCCCTTAGGCGGGCGTTAGCTTCTTAAAGGCTAGAATCATCAAAATCCAAACTTAATTGTTCTAAAAAATCAGCTTTTAGTGTTCAAATTGCACAATTTGGCATTTGAATTTTGCTAGATACTGATTTGGTAGAAAGTGTTGGAAGTTCCGCAGCTTCAAAGCTGCTGAAAACCATCAAACCTCGATGCTTCAATGTTGTTGGATGTTCAACACGGTCAGTTTGGTTTCATAAAAGGCTGCATCATCGCTGTGATCTTGCTTTCTTTGTCGTGGACTCTTAACCGTGGCCAACTTAGCCTTGATCGTTTTGAATTTTGGCTGCCAACGTCACAGCTTTTGGTGTTGGACGTGTGTTTGTGTGATGCTTTTGCGTAAAATGTCTTTCATAAAAAGCCATTGTGAAACAATAGGCTACGAAGCTAACAAACGCCTCAAGAGTGACTGTCAACGCGTGGCGTTTCCAGTCCCAATGAGCCGCAGTGGTTATGGCTGTTGTGTTTGAGTTTAGTGGTAATGCGTTGTCAGCCCCTTAGGCGGGCGTTATAGCTTATCTCACATTTCAACCTAGACATTGCTCAATCGATGCCTCAGAGTAAATTCCAACTTTGCTCAACAAAAGGAACAAGTATGTTTAGTCACATCATGATCGGCTCAAATGATATTGAAAAATCAAAGGTTTTCTATGATGCCATATTGTCGGTGTTAGGTTATCCGGCGGGTGTTATTGACGCTAAAGGTCGCTGTCTCTACATAAACCAAGAGGGTGTACTTGGTATTACGAAACCAGTGAATGGCGAACCTGCGACGCATGGTAATGGGATGACAATTGGCTTTAAAGTTAGTAGTCCAGAGTTAGTAGAAGCATGGCATGCAGCCGGTTTAGCAAATTGTGGTGTGGCTTGTGAAGATCCTCCGGGTATCAGAGTGAGCGGACAAAGAAAAATGTATTTAGCTTATTTACGAGATCCTGCAGGTAATAAGCTATGTGCAACACATCATATTTCCACGGGCAACTAAAAGCACCGCTATAACAAACGCCTCAAGAGGGACTGTCAACGCGCGGCGTTTCCAGTCCCATTGAGCCGCGGTGGTTGCAGTTGTTGTGTTTGAGTTTAGTGTTAATGCGTTGCCAGCCCCTTAGGCGGGCGTTATGAGGCTATAGGAAAACAAAGATGAATCACGATGAGTTCAACCAATTTTGTCGTTCCTTTCCTGCTACTACATACGTAGTGCAATGGGGTGGCTCTCATGTTTGGAAAGTGGCTGGAAAAGTGTTTTCTATTGGCAGTATCGGCAAGGATCAGCACCCCGTTTTTACTTTCAAAACATCGGATTTGAACTTTGATTATCTGAGTGAGCACGATGGTTATATTCCCGCCCCTTACTTCGCCAACCGAGGTATGAAGTGGATCCAACAAACGGAGACGTCAGGTGTATTAGACGAAGAGTTGAAGTATTACTTGTCTGAGTCCTACCGTCTTGTTGTGCTCGGGCTTAGTAAAAGGTTACAGAAAGAGTTGGGAATTACGCCAAGAGCAGGCGGTGAATCGGCCTCATAACAAACGCCTCAAGAGGGACTGTCAACGCGTGGCGTTTCCAGTCCCATTGAGCCGCGGTGGTTTCGGTTGTTGTGTTTGAGTTTAGTGGTAATGCGTTGCCAGCCCCTTAGGCGGGCGTTAGCTTCTTAAAGCAAAAATCATCAAAATCTGGGTTTAATTGTCCTAAAAATTCAGATTTTAGCGTTCAAATTGCACAATTTGGCTTTTGAGCTTTTCTTGATGCTGATTTGGTCGAACGTGTTGAAAGTTCAGTGGGTGCAAAGTCGCTGAAAACTAGTAAGCCTCGATGCTTCAACGTTGTTGGATGTTCCGCTCGGAAAGTTTTATTTCACAAAATGCTGCATCATCGCTGTGATCTTGCTTTCTTTGTCGCGGACTCTTAACCGTGGCCAACTTAGCCTTGAGCGTTTTGAGTTTTGGCAGCCAACTTCACAGCTTTTGGTGTTGGACGTGTGTTTGCTTGATGCTTTTGCGTAAAAACACTTTCAAGCAAAGGTGTTTAAAAGTTATTTTGAAACAATAGGCTACGAAGCTAACAAACTCCTCAAGAGGGACTGTCAACGCGTGGCGTTTCCAGTCCCATTGAGCCGCGGTGGTTTCGGTTGTTGTGTTTGAGTTTAGTGTTAATGCGTTGTCAGCCCCTTAGGCGGGCGTTAGCTTCTTAAAGGCTAAAACCATGAAAATCTAAGCTCAATTGTTCTTAAAATTCAGCTTCTAGCGTTCAAGTTGCACAATTTGGCTTTCGAGTCTTTCTGATGTTTATTTGGTAGAAAGTGTGGAATGCTCAGCAGTTTCAAAGTCGTTGAAAACCATCAAACCTCGATACTTCAATGTTGTTGGATGCTCCACTCGGCCAGTTTGGTTTCACAAAAGGCAGCATCATCGCTGTGATCTGGCTTTCTTTGTCGCGGACTCTTAACCGTGGCTAACTTAGCCTTGATCGTTTTGAGATTTGGCAGTCAACGTCACAGCTTTTGGCGTTGGACGTGTGTTTGTGTGATGCTTTTGCGTAAAATGCCTTTCACGAAAATGTGTTAAAAAGTCATTGTTAAACAATAAGCTACGAAGCTAACAAACGCCTCAAGAGGGACTGTCAACGCGCGGCGTTTCCAGTCCCATTGAGCCGCGGTGGTTACGGTTGTTGTGTTTGAGTTTAGTGCAATGCGTTGCCAGCCCCTTAGGCGGGCGTTAGCTTCTTAAAGGCTAAAATCATCAAAATCCAAACTTCTTGTTCTGAAAAATCAGCTTTTAGTGTTCAAATTGCACAATTTGGCATTTGAATTTTGCTAGATGCTGATTTGGTGGAAAGTGTTGGAAGTTCCGCGGTTTCAAAGCCGCTGAAAGCCAACAAGTCTCGATGCTTCAATGTTGTTGGATGTTCAACACTGGCAGCTTGGTTTCACAAAAAGCAGCATCGTCGCTGAAATCGTGCTTCTTTGTCGGAAATGCGGTAAGTGGCCAACTTAACCTTGAACGCTGCAAGTTTTGGCAGCTCACTTCACAGCTTTTGGCGTTGGACGTGTGTTTGAGTGATGCTTTTGCGTAAAATGCATTTCAAGCAAATGTGTTTAAAAAGTCATAGTTAAACAATGGGCTACGAAGCTAACAAACGCCTCAAGAGGGACTGTCAACGCGTAGCGTTTCCAGTCCCATTGAGCCGCGGTGGTTTTGGTTGTTGTGTTTGAGTTTAGTGGTAGTGCGTTGCCAGCCCCTTAGGCGGGCGTTAACTGGCAAAATGGAAATGCCAAAAGCATCTGAGCAAAAGGAGTTTGCAAATGTTTCGTTGTGGGCAATGCCGTCATTTCGAAAGAGCTAAAAATAATCTCAAGGATCTTTGTGGTGCTTGGGAACAACCTACGACTGCAACGCGTGAAGCTTGTGGATTTTTCATGCTCAGAAAACCAGCCCGAGATGTGAAAACACCAAACGAAGAGTAGAGTAATCTTCTTTGTTTTGGTTAAAAGTGCAGTGAAAATCATAAGCACTGGCCAGTTAACAAACGCCTCAAGCGGGACTGTCAACGCGCGGCGTTTCCAGTCCCATTGAGCCGCGGTGGTTTCGGTTGTTGTGTTTGAGTTTAGTGGTAATGCGTTGCCAGCCCCTTAGGCGGGCGTTAGCTCTCTTTCAAAGTTCATCGTGGAGTCCAAAAAACTAAGCTGGATTTGAAATTTTTTTAGCGATATTTCAGGAGATAGTATGAGCACAAGGTTTTGTGAAAAGTGTGGGAAGAACACTGAACATAAAGAAGTGATGAAGCAAAAGCCATCAAAGTACGGTAAGTCCAAAAGAGAGCAGTTCAAAGCATTTCTAGATGGATTTTTTAGTAGTTCGGCAGCCTCTTTACCTGGTGGCATTTCGTTAGAATTAACAGATAGATATGTTGTTTGTGCTATTTGTGGCAGCGCAACTTTAGAAAATCATGGTGAACAATTTCAGTAACTTATTCGCTAAGCAGAGAGCTAACAAACGCCTCAAGAGGGACTGTCAACGCGCGGCGTTTCCAGTCCCAATAGGCTGCGGTGGTTACGGCTGTTGTGTTTGAGTTTAGTGTTATGCGTTGCCAGCCCCTTAGGCGGGCGTTATGCTTAATCCATTAAAATCAAGTGTTTGTGGTTTTCGTTCCCTTTGGCATTTTGTTCAGGTTTTGTCGGCAATTCAATATTGTTCGTCGCTGCCTAACGAAGCGGCAATGTTTCTGGCGCTGTAACTTCTGAGTGATTGCCTCATTGGGTTGTTGAGTCTGCGCGAGGTGAGTTTGGCTCTCTCAAGTCGCTTTGAGCCGTTTGGTGCCTTTACTTATAGGCTGAAAGTCTGTCGGCAATTGAGCATTGTTTTGCGCTGCCTAATGAAACAGCAATGTGTCTGTCGCTTTAAGTTTCAGCATCATTGCCTCATTGAGTTATTGTGCTCATGCGTGGTGAGTAAGTTTGTCGGAGAGAGTTTCTACATTGGCTGATTTGTAGGATGAAACTCTGCATTGGTCAGTTCATAAGTAAACTTTGATTCAGTTCCAATTCGAGAAACTCTATGGTTTGGCTAATATTTCAATGGTTTATTTTTGAGTTGTTTCAAGTGTAAAGTGTTGAAGCTTAAGCATAACAAACGCCTCAAAGGGACTGCCAACGCGTGGCGTTTCCAGTCCCAATGAGCCGCAGTGGTTTCGGTTGTTGTGTTTGAGTTTAGTGTTATGCGTTGCCAGCCCCTTAGGCGGGCGTTATGCTGCTACGAATCTATATGCAACTTGGTTGTTTCAAAGTAGAATACGCCACCTTTTGTATCAACGTATTTTGTATGAGATTCGAAAAACTTAATCAGAAAGCATTTTCAGCAATTTTAATCACGGCTTTGGCACTTTTGTCATTAGCTGCATACTTTGGGGCTTCCGATAACTTTTTAGTTGGAAATCTCACCCCCGAGTTAATGGGCGTTTGTATTGAGCTGTTAATCATCCTTTGGGTGTTTGATCGTTGGCAAGAAAATAGTAAGAAAAAGAAGTTAGTTTCCTTGGAGCGACGTTTACGTGAGTACTTGATCTTTTTTCTAAAGCACAGCTTTAAAAATGTTCCTCAGGAATATCGAGTTGGCAGATTCTTCGGGAAGGATCATGAAAAGAATATCGAGCAGATCGATAATCTTATCCAGTACGTTAAATCTAACGGTTTAGATGAAGCTGCTTTAACCTCTATCCAACAGCATTGCATGAGAGAGTCTCGTACGTTAGAGAATTTGCTACCCGTAGCATCTGAACTGACTAATGAGCACTTCAAAGCATGGTGCCGTATAGTTTATTTCATTAACTCTATAGCTGGTTCACAAGAGCCAATCAGCAAGTCGACGATAGACATCCTGCAAAACATCAAACGTTTTGACAGTGAATCATTTAAAAGAAAGCTATATGTAGACGGTGAATAATCAGCATAACAAACGCCTCAAGAGGGACTGTCAACGCGTGGCGTTTCCAGTCCCATTGAGCCGCGGTGGTTACGGTTGTTGTGATTGAGTTTAGTGGTAATGCGTTGCCAGCCCCTTAGGCGGGCGTTAGGGCTAAACTTTGTCGACCACCGAATCGTCATGATATATTACCTGTTACTTTCAAATGCTTAATGTGTAGGGGCATACAGTGTCGAATAAGGCAGCTTACAAAAAATCTAGAAAGGTAATTCTAAAATTATTAAACGATAGTTTTCCGACTCCTGTGGATATCGATATATTTTACATTGAAGGCAAAACCCCACCCTCTGACAGAAAGCTAAAAAATTACAACGATGTTATGCGCTCATGGGATAATGGATATAGTTTTGATGACAATCCAATACAGAATGAGCTCTATATATACAGAGAGACATTGAGAGTTTTAGTGGATGAAGGCTTGGTGAGTCACGAAACAGAAGATAAGGACAATCGGAGACTGTACGTGCGTTGTAAGCTGACACCTAAAGGACAAAATTCAAGTTTCGCAAGTGATTCTGAGATACTAATGCTGGAGCCAAACTTTTATGGAATTGGAATTAGGCTCAGAGTGTTACTTAGGAAGTTGGGTGCCTTGTTTGGAATAAAGCCCTAACAAGCGCTTCAAGAGGGACAGCCAACGCGTGGCATTTTTATCATGCGTTGGGTTTCGTGCTTATGGTGTTATGCGGAAAGTTGGTAGTAGCGTTGTCTGCCCCTTAAGCGGGCGTTATGAGGAATATGGATATCAAATTACGACCAATAGAAAGTGAAGAATTCGATAGTCTTTTTTCTGTTGTAAAGCAGGGCATTTATTCACATGTTGATGCCGTTTTTGGTTGGGATGATGACTTTCAACGCAACCGTCTAAAAAGAGACTATGACCCTAGTTGGTTTCACTGGGTAGAACATGGAGGTCAACGAATTGGCATGTTGTGTTTCAAACCTTATGACAATGCAATTCATGTTCATCTACTTGTTGTTTTTTCCGAGTTTCAGAACCAAAAATTTGGGCAAAAGATAATGAATTATGTCCATAAGCGCGCGGATGCTGAGGGGAGGCACTGGGTGACGTTATCCAGTTTTATCCGAAATGATGCAGCGGTAAGATTTTACAAATCGCTTGGTTATCAGCTCATTGATAGTGATGAACACTTCTATTCTTTGTCGCTTCAAATTTCCTCATAACAAACGCCTCAAGAGGGACTGTCAACGCGTGGCGTTTCCAGTCCCAATGAGCCGCGGTGGTTTCGGTTGTTGTGTTTGAGTCTAGTGTTAATGCGTTGCCAGCCCCTTAGGCGGGCGTTATGAGTATCCGCAACTTTAGAGACAAGGAGTCAATTTTGTTCAAGCTTTATTACTATCCAAACAATGCGAGCCTAGCTCCTCATTTTTTGCTTCATCATTTAAAAGCAGACTATGAGCTGTTGTTAGTTGATAAAAAATCGAACTCTCAAAAATCAGCGGATTATCTTAAGCTCAACCCAGCAGGGCGCATACCGACCTTAGTTGTTAATGACCAGCCAATTTTCGAAAGTCCAGCTATCTGCATACACATCTGCGAATTGCATCCTGAATCAGATTTAATGCCATCGTTAGGTGAGTCCACTCGTCCTCTGTTTTATCAATGGCTCGCATTTCTCAATAATACGTTGCAAGCGGAACTCATGGTTCGCTACTACCCTCATCGCCACACTAACGATCAAGCTACTATTCCAAATGTTATTGCGGCTCAGGACGAAAGAATTGCTGATGCATTGTCAATTATCAACGACCAGTTAGAGCATCATGAATACTTGCTGGGTGATACCTTAACAGCATGTGACTACTTTTTGTTTATGCTTGCAGAATGGTCACTGCCAATTGAGAAGTCACCACTTGAGTTCAAACACCTAGCAGCGTATATGAAACGTCTTTGTTCGAATTCAACTATTAAAGCGGTTTGCGACATCGAGGGTATAGACCTCACTCCATTTGAATCATACTCATAACAAGCAATTTAAGAGGGATTCACAACGCTTGGCACTTTTGCTTCTACTTCAAATTTAGTGTTTATGGCACAATGCTTTAGGTGTGGGTGGTAGCGTTGTTCACCCCTTAATTGGGCGTTAGGTTTATATCTGGTGAATTTTAACAAAGAGGTGGTATTTGGAGATTAATGATTTTTTATTAGAGCATGCCTCTGCTTTAATCGCTGTTGGCGGTTCATTGTTGGGCGTATTGGTCGGTAATCTAGGTAAGTTAATTGATAACTTTCATGTATCTAAGTCGGAGAACAGACGTTTTACGAGAGACTACAAATCCAAATATGTTATTGAACCAATACTAAAATACCTAGAATTGGACTTGAAGATGGCCCAAATAGTCTTTGCTCAATCTCAACAAGATGAAAAATTAGATATAGATTGTAAATCTCAAGCGGATATTATCTATGTATCTGCTCTTGCTAGTTCTATTAATGATGAATTAGGTGGCTTGCTCTCGGAGTACAATAGAGAAAAAATACTCCTAAATACTTATGCATTATCGGAAAAAGGTGAAGGGAAAAGTGTTGATAAAGCCTATAAATCACTGAAAAGATTGCAATCTATAGCAGGTCAGATAATTGGTAAGCTAGGTGGTTATCGCACAAATTAACCATAAACCTAACAAACGCTTCAAGAGGGACAGCCAACGCGCGGCATTTTACAATGCGTTGGTTTTTGTGATTACGGTGTTATGCGGAAAGTTAGTAGTAGCGTTGTCTGCCCCTTAAGCGGGCGTTAGTTTGCAATCGGAGACTAAGAAACAAAGCGTGACTGTTTGAGATGCTTTTGGGGCAGCTGTGATTGCCCTAATACCGCAACAATGAGAATGAAGTCTGCTTCTTTGGTGTAATAAGCCATGTGTTTCCCCACTGGAAAGTAAAAACCATTTTGGTAAATATCTTCACAGCTTTTTCCTAGTCCTGGGTTATCCGCTAGAGTTTGGAAACCTGAAAGCAAGGTCGACTTATATTTTTGCCACTGCGCTTCAGCGAAATTTTCAATGGTGTAGTGTTTAATCTTGAGTAAGTGCTCTTGGGCTAATTGGCTGAGCTTATATTGTTTATTTTGCATATTGAGGTAAACGCTCAATCAAAGGGTGTTTAGAAAAGTGGCACCATCAACGGTTTTGCCACTATCTAAGTCTTTCTGAGCAGACTCAAAGCAGTGTTTGAGATAATCGAGTTTCATTGCTTCAAGTTCTTCAAAGTCCTTAATGGACATGACAACGACAGTATTCTTACTGTTTTTGCTGATGATGACAGGTTCGCGTTGTGCGCTTAGAAGAAGTTCACCAAAATTTCGTTTAGCATCATTTGCTGTTAGTGTGTGCATAACTAGGCTCCTCACTCAAAGTTTGAAAGAGTATAGCTCATGGTGCGAAGTGTTTAAAATGATTAAATCGCACGATTTGAGTGAAAGCAAACTAACAAACGCCTCAAGAGGGACTGTCAACGCGTGGCGTTTCCAGTCCCATTGAGCCGCGGCGGTTGCAGTTGGTGTGTTTAAGTTTAGTGGTAATGCGTTGCCAGCCCCTTAGGCGGGCGTTAGGCACAGGGTGGAAAATTGGAACTACAACAGTTAAATCAGCGTCATCTTAAATGCTTGATCGACCATGTTTGCCTTGACTCAGAATTGACGTTTTGTGAAGGGGCTTTGCCACCAAAGCATGTTCTGATTCGTTCTTATGAGCAGATCCAAAACTCAAAAGCTGAAATTTGGTCATTACCCTACATGATGTCAGTGGACAATAATGTCGTTGGTTTCTGTGGCTTCAAAGATGAACCTCAAGATGGTGAAGTTGAAATTGGATACAATGTTTCGCCTTATAAACAAGGTCGAGGATTTGCAAAAT